>PXRS01000032.1 GCA_003023785.1 Halobacteriales archaeon QS_5_68_33 | reverse complement strand
AGTTTGGACCGGGAGGCCACTATCTCGACTGTCGACCGCCGGATCACGGCGGGGGAGATCTGCTGGTTGCCCCGGCCGAAGACGAACCCCTGTCCGCCGATGGGCGAGACGACGACGACGTTCTCCTCGCCCAGCGCCGCCTCGATCCCGGCCGCGCCGCCGTCCCCGACGAGGACCTCGCCGTCCCGCCAGACGTCCACGCCGATGGGCGACCCCTCGAACCCGAGCGCGTCCTTGACTGCTGCGAGCGTCCCGCCGGGGCCGAGGACGTAGGTGACGCCGTCCCTGACGTCCTCGGCGACGCCCTCGGCGAGCGTCTCGACGCTCCCGCCGCCCAGTTGCTTGCTCGCCTGTCGCTCGGCGGCCGCCGGCGTCTCCACGACCGCCCGGAGGTTCGTCGAGACCCGCCCCTCGCGGTAGTCGTCCTCGTCGATGTCGTTGACCTCGCCCGTTTCGGTCTCCGCGAAGGTCGCGGCGACCCGCCCGGCCGCCGCGGGCCTGACCGCGAACACCGACGAGTAGATCTTGACGCCCGCTGGGACGCCCAGTATCGGCACGTCGCTGTGAAGACGGTCGAGTTCCTCGGCCACGTCGGTCGCCGTGCCGTCACCGCCGACGAACAGTATCAGGTCGACGCCCCGGTCGACGAACGCCGCGACCGCCGCTCGCGTGTCGCCCGCCGTCGTCCGCGTCCCGTCTTCGTCTCCCGGGGGTACGTCGTTGTCGGCTGCCGAGGCCACGTCGTTGCCATCGTCGTCTCGACCCTCCGGGCTGTCGGGCCGCCCGACGACCACCGGGTCGAACCCAGCCGCGCGGGCGACCCTCTCGCCCATCGCTGCTCCGTAGGTCAGCAACTCCACGTCGGCACCGCTCCCGGCGAGTGCGTCGAGCGCGACACGCGCCCGCTCCCGCGCTCGCGGCTCGGCGCCCCGCCGGCGCGCCTCCGCGACCTTGCCGTCGGTGCCTTTCAGTCCGACTGGGCCGCCCATCCCCGCGATGGGGTTGACGACGAACCCGATCCGTCGCATCACCGGGCGTTGGGCGGGACGGTGCAAAAGGGACGCGGCTCCCGCGCTTCGCCGGATTTTATATCGGAGGTGGACGATCCACGCGTATGACCCTCCTCCTGCAGGAGACCGTCGTGCCGGGACTCGTCGACGCCGCGGGCTGGGTGATGCTGCTCGGTGGACTCCTGTTCACCGCGCTGTGGCTCCGGTACCTCTACCGGTAGCCGCCGACCGCTCGGGCGCTCGTACGGTCGGTTGTCCCGATGTACCGGTATCTCGCCGACCTGTTCGACGAAATCCGGAACTGATTGACGACCGACCGCATCACTCCTCGGGTGACTCGACGCGTTCGCGCAGCCACGCGGCCGTTTCCTCGACGACACCCTCGTCCGGACCGCGGACCTTCAGCCGGACGTTCTCGCCGGGGTAGCTCCCCACGGTGACGTCGAACTCCTTGCGCACGGAGGCGATCCGGTCCAGGAGCGCGCTCTCGGGTTCGGCGGCCGTGACCGTTGCCGAGAACTGGCGCTCGCCCTCGAACTCGTCGGCAACCGTCTCGAACATGGCCTTCATCTCGTCGGGCACGCCCGGGAGGACGTAGACGCCGCCGATGACACACCCCGGAGCGACGCCCTCGGGGTTTTCGAGCATGCGTGCGCCCTCGGGGATCTCGGTCGTGCCCGCCGCGAGGTCGCTGGCCGCGTAGCCGTCGGCCTCCAGCCACTCGCGGACCTCGTCGCTGGCGGCGACGTCGCGGCCGAACGCGGCGGCGACGCCCTCCATCGTCAGGTCGTCGTGGGTGGGGCCGAGCCCGCCGGTCACGAGCACCGCGTCGCAGGCGGCGCGGTACTCGTTGACGACGCGGGCGATCTCCCCGACGTCGTCGGGCAGGACCGTCACGCGGGCCACAGTCACGCCGCGCTGGTCCAGTCGCCGACCGAGCCAGGCGGCGTTCGTGTTCACCGTGTCGCCGACGAGGAGTTCGTCCCCCACCGTGACTATCGCGACGCGCATACCCGCCGTTGGGACTCGGGGGTCAAAAGAACGCCCGTCCGCGGTCGTCGATGCCCGCCGCGACACAGCGGTCGCCGACGGTCAGCGCATGCCCGGCGGCGGGCCGTCGTCGCCGAAGTCGTCGTCCTCGGTCTCGACGTCGAGGCCGATCTCCTCGCGGCGTTTCTCCAGCGTGCGGATCTGGCGGTAGTAGTAGAGCGCGCCGACGACGCCGGCGACGGCGAGGACGCCGCCCAGCCCGCCGAACAGGAGGATGTCGCGCTGGAGGTAGTAGCGCACGACGACCGGGCCGCGCTCGATTCCGTTCCATCGAACGGTCATCCGCCCCTCGGAGACGTTCCTGTCGTCGGCCGGCGGGGACACCTGCGAGAGCAGCGGGATGCCGACCCGCGCGCTGGGCGGCATGACCACCTCGTGTGACCCCTCGACGAAGACGGGCGTCGCGAACCGCTTGGCGTTCGGTCGCTTCGCGGTGAAGGCCACCTTCCCGTCCGCCTCGGGGACCGTGATGTTGGTCCGCTGGCCCTGGTTGGTCGCGTTCAGGGCCGTCGAGTTGGACCGGATGACCGTCCCGTTCGCGTAGCGGAACTGCAACCCTCTGGGGGTCAGGGGCTGGTCGGTGCCGAGTTCGTCGGTCTGGTAGACGACGACGAACGAGCGGTTGCCCGTCTCGACCACGGCGGTGTAGGACGACCGCGAGATGGTGTAGGTCGTCGTCGCGTTGGTGTCCCAGTCGTAGCTGGCGTTCTCGGCCAACTGGTCGGGGTCGGGCTGGCCCGGCCCGAACACCGAGGTACACCCCGCGAGGCCCGCGAGCAGCGCGACCAGTCCCACCGCGATCAGCAGTCGCCCCTTCATGACACGACACAGAGCAACTCGGCGGGGAGGTACTGGCCGATGCTCGCGAGCAGGCCCGGCGGGTCGGTCCCCTCTCGGCAGACGACGCTCTGTTCGAGCAACCCGAGGCGCTCGACGGTGACGATGTCCGCGGCGTGGCCCGCCCGGTTGACCGTGGCGCGAACCTCCGAGCGGGTCGCGGAGTTGACGTTCACCCGGCCGTCGCCCCGCGTCCAGTCGTAGAGCCTGTCGCGCTCGGCGTCGGCCAGCCGGGCGGGTTCGCCCGGTTCCGCGACGACGTACCGCAGCGGGACGTGCTGGACGAGGCCGAAGCGCGTCCGGATCTGGTCGGGTGTGCCCTGGCCCAGGCCGAGTTCGCCGGCGGGGACCCGCACCTCGTTGCCGAAGCCGGTGTCGAGGACGAACCCGTCGTCGTCCCAGGCTTCGAGGGTGCCGGCTGCGACTTCTCCGGGGCGGACCTGCGGGGTGAGTTCCCCCCACTCCTCGGCGAGGACGGCCCGCGCGACCGTTTCGTCGGGTCCCGAGACGGTGACGGTCGGGAAGCCGTCGTCGCGCAGTCCGACGGTCGTCTCCACGTCCAGCTCGCCCAGCGCGTCATCGACCTGTGATCCGAGGGAGTCCATCGCCCGCTCGCGGGCGTCGCCCTCGACGTAGCACCCGGTGGCGAGGACGACCATCAGACCTCGACTTCGGCACGGTCGACGTTCAGTTCGTCCCGCAGGGCCGCGATGCGCTCGTCCATCGCCTCGACGAGGCGGGTGTTCTCCATCGCCTCGACCGGGTTCCCGCACTCGGGGCACTCGAAGCCGAACTCCATGGCCTCGCCGAACTCGAAGCGGATCCCGCAGTGCTCACAGAGGTAGAACTCGTGGTCGTGTTCGTACGCCGACCGGTTCTCGAGGGCTTCCAGCAGGCGGTGCATCTCCGACTCCAGCTGTTCGGGTATCTTCTCGTACTCGAAGGTCCAGAGGTAGGTCAGCCACCCCGAGTCCTCGTCGCGCAGGCGCCGGTAGCTCGCGAGGTCGTTCTCGTAGAGGATGAAAAGCGCCCGGCGCACGTCGTTGAGTTCGAGTCCCAGTTCCTCCGCGAGTTCCTCGTCGGTCACCTCGCCGTCCGGCGGCGCCGCCGCGACAGGCATCCCCTTCGGGCCGACCAGTTCGTGGAGGTACTTCTGTATCACCGGGTCCTCCAGGAGGTCCTCAAAAGCCATCACGTCCGTCTGGGTCCGTGACGCGTTTAAACCCACCGGAAGGCCCGCCCGAGCGTTCTGGGCATTCTGGGCTCGTCATACGGTCGGCTGTAGATCAGTTCCGGATTTCGTCGAACCGGTCGGCGAAATACCGGTACATCGGTACAGCCGGCAGTATCAGCCTCCGTCGGGTGTCCCGGCGTCCTCGGCGTTCGTCCCCCCGGGGTTCGCGCCGGCGTTCCCGTCCCGCTGTTCGACGCGCTTGCCGCTCTCCTGGGGAACGACGACTCTGTCCGCGTCGGCCCGCTCCCGGTCGAGTTCGCGCCCCTCGAAGAGGCGGTCGAGGAACACCGCGAGCCCCGCCACCTCGGAGTGGGGCTGGTTCGTCACCGCGACGTTCCAGTCGGCGCGCTCGTACACCTCGAAGGGGACCTTCTCGGCGCCGACGGCGACGAGGAGAGGGTCGCCGCCAGCGTACGTCTCCCTGACCTCGCCGGCCACCCGCTGGACGGGTTCGCCGTACATCGTCAGGTGGGCGATCGTGCCGTCCCACTCGCGGAGTTCCGAGATGGGTGACCCCACCTCCACCTCGAACGGGCCACCGAAGCGGTCGGTGATGTCCCGGACGGTGTCGGCCGACCCGGTGGCGTCCGTCGGGAGGAAGACGCGGTCCGCGCCCAGCGCCCGCGCGGTCAGGCCGACGTGGGTCGTCATGCGGTCGTCGCGGCCGGGGCGGTGGCCCAGTCGGCAGACGACGACGGCGGGTTCCCCCTGCATCGGCCGCGGTTACGGGAGGCCCGTTTAGGAGTCTTCCGACCACGAGCGAGGAGGCGCCGGAGGGCAGGTCGCCGCTGGGGGGCGGTCTACCGGACTCCCGGCGGGGTGGTTCCCCCCGTCGCCCCGGACCACAACACACATGCGCCGAGTGTCCGAGGGGACAGTATGAACCTGACAGGGAAACGCATCGTCGTGACGGGCGGGGCGGGGTTCGTCGGGTCACACCTCTGTGAGCGACTCGCGCCCGACAACGACGTCCTCGCGGTCGACGACCTCTCGAACGGGGAGCGGTCCTGGCTGCCCGACGGTGTCGAACTCGTCGAGGGCGACCTGACCGACCCGGACGTCGCCGCCGCGGCCATCACCGGAGACGTCGACGTGGTCTTTCACTTCGCGGCCGACAAGAACGCCGCCGCCGACGACGTCGAACAGTTCCGCCGAAACAACCGCCTCACCGAGACGGTCGCGACCCGGATGGACGAGGTGGGCGTCTCGAACGTCGCCTTCACCTCCTCCTCGGTGGTGTACGGCGAGGCGCCCCGGCCCACGCCGGAGGACTACGCGCCGCTGGAGCCCATCAGCATCTACGGCGCGAGCAAACTCGGCGAGGAGTCACTCCTCTCGGTGTACGCTCACAGCCACGGCTTCACCGTGTGGAACTACCGCTTCGCCAATATCGTCGGCCCCCGCCTCCAGCCGGGGTCGGTGATCCCGGATTTCATCGGAAAACTGCGCGAGGACCCCGAGACGCTGACCATCCTCGGGGACGGCCGCCAGGAGAAGTCCTACATGCACGTCGAGGACTGCGTCGACGCGATGTGCCACGTCGCCGAACACGCCGACGCGGCGGTCAACACCTACAATCTCGGGACGCGCACGACGACGTCGGTGACGACCATCGCCGACATCGTTTCCGACGAGATGGGGCTCGACCCCGCCTACGAGTTCACCGGCGGCGACCGCGGGTGGGTCGGCGACGTCCCGCGGATGCGCCTCTCCGTGGAGAAGTTGTCGGCGCTGGGCTGGGAACCCGACGGCTCCAGCGACGACGCCGTCAGGCGGGCGACGGGAGAACTGCTGGAGTGAGGACGCGTCGGAGCGGTAGTCGTGCTCGATGCAGGCGTCCCCACCTCCGGCGGTCTCGGCGCCTCGAGAACCTCGGAACGGCGAGCGAAGCGAGCCGTTCAGGGCGCGTACGTGCCTTCGAGACGGTCCTTGGCGACGACGCTCCCCTCGGCGGCGTCGTAGACCTCGTCCTTGGTCGCGCTCGGGTCGAGCCCGAGCGTCGCATCGAGCGCGTAGAGGAGAAATCGGTAGGTGTGCTCGCGGTCCGGCGGGTTCGGGCCACCCCACCCGGTTTCGTCGAAGTCGTTCTCACTCTCGGTCGCGCCCGCGTCGGCCGCGTCCCAGCCTTCGCTGATCGTCCCCACGTCGGTAGGGACGTCCCAGACGACCCAGTGGTCCCAGATCTTCCCCGCGGGTTCGCGAGCGTCCGGGTCGTCGACCACGAGGAGCAACGTCTCGGCGCTCTCGGGCACGCCCGACACCTCCAGGGGCGGATTGACGTTGTTCTCCGTGTAGCCGTACCGCTCCGGTATCGGCTCCCCGTCGTCGAACGCCGGGCTCGTGAGTGTGAGGTCGGCCATGGTACCGATCGGTCGTGTCGGGTGCCCCTGACATAAACCCGGATCCCCGTTCACCGTCGGCCTCCGGTCTCGGGCCCTCCCTCCGGGGACCTGCAGCCCCGCGGACGGGCCGTCGGGCCGCTCACCGTGACACCGGTCGGGAGGCGACCGGGAACGTCACCCCTAAACCCGGGCCTGTCCAAGCGACGGCCGTGCAGATAGTCGGGTACGACGCCGCCGTCGAGGGGCCCGCGGCCCTCCTCGTCTCGACCGGGAAAGGTCTCGACCGGGTGTCGCTGCCACCCGGGGAAGCCCTCGCCTACAGCCTGGGCGAGCGCCACTGTGCCGGGAGTTTCGACGGGGAGACACACACCGCCTGCGACCGCCCGGCGGCGCCGTACTGCGACCGCCACACCGACCGCTGGCCCTGTGCCCGGTGTACCGGCGAGTGTTCGCTCCCGCTCGACTCCTGCCGGGAGGAACACGCCGTCTACCTGGCGGCGTTCGCGCCCGCGACGTTCAAGGTGGGTGTCACGCGGTCCTGGCGGCTCGACCGGCGGTTGCGCGAACAGGGCGCCGACCGCGGCGCCCACCTCCGGACCGTCGAGAACGGACGGATCGCCCGACAGATCGAGGCCGACATCGCGACCGAGGTGGGCGACCGGGTGCGGGTCCCGGCGAAAGTGCGGGGCCTCCACCGCTCCGTCGACGAGGACGCCTGGCAGTCGCTGCTCTCCGACCACGACCACCTGACCGCGTTTACGTTCGACTACGGCCTGGACCTGGCCGACCGCCCGGTCGGCGAGACGATGCTCTCGGTACGCCGTGAACATGCACGACCTGGTGGGCTACGACGTGACCGCCGGTGCTCCCGACCGGGACCGACAGTCGAGTCTCGGATCGTTCGGGTAGGACCGGACCGGTGGTCTGGCCGGCACAGTGGCTCGCCCGGGCCGGCAGTCCGCCCGATTCAGCGGCCTGTTGGACACAAGACATATACTGGTGGGGGGTGCGCTATCGGATCGTGAACCTCCAGCGGACGCTCGCGGTCGTCGCGGCTGTGGTGGTCCTCGGGGCGGTCGCGGTGGCGGCACTCGCGCCGGGCGCAGTCGCGGACCGCTCGGACGAACCCGTCCGGTCGAGCTATCTCACGCTCCAGGAGCCCCGCGTCGCGGCGGGGAACGTGGGCGGCGAGACGGTCGAACTGTCGCTGGACCTGCGCCTCGACCACCGCGGCGGGCCCGCGCGCAACGTCACGATAGAGGTCCAGGCCATCGATGTTCGAGGAAGTGGTCGCCGTCGATAGCGACTTGGATGCGGTACCGGTGCTGTTCGTCCGTCTCCTTGCCGTACTCGCGCGCGGCGTCGATTCGCTGACGCCCGACTACGCCGGGACCTCGCTCGAGTTCCATCGGTTCGCCTCCGGCGGCGCCGACCTGCCGGTGATCAGCTACAGCCCCACCGAGGCCGACGACAACCGGACGGCCCTCGAAACGCGGACGTGGCTGACCAACCGCGGCGAGGAACCCGCGGGCGGCCTCGAACTGGTCGTCCGCGCCCGGCAGGTCGAGTCCAACCTGATCGCCGACCGGGCGACGGTCCGGATCGACGAGGTCGGACCCGGCCGGACCGCGACGCCGACGGTCGAACTCGACGTCCCCTCGAACTACAACTACTACCTCGACGGAATCTTGCTGCGCGACGGCGTGGTCGTCGGCAGCGCGACGTCGGGCGCGATGCTCGACCCCTCGCGGCCCGTCCCGGAGAACACGACCCGCGAGGAGGTCGAGTTCGACGCCGGCGACTTCACCTCGGAGACGCCCGAACCGCAACGCGAGGAGGAGACGCCGGCGGCGGCAACGGTCCAGAACGGTCCCGGATTCGGCGTCGCCGCGGCGGTCCTCGCGCTGTTGGCTGGCGCGTTCGTGGCACACAGGAGGCGACCATGACCGGAGACGACTCCACGACCGACGGACCGACGAACGGTGCGGACGACCACGGTGACACGCTGTCGGCGGACGGCGGGACGGCCGACGCGACGACGGCCGAGACGGACGCCGCCGAGAGCACCGCGGCCGAACCCGGCGCGGGGTCGGAGGACCGGACCACCGGCGAGCGCCTCGCGTGGGTCGTCCAGGTCGGGGCGCTGGTCGTCCTGTCGCTGGTCGCGCTCCTGGCGACGTTCCGGTTTTACTTCGCGGCCTCGGAGGCGATCACCGTGTGGATCGCCGACGACTACGTCTTGGTCTTTCAGGCGGCGTTCAACCTGCTGGTGCTCGTCGTCTGTCTCTACAGCGTGTCCCTTCTGGTGCGTCGCCTCGGGTAACAACCCTTTTGAGACGCCCGCGGCTACCCCGGGTATGGCAGACGACGACTCCGACGAGTCGGGAGCGCCCGCAGACAGCGAGGAACAGAGCGGTTCCGAACCCCCCACCGAGACGGACCCCGATGCCGAAACCGGCGGCGAGGCGCCGTCCACCGACGGGGACGAAGGTGAGAGCGACGGCGAGGGCGACGATTCGAAGTCCTTCCGCGAGCGCGTCGAGGAGATCCGCCAGCAGCGCGCGGAGGAGGGGGAAGGGGAGGGCGAGGGCGACGGCCCCAGTCGCGAGGAGCGCATGGAGGAAATGATGGGCGGTGGGGGTGGCCCCGGCGGCATGGGCGGCAACCCCTTCGCACAGATGATGGGCGGCATGATGGGCGGTGGCGGCGGCCCCCCGGGTATGGGCGGCGGCCCCGGCGGCCCCGGCGGCCCCGGCGGTCGGGGGCGTGAAGAGGAAAGCGGCAGCGACGAGGAACTCGTCCGCGAGGTCCGGAAACTCCGCGACGAACTCCACGACGTCCGCCGAACCCTCGACCGGATCGCCGACGCGCTCGAGGACTGACAGCGGTTATCACGAGAGATTCGACGATACCCCGTCATACGGTCGGTTGTACCGATTTACCGGTGTCTCGCTGGCCGGTTCGACGAGATCCGGAAACGAAACCGGGTCCGGGAACGTCGCTTTTTCCGGTCGCTGCCGCCGCGTAGCGTTTCGTCCGGCCACCTGTGGTCTGGAAAGCCCGTTCGCGTTCGTTAGAGAGAAAGAACTTATCGTCTGGAGTCCCACCGACTGGTAATGGAGACTGCCTGCACGTATTGTGAAAGCGATGTATACGATCACGACCCCATCTTCGTCGAGGAGCAAGACGATGGCGACCGCCACCCGGCCGGACAGTTCTGCAACTACGCCTGTCTTTCGGCGTACATCGACGAGAACGAACTGACCGAGGGCGCGCGCTGTCAGATCGACCTCTGATACGGTCGGTTGTAAATCGTTTCCGGATTTCGTCGAATCGGTCGGCGAAATACCGGTACATCGGTACAGCCGACCGTATGAGGGCCGGTCAAAAGCCCGATTAGGATGGTTCATCACGAGCGGAGCGGGTAAACTACCCCGCCCTGCTCGCTGGCCTTTCGGCTCGCTCGTCGAGGGCGGGGGTTTCTCCGCGGTGGCGGTTTCGGCCTGCCCCCGTGCGTGGACGTGGCGCGGTTCGCTCGGCAGGACGGGGCCTCCGCCTCGGACCGGTTGGGTGAACAGCGAACTCCGACTCCGACGCGATCCCTTTTCACCTCCGTCGACTAGCACCTACCCGTGATCACGCTCGCCTCCGATTTCGGCAGCCCGTACCCCGCGGCGATGCGCGGGGTCATCTGTGCCCGGACGGACGGCCGCATCGTCGACGTGACCCACGAGTTCCCCCGACAGGACGTTCGCGCGGCGGCTTTCTGGGTCCGGGAGGTCCTTCCGTGCTTTCCGCCCGCGACCCACTGCGTCGTCGTCGACCCCGGCGTCGGGACCGACCGCGCGGCCGTCGTCGTCGAGGCCGACGGGCACCGACTCGTCGCGCCGGACAACGGCGTCGTCGTGCCGGTCGCCCGGCGGCTCGGCAACGCGACCGATGGCCGCCCGGACGACGAGACCGAGGCCTTCGACGTCTGGGAGTACGAGTACGAGAACAGCGAGATGGCCTCCTCGACGTTCCACGGCCGGGATCTCTTCGCGCCCACCGCCGCCGCGGTCCACGACGCCGATGGCCCCGGCGAACTGGACCGCTGTGTCCGAACCGACGAGTGGGTCGACCTTCGCTTTCCCGACCCCGAGGTCGGCGAGGAGGGTGCGGTCGGGGAGATACTGGTCGTCGACGACTTCGGGAACGCGGTGACGAACGTTCCGGGAGAGGTCGTCGCGGGCCTCGGTTCCGTGCGCGTCGACGGCGAGCGGGTGCCGGTCCGGGCGGCTTACGCCGAACTCGACGCCGGGGACCGCCTCGTGACTGTCGGGAGCCACGGCAACGTCGAACTCGCGGTGAACCGGGGCCGCGGCGACCGCGCGTTCGGCGTCGCGGTCGGTGACCGGACAGCCCTGGACTGGTAGCGAGTCACAAAGCCCGTGGGGGCGATATCCCGGCGGCTCTGCGGTCGGAATCACGGATTCGATGGAGCGGCGGGTGACGACCGGGATTCCGGAGACATGTCAGTCGGGACTGGTGGGTCCGCGCCGGGCCCGGTCGGGCGAGCGGTTGGCGGCCCCGGCCGGAACCGACGACCGGAAGCACCCCTCCTCGTCGAAACACTCCGACCGCCGGTCGACGCGGAAACACCCACATCCGGGACAGGTGTGGTAAACGAGGTCAAGTTCGAGGCCACACATGCGACACTCGTACGGTCGCTCGCGGCTATCCGCCCGGAGCAGTGTGGCCAGTCTCGTTCGAACTCCCATCGTGGTCCACCGTCGGTCCGTATGACATACGTCCGACGCATAAGACATTTTGATACTCCATCCGAATTCGCTACTCCGATACGAACCGCTTTCTTGCCGGCTGCCGATCCGGTTTCGTCGAGCGATCTCGAACGAGGGGCGTCGCTGTTGATCCATCCGTCAACCCGGTGGAACTGACCGGAGGGGCCAGAGTGAAGCCGTTTCATCCGAATTGCTCTCTATGGCACGCAAGACGATGCCGCGACTCGGCCTCGGTACCTACTCCGAAGACGACCGCTCGCAGTGGCGCGAGCGCGTTCACGCTGCACTCGACGTCGGGTTCCGGCACGTCGACACCGCGCAGGTCTACGAGAACGAAGCGTACGTCGGCGCGGGACTGCGCGACTCCGACGTGGACCGCGCGGACGTCTTTCTCGCGACCAAGACCGTCCACCACGACGTCCCGGAGTCGGCCGAGCAGGTCCCCGAGGCTATCGACGGCTGTCTCGACAGGCTGGGCGTCGACGCCGTGGACCTGCTGTACGTCCACTGGCCCTCCGGTATTTACGACCACGAGACGGTTCTGTCGGCCTACGACGGGGCCTACGAGGCGGGCAAGACCCGCAACGTCGGCGTCTCGAACTTTTCGACCGAGTTGCTCGACGAGGCGATGGCCACCCTGGACGCGCCGCTTTTCGCCCACCAGGCCGAGATGCACCCGCTCCTCCTCCGCGAGGACCTGGTCGCCCACGCCCAGGAACACGACTACTGGTTCGTCGCCTACTCCCCGCTCGGGAAGGGCGCGGTGTTCGACGTCCCCGAGATCCAGGAGGTCGCTACGAAGCACGACGCCACCCCCGCGCAGGTGTCGCTCGCGTGGCTGCTCTCCCACGACAATGTCGCCGCGGTGCCGAAAGCCAGCGGTCGTGAGCACCTGGCCCAGAACCTGGCGGCGCTGGAGCTGGAACTGGACGAGGCAGACGTCGAACTGATCGACTCCATCGACCGCCGCGAGCGGCAGATCGACCCCTCCTGGGGCCCCTGGAACTGGTAGTATACTGGTCGACAGAGGCCCTGATAGATATTCGCCGAGACGTGGCGGGGGCGAATTCTATCAACCGTTCGCTCACTCGAAGAACGTGGCCAGCCGGTTCGTGGCCTCCTCGACGCGGGGGGTCACGAGGGCGAAGCGGAACCAGTCGGCCCGGGACTCGCCGAAGGCCTCGCCGGGCATCCCGGCGACGCCGGCCTCGTCAACGAGTCGCTGGACGTTCGCCATCGTCCCGGGGAACCCCTCGAAGCGGGCCATGACGTAGAACGACCCGCCGGGCGTGGTGTAGTCGGCGCCGGCGGCGTCGAGCGCGTCGGTGAACGTCCGGATCCGCTCGCGTAGCAGCGCGCGGTTGTCTTCGTAGTAGTCCGGCGGGGTCTCCTGGAGCGCCCGGAGGACGGCGAACTGCGCGGGGTGACTCCCGGCGACGACCGAGAGCATGTGCCGGGTACGCGCGGCATCGAGAAGGTCGCTCATCGGACCGTCCTCGGGCGGGAAGACGGCGTAGCCGACGCGCAGCCCGGTGACGGCCATCGACTTCGAGAAGGCGTTGGTGACGACGACGTGGTCCGAGTCGTGGGCCAGTGCGCTCTCGAAGGCGCCCGTGTAGTCGAAGTGGTCGTACACCTCGTCGCTGACGAGGACGGCGTCGTGTTTCTCGGCGATAGCGGCCAGTTCGGCGAGGGTCTCCGCGGGGTAGACCGCACCGGTGGGGTTGTTGGGGGAGTTGACGACGATGACGGCGGTTTCGTCGCTCGCGGCCTCACGGACGACTGCGGGGTCAAGCTGACCGTCGTGGTCGACGGGCAGGTAGTGCGTGGGAGCATCGAGCAGGTTCGCGCGACCGGCGTAGTAGGGATAGACGGGGTCGGTCAGGAGGATCTCGCGGCCGCTGCCCCGGTCGATGGCCTCGGTCATCGCGAGGTGGTTGGCCTCGCCGGCGCCGTTCGTGACGAGGACGCGCGAGCGGTCGACGCCGCGGCGCTCGGCGATCCCCTCGCGCAGGGGCGTGAGACCGATGCTGGGCGGGTACGCGAACGCGTCGGCCTCGCGGTCGGCGTACTCGCGCAGTCCCTCGCGTAGCGTCTCGGGCGGCTCCCAGTCGGGACTGCCGCTCACCATGTCGACGACGTCCCGTTCCGCCCGGGCGGCGTACTGCATGACCCGGAAGAACTGGGGCGTCTCGTAGTCCATGTCGGCCCGCCGGCCCCCACCGACGTAAACGTTGCTGGCACGAAACCCGGCCCGCTCGCGGAATGCAAACGGCATCGGCGCGACGGCCGTTGGTCCGGTCAGGCGAGGAGGTTCCCGACGGTTTCGCGGACGTCCGTCGCCACCTCGTCCTGGGGGCGGGTGGCGTCGATGCGGACGAACCGGTCGGGGTCGTCGGCGAGCAGTTGCTCGTAGTTGTCCCGGACGCGTTCGAGGAACGCGACCTGCTCCATCTTGTTCGACGCGTCGGCGCGCTCGACCCCCGTCTCGGGGTCGACGTCGAGGTAGATAGTCGCGTCCGGCGGGCGCGTCCAGGGCTCGTGGACCTCGCGGACGTACTCCAGGGGGTCCGGCACGTCCAGACCGGGGTGGGTCGCGAGAGTGGCGCCCTGGTAGGTGTACCGCGAGTCGGAGTAGCGGTCCGAGACGACGACCCGGCCTTCGGCGAGGGCGGGCCGGACTGTCTCCGCGAGGTGGGCGGCGTGGTCCGCGGTGTAGAGGAACAACTCGGCGAGGGAGTCGGCCTCCGGGGACTCGATGGACCGCCGGACAGCGTCGCCGTACCACGACCCCGTCGGTTCGCGGGTGAAGACGGCGTCCTCGGGGACCGCGTCTGACTCCTGCAGGCGGGCGGCCGCCGAGGACTTGCCGCTGCCGTCGAGTCCCTCCAGCGTGACGAGCATACCTCCACCTCGCGGCCGCCACACGTAAACGCCCCGGACGGCGTCGGCCCCGGAGGGGGGCGCCGGCCGCCACACCGCCCGGACCACCGGAGAGACCGGTCCCTGCCGGTGGCACCGTACCCGACAGGTTGGGGAGGAACGTTTAGGGGACTGGCCTTCGGTCTTTCTGATATGAACGTACTCGTCGTCGGCGGCAGCGGGTTCATCGGGACGCACTTGAGCGAGGAACTGGTCGACCGGGGCCACGACGTGACCGTCCTCTCGCGGTCACCGGGGGACGCCCCCGACGGTGTCGCGACGGCGACGGGGGACGTGACCGACTACGACTCCATCGAGGGGGCCTTCGAGGAGCAGGACGCGGCAGTCAACCTGGTGGCGCTGTCGCCGCTGTTCAAACCCGACGGAGGCGACGAGATGCACGACCGGGTCCACCGCGGCGGCACCGAGAACTGCGTCCGGGCGGCCGAGAAACACGGCGTCGACCGGTTCGTCCAGTTGAGCGCGCTGGGGGCCGACCCCCAGGGGGCGACCCACTACATCCGCTCCAAGGGCCGGGCCGAGGAGGCCGTCCGGGACTCGGACCTGGAGCGGGTGATCTTCCGCCCGTCGGTCGTCTTCGGCGAGGGCGGGGAGTTCGTCGGGTTCACCAAGCGCCTGAAGAAACTGTTCGCGCCGCTCGTTCCGGTCTATCCCCTGCCCGGCGGCGGGACGAGCGTCCGGTTCCAGCCGGTCTGGGTGGGCGACCTCGTCCCGATGATCGCCGACGCCGTCGAGGACGACGACCACGTCGGCGAGGCCTACGAGGTCGGCGGCCCCGACGTGTTGACCCTGCGCGAGATCACGAACCTCGTCTACGAGTCCGAGGGCCGGTCGGTCAGCGTCGTCCCCCTGCCGATGGGGATGGCGAAGGTCGGCCTCTCGGTGCTCGGCGGCCTGGGCTTCCCGATGGGTCGCGACCAGTACCGCTCGCTGCAGTTCGACAACGTCACCGACGACAACGCCGTCGACGCGTTCGGCGTCGAGGAGTCCGGGCTGACGACGTTCCGGTCGTATCTCGGCCTCGCCGGGTGACCGCCCGTCGTCCTCCGCATCTCCGGTAAATCGTCGGACGCGAGTCAGTCGAACGCCAGGTGCGTCCCCCGGGGCTTAAGTATCGCATTCGATATACGGACAAAAAACTTATTGCTACCTTGGGACTCTTTATTTTGCAACGGCAGCACCACCTATGAAACTGGCGATGATCGGCTTCGGGCAGGCCGGCGGGAAGATCGTCGACAAATTCCTCGAATACGACGAGGCGACGGGGAGCGGGATCGTCCGCTCCGCAGTCGCGGTCAACACGGCGAAAGCCGACCTGCTCGGGTTAGAACGAATACCCAAGAAGCATCGCGTGCTCATCGGCCAGGCTCGGGTGAAGGGCCACGGCGTGGGCGCGGACAACGAACTCGGCGCGGAGATCGCCGAGGAGGATATCGACGAGGTCCAGGGCGCGATCGACAACATCCCGGTCCACGAGATCGACGCGTTCCTCATCATCGCGGGTCTCGGCGGCGGCACCGGTTCGGGCGGGTCGCCGGTCCTCGCGAAGCACCTCAAGCGGATCTACACCGAACCGGTGTACGGACTGGGCGTCCTCCCCGGCGGCGACGAGGGCGGCATCTACACGCTGAACGCCGCGCGGTCGTTCCAGACGTTCGTCCGCGAGGTCGACAACCTGCTGGTGTTCGACAACGACGCCTGGCGCAAGTCCGGCGAGTCGATGGAGGGCGGTTACGACGAGATCAACGACGAGATCGTCCGGCGGTTCGGCGTGCTCTTCGGCGCCGGCGAGGTCGGTGCCGGGGATGCGGTCGCCGAAAGCGTGGTGGACTCCTCGGAGATCATCAACACGCTCGCGGGCGGGGGCGTCTCGACGATCGGGTACGCCGCCGAGGGCGTCGAACCGACAAACGACAGCGGGTTGCTCTCCCGATTCACCGGCGGCGACGACGGGGGACTCGACGACAGCGGCATGGACGCCGCTAACACCACCAACCGGATCACCTCGCTCGTCCGGAAAGCGGCGCTGGGACGGCTGACCCTGCCCTGCGAGATAGACGGCGCCGAGCGGGCGCTGCTCGTGATGAGCGGCCCGCCCGAGCACTTGAACCGGAAGGGCATCGAGCGGGGGCGCAAGTGGCTCGAGGAGCAGACCGGGTCGATGGAGGTCCGCGGCGGTGACTACCCCGTCAGCGAGAACAACGTCGCCGCCTCCATCCTGCTGTCGGGCGTCCACAACGTCCCGCGGATCAAGGAGCTCCAGCAGGTCGCTATCGAGGCACAGGACAACATCGACGACATCCGCCAGCAAAGCGAAGCGCAATTAGAGGAGTTGGTCGAAGATGATCAGGATGAGCTGGATCCGCTCTTCTAAGAGCGCGACGCTGGTGGCACTGTTCGCCCTCCTGCTCGCCGCGGCCGGGCCGGCCGGAGCGCTGACGATCACCGACCGGACGGACTTCGAGGACTCGCGGGTCGGGGAAACGGTCTCGACGACCGTGGTCATCGAGGACCCGTTTACCGACCAGCCCGACGAGTGGACGCTCAGGGGCTCGACCGAACTGGAGAACGTCAGCTGGACCGTGACCGTCCTCCAGCAGGGCAATCAGGTCAACGAGACCGTCTACGGCGACCGGACGTTCGAACAGACTCTCAGCCTCGAGAACGGCGGCGACGAGGTCCGGATCGACCTCGTGGGCGACACGCCCGCGGTCGAGAACCACACCTACGAACCGCCCGAGACCTACGTGCTCTGGGACCTGGTCTCGGTCACGGGCAGCAGCGAGTCGACGCTGAACACCTCGACGGTCCACCACTACACCAACGACAGCCGCGAGGCGCGCAACGCCATCGACAACGCCACGATGGCGGTCAGCGGCTCCGGCAATCAGGACGCCCAGGACCAGCTCAACCGGTCGGTCGAGGCGTACAACGGCGGGCAGTTCGACCTCGCCATCGACACGGCCCAGGACGCCCGGGACACGGCCGAACAGGCCGAGCAGTCCCAGCAACAGACCCGGACGCTGATCTACGCCGCCATCGCGCTCGTCGTGCTGGCGATGCTCGGCGGCGGGGTCTACTACTGGCGGGCCAACCAGGACGAACCCACCAAGCTCCAGTAGATGCGCGTCGTCGTGCCGTTCGGCGCCGAGCGGCCGAAAACGCGCCTCTCACCCGTTCTCGACGCCGACGAACGCCGGGCGTTCGCCCGCGCAATGGTGCGTGACGTGCTCGACGCGCTCGCGAGCACCGGCCACGACCCGACCGTCGTCGCTACTGCGCCCGTCGACTGTGACGCCCCCGTCGAGGTCGACGAACGCCCGCTGACCGAGGCCGTCAACGACCGCCTCCCCGGTGGTGCGGGCGACGACGCGGCGGCCGACGCCGGCGCAGCGGCCGAAGACGACCGTCCCGACCCGGTCGCGGTCGTCATGGCCGACCTGGCGCTGGCCACCCCGGCGGCGCTCGAACGGCTGTTCGCGCCCGACGCCGACGTGGTCCTCGCGCCGGGGCGGGGCGGGGGCACCAACGCGCTCGTCGTCCGGCACCCGGGCTTTCGCGTGGACTACCACGGGGCCTCGATCCGCGACCACCGGGCCATCGCCCGCGACGTCGGCGCGTCGACGGCGACGGTCGACTCGTTCAGGCTGGCGACCGACGTCGACGAACCCGGCGACCTGGTCGAGGTCCTCCTGCACGCCGACGGCCGGGCGGCCGCGTGGCTTCGCGAGGCCGGCTTCGCGGTGACGGCGACCGACGGCCGCGTGGAAGCGACTCGCTGACCGGACCGGGGTTCGTGGCGGTGTCGCCGTCCCGTTTTTTCGGTGTCATCGACTTCCCCCGGGACTGGCCGGGAACGTCACGCCTTTGCCGGTCGAACGACGACCCTCGACCGTGATACCCGGCGCCGCGGACTACGACGTCGAGGTGACGGTCAGCGACGCGGCCATCGACCGACTGCTCGAGGTCGACCCCGCCGACGTCGACCCCACCGGGGAGTTGACCTTCGCGCGCAACGTTTTCGTCCCGCTCACCACGGCCTGCCGGTACACCTGCACCTACTGCACCTACTACGACCCGCCGGGCCAGGCGTCGCTCATGTCGCCCGAGGCGGTCAGGGAACTCGTCGCCATGGGCGCCGACGCCGGCTGTACGGAGGCCCTGTTCACATTCGGCGACGACCCCGACGACCGCTACACCCGCATCCACGAGCAACTCGACGAGTGGGGCCACGACTCCATCCACGAGTACCTCCGCGAGGCCTGCGAGATCGCCCTGGAGGAGGGGCTCCTCCCCCATGCCAACCCCGGCGACCAGACCCGCGAGCAGATGGCGACCGTCGCCGACGTCAACGCGAGCATGGGCGTGATGCTCGAAACCACCGCCGACGTGCAGGCCCACGGCGGCCCCCGCGCCAAGTCGCCGGGCCAGCGCCTGCATACGATCGAGACGGCGGGCGAACTCGGCGTCCCCTTCACCACGGGGATCCTCGTCGGCATCGGCGAGGGCTGGCGCGACCGCGCCGAGAGCCTGCTGGCGGTCCGCGAGTTACACGAGCGCCACGGGCACGTCCAGGAGGTCATCGTCCAGCCAGTGCGGGAGAACGAGCGCTGGCAGTCGGGGACGCCCGACGTCGCGACGCTCCGGCGGGCGGTCGCGATGGCCCGCGCCGCGCTCCCCGAGGAGGTGTCGGTGCAGGTCCCTCCCAACCTCACCGACGCCCGCGAGGTGGTCGACTGCGGCGTCGACGACCTGGGCGGCGTCTCGCCCGTGACGGACGACCACATCAACCCCGACTACGCCTGGCCGGCCATGCAGGAACTCGAAGACGTCGCCGACTACGCGGGCGTCCCCCTGCGCGAGCGTCTCCCGGTCTACGAGCGGTACCTCCCGCCCGACCTCCGCCGGACGGACGTCGAACCGGCACCGCCGCCCGCGGAGGCCGACCGCTGGGTCCCGGACCGCATCGCGGCGGCCATCGACGCCGGCAACGAGGCCGGCGAGCGCTACCGGACTGTCCTCGCGGGCGGCGCCGCCGACTGATAGTGATGCGGTCGATCCCGCAATGGCTTACAACGATCACTATGATACGGTCGGTTGTACCGATGTACCGGTATTTTGCCGACCGATTCGACGAAATCCGGAACTGATTTACACCGCCGCGCTGACTCGCATCCCGGCACTGCGCCCCGTTCGAAATCCTTTTAGGCGTTTCGCAGGGAATGAAAGTAACAATGGACGTCGACATCATCGAGGAAGACGACAACCCCATGCTCCACCGGACGGACGTCCGGTTCGAGGTGACCCACGAGGAGGCGACGCCCTCCCGGCTGTCGGTGCGTGACTCGCTCGCGGCGATGCTCAACAAGGACGCCTCGGAAGTGGTCGTCCACGAACTCGACACGAAGTTCGGCATGCGCAAAACCGTCGGCTACGCGAAGGTCTACGACAGCCCCGAGTACGCCCAGGACGTCGAGCAGGACCACATGCTCGAGCGCAACAAGATCGTCGCCGGCGAGGAAGCCGAGGAGGCGTAGATGCCCCGCCACGAGTTTTACGACGACGACGGCACCACCGAACGCGAACAGTGCCCCCGCTGTGGCGACACCTTCCTCGCCGACCACGGCGACCGGAAACACTGTGGGAAGTGCGGCTACGCCGAGTGGGACTGATACGGTCGGACACGAGCGATGCGACCGCTTCGGTGACTGTCTCGGGGTGTTCGAGACGCACGTCCCCGAACGTCGACGAGCACGTCACCGCCGTCCGGTGCTCGAAGACGGGTTTTACGTCGCTGGCGTCCCGAACGCCGGTATGCGCGTCGTCTCGCTGCTGCCGTCGGCCACCGAAATCTGCTACGCGCTGGGGGTCGAACCCGTCGGCGTCTCCCACGAGTGTGACTACCCGCCGGCCGCCCGGGAGTTGCCGGCGATGAACCGCTCGCGGGTCGACCCCGACGCGTCGAGCGCCGAGATCGACGAACAGGTCGCCGCCGCCGAAGACGAGGGCGGCGTCTACGCGGTCGACCGCGAGGCCCTCGCCGCGGCCGACCCGGATCTGGTCGTCAGCCAGGGCGTCTGTGACGTCTGTGCGGTCGACTCCGTGCTCGTCCGGGACGCCGTCGCGGACCTCGGCCTGGACTGCGAGGTGCTCACCCTCGACACCCACACGCTCGGGGACCTCTATGCCGACATCGAGACCATCGGCGCGGCCACCGGCCGCGAGGCGGAGGCCGCCGAGGTGGTCGCGGACCTGAAAGAGCGGGTGGCGGCCGTCGAACGGCGGGTGGACGAGGCCTTGCAGGCGGACGAGGATAGAGAGCGGCCCCGCGTGGCGGTGCTGGACTGGCTCGACCCCGTGATGGTCGCCGGCCACTGGGTGCCCGAACTGGTCGACCTGGCCGGCGGGCGCTACGGCATGGCCGCGACCGGCGAGCGCTCCCGTCCCCGCGAGTGGGCAGAGGTCCGCGAGTACGACCCCGAGGTGCTCGTCGCCGCGCCCTGCGGGTTTGGACTCGGCCAGACCCTCGCGAACCGCGCGGAACTCACCGACCGGCCGGGCTGGGCCGACGTCGCGGCGGTCGCCGACGGGCGCGCGGTGGCGATGGACGGCCACCACTACGTCAACCGCCCGGGTCCGCGGCTGGTCGACACGCTCGAACACCTCGCGAGCGTCCTTCATCCCGACGTGTTCGGCGACCCGCCCGAGGAAGCGGTCCGACCGCTGGGGGTCGAACAGGAGGAGAGCGACGGGCGCGACGAGTCCGAGGGGGATCAGACCACGGACAGCGAGGCGAGGCCGACGTAGCCGGGCTTTTCCAGTCGAACCGTGCGCGGGTCGAGTTCGTCGGCGAAGCTCCCGTCGGACGACGTCGAATCCACGGTACTCGCACCTGTCGGCGGTCGGAACGTCAACCTGCGCGACCGGGTATCAGGCCTGAGAATCGTGTGCGACGGGACCGATACGGGCGACTGTGCCGTCAGTCGCCGACGGCACAGCGGCCGCCGTACTCGACGTCCCGGACCGACGTGACGCTGGGGTCCTCGCCACAGACGGGGCAGACGGGGTTCGGGCGGACCGACACCTCCTCGAAGGTGAGGTCGGCGGCGTCGTAGGCCACGAGGCGACCCGCCAGCGTCTCCCCGAAGCCGGTGAGGAGTTTGACCGTCTCGGTGGCCTGGATGGTCCCGACGGTGCCGGGGAGGACCCCGAGGATGCCCGTCGTCGCGCAGTCGGGGACGGTGCCGTCGGGCGGCGCCTCGGGGAACAGACACCGGTAGCACGGTTCGCCGCCGGCGAACGTGCTGACCTGGCCCTCGAAGCGGTAGATGGCGCCGTGGGAAACCGGGATGCCCGCGAGCACGCAGGCGTCGTTGAGGAGGTACCGCGTCGGGAAGTTGTCCGAAGCGTCGACGACGAGGTCGTAGTCGGCGACGAGGTCGGTGACGGTGTCGGCCTCGACCCGGCGTTCGTGGGTGGTCACGTCGATGTCGGGGTTGCGGTCGGCGACGAACTCGCGGGCGCTCTCGACCTTCGGGCGGCCGACATCGGCGTCGGCGTGGACGACCTGGCGCTGGAGGTTCGAGCGCTCGACGACGTCGTCGTCGGCGATCCCGAGGTGGCCGACGCCGGCCGCGGCGAGGTACTGCAGGACCGGCGAGCCCAGTCCGCCCGCGCCGACGACCAGCACTGCGGCGTCGAGCAACGCGGCCTGGCCCTCGGGCCCGATCTCGTCCATGATGATGAGAGAGCGAAGCTCTCTCGGGCTCGCGGCGCAACGCCGCCGCGAACAGCGGGGGCTTTCACGCTGTCTCGAAATATCGCTCTCATTCTGGCGGCTTATTTGAACGCTACCGACGCGTCGTCCGAAAAGACTTATTTCGCCGGGCGTGCGGGCCTCCGACGTGCCCAGGACCCCGCTCGTGGCCCCCTCCGAGTACTTCCGTCAGTACGACCACCCGTCGCTGGCGCGGGCAGCAGGGGTCGTCTTCGTCGAAGGTATCGCGACCGCCCTCGTCCTCTGGCTGTTCGTGCAGCGCGTCATCGCGCAGGTCGACGTCCCGCCGGCGGAACGGGCCGAGGTCCAGTCGGCGGTCATCGGCGCGGTGGTCGGCGTCGTCGTGTTGCTGTTCGTGGGCTGGTTCCTGCTCGCCGCCATCCTGCACGTCTTCGTGTGGTTCGCCGACGGCGACCGGGGGTTCGGGACGACGCTGGCCATCGTCGGCGAGGCGGAACTCGTCGGCGTCGTCCTCCTGCCGGTGACCGGCCTCGCGCTGTTGAACCTGGCCGGGGGGACGCCGTCGGACCCGCAGGCAGCGGCGGAGTTCTTCCAGCAGGCGGCCTCGTCCGACACGCCGCTGCTCCTGCTGGTGAGTTTCGTCGGCACCTGCTGGAAGGCGGTCGTCCAGGCGGTGGGCCTCGCCGAGAGCCAGGGGATGGACACCGGCAAGGCGTTCGCGCTCACGGTCGTCGTCGGTCTGGTGGGGTTCCTGTTGAACCTCGCAGGATAGGACGCGGAGACGAGAGCGTCGTACGGTCGGTCGTGACGATGTACCGGTATTTCGCCGACCGATTCGACGAAATCCGGAGATGGTTTACAACCGGCCGTATCAGAGTTCGTAGAGGTCGCCGAACTTCCGGCGAGCGTACTCCAGGAAGTGGTCCGCGGTGAAGGCCTCGCCGGTGGCCTCCCGGACGAGGTCGTCGGTCTCGTAGCGACAGCCGTGGCGGTGGACGTTCTCGGTGAGCCACTCGTGGAGCGCGTCGAACTCGCCCTCGCGGATCCCCTCCTCGAGCCCGCCGACCTCCTCCGCGGCGCTGGCGTACAGTTGCGCCGCGAGGACGCTGCCCAGCGAGTAGGTGGGGAAGTAGCCGAAGTTGCCGTGGGTCCAGTGGATGTCCTGGAGACAGCCCTCGCCCGCGCCCTCCGGGCGGACCCCGAGGTACTCCGCCATCCTGTCGTTCCAGACCGCCGGCACCTCCGAGACGTCGAGGTCGCCCGAGATCAGGTCACGCTCGATCTCGAACCGGAGGATGATGTGCATGTGGTAGGTGAGTTCGTCGGCCTCGACGCGGATCGGGTTGTCCGGGTAGATCCGGTTTGCCGCCTCGTAGAACTCGCGGGGGGAGACGTCGGTCGCGAGGTGGTCGTTCACCCGCGGGGTGAAGTACTCGGCGAAGGCCCGCGAGCGGCCGACGTGGTTCTCCCAGAGCCGCGACTGTGACTCGTGGACCGAGAGGTCGCGGGACTCGCCCAGCGGCGTTCCGTACTGGTCGTCGGGCAGCCCCAGCGTGTAGGTGGCGTGGCCGAACTCGTGGATCGTCGACCCGAGCGCGCCGAGGGGGTCCGCGGGGTCGAACCGCGTCGTTACGCGGGCGTCGAACTGGGTTCCCGTCGAGAAGGGGTGGGGCGCCGTGTCCAGGCGGCCGCGCTCCCAGTTGTAACCCAGTTCGTCCAGCGCCGTCCGGACGAGTTTCTCCTGGGTGTCGGGGTCGTACTCGCCAGGGAACGGGTCCGCGAGGTCGACGTCGCTCGCCTCGACCTCCTCGATCAGCGGGACGAGTTCGTCGCGCAAGCGTTCGAGGACCCGCTCGGCGGTGTCCAGCCCGAGGTAGGGTTCGTACTCCTCGAACAGCACCGCGTAGGGGTCGCGGTCCGGGTCGATCGCCGCCGCGTACTCGCGTTTCAGTTCGACCATCTCCTCTAAGGTGGGCGCGAACGCCTCGAAGTCGTCCTCGGCTTTCGCCTGTTCCCAGACGGGGAGGGCGTTCGAGGCCGTCTCGGAGATCTCGGAGACCAGTTCCTCGGGGACGCTCGCGGCGCGCTCGTGCTCGCGGCGGACTTCCCGGACGACCGCCCGCCGGTCGGCCGCGAGGTCGGCCTCGGCGAGGTCGTCGAGCCACTCGCCGACGCGCTCGTCGGTCAGCAGGTCGTGGGTAACCGACGAGAGCGCGGCCGACTGCTTCGAGCGGGCGGGCGTGCCGCTCTCGGGCATGGTCACCTGCTGGTCCCAGCCCAGCACGCTCCCGGCGTCGTTCAGGTACGATACCCGGCGGACGTGGGCGAGGAACTCGGGATACGGGTCGGGTACGTCGGGACTCTCGGTTGCCATCCTCCACGGGTTACGGCCGGACGATCATCAATGTCCGGATACGGCGACGCGACGGAGGGACCCGCCGGCCGAGGGGCGCTACCGGGCCCGCGCCTACAGGTCGAACTGGAGGACGTCGCCGGTCTCGACGCCCCTTTCGGTCGTCCACTCGTAGGTGACCTCCAGGACGTACTGGCCGCGACCGGGGTAGCGCTGGTCCTCGCCGTCCTCGTCGGGTCCGGGCGCGGGCGCGTGGTGGATGGTACTGATGACGCCCTCGTCGTCGGCGTAGACGATGTCCAGCCCGAAATCCATCCGCCGCATCACGTAGGTGTGGTCGTCGACCGTCTCGTAAACGAACAGCATGCCGCGGTCCTTCGGGAGGGATTCGGTGTCGCTGAGGCCGGTGTAGCGCAGGTCGGGCGTGTCGGCGATGGCGGCCGTCACCGACCCGAGCAGGTCCCCCTCGGGCGTCGTCACCCGGACCTCCGTGGTCTCGTAGCCGGGGTGGATCGGCGTCGGGGTGGCTGGACCGGTCGCTGTGACCGTCCGCGAGGGAATGCGCCCCGTTTCGGGCGTCCCGGCGGCCGGTCTCCCCGTCGGCGTCCCGGAGGACGAGTCGGCCGCCCCGCCGGCGCGTTCGGTCGATGTCCCGCCGGCCGTCGGGGTGGGCGTCGCTCCCTCATCGGGGCTCCCGACGGACCCCTCATTGCCGGAACAGCCCGCGAGCCCGGCGGCCAGGCAGATCGCGAGGAACGCACGGCGGCGCATACCCGAACGTCGGCCGGCGGCGACAAAACAGTCCCGCCTGACGGCGACGAGACGGGTCCCCGGGGACGGCCGAGACGCCGCGCGTTAACCGTCCCCCACGCTCCTCACGGCCGGGACTCGGCCACGTCGCGGTAGATCCGGTAACACCGCCTGTTCGGGCGTCCCCTCGCCCGGCGCGTCGGTCGACTCCTCGGCGTGGACCGACCGTGCGACCGCCAGCACCCTGTCGGCGAACTCGGCGTCGTCACAGGCCATCGGCGGGAGGTCCTGGTCGACGTCCCAGGAGACCCCCTCGACCGACTCGACGCGGTCGAGCGGTGCGCGCTCACCCGGGACGGTGCGCTCGTCGACGGTCACCTCGCAGGCCTCGGGGACGACGTTCCAGGCCGACCCGCCCGCGATTTCGGTGACGGCGACGCTTCCCCGGAGCCGGTGGCCGAGCACCTCCGTCGCCGGGAAATCGAGGTCGCGGACGACGTCGACGGCGTCGCTCGCCCGGTAGATGGCGTTCGTGCCGGCGTCGGGTTCGCCGGCGTGGGCGGCCCGCCCCTCGGCCGCGACGGTCGACCCGCGTCGGCCCTTGTGGGCGACGGCGACGTCCGTGACGCCGGGCGCGCCCGCGCCGCCGACCTCCTCGCCGACGAACGACGCGAAGACGAGTTCGCCCGCCGGGTCGGCGTCGCGAAACGCGCACATGGCCGCCGCCACGGCGCCTTTCATGTCGGCGCTGCCCCGGCCGTAGAGGCGCCGGTCGCCGTCCTCGCGGCGCTGTTCGACGACGTACCCGCTGTCGCTGGCGGCGTCGTCAGCATCGTCAGCGTCGTCGGCCCCGTCGGCGAGTTGCGAGTCGTCCGGCGGGACGACGTCGTGGTGGCCGACGAGTGCGAGCGACGTCACGCCCGAGCCCTTGCGGGCGATGACGTTGCCGCCCCGGCGCTCGTCGCCGGCGTCGTCGCGGGTCACCTCTGTGTCGGTGTGCTCGCGCAGCCAGTCCTCGATGCAGTCGCCCGCGGCGGCCTCGGACTCGTGGCTCGGTATCGAGACGAGGTCGCGGGCGAGGTCGGTGACGTCCATACCCGCCGAACGGTGGGCCCGGACTTCAAGGGCGCGGCGCCGGCAGGGGCCCGGCGAGCGCCCGAACCACTCCACAAGAGCCTTGACGCCGATAGCACAATCACGAGTGAATGACGACGGCACCCGACCGCGCTCGCGAGGACGTGACCTTCCGGGAGTCGGTCCCGCCGCTCCGGGAGTGGGCGCGGACGTTCGTCGTCGGCCTGTTCATGGGGACCGCCGACGGGGTGCCCGGGGTCTCGGGCGGGACCATCGCGCTCATCGCCGGCGTCTACGAGCGGCTCATCGCCGCCATCACGGCGGTCACGCCGGGTCGCCTCCTCGACGGCGCACGTGCGCTCACCCCGCTCGACGGCGGCCCGTCGCTGGACCGCGCGGCCGCCGTCCTCGAAGAGGTCGACGGCTGGTTCCTGCTCGCGCTGGTCGCCGGGGTCGGCACCGCCGTCGTCGCCGTCGGCCAGGTCGTCGAGTACGCCGACGAGCACGCTCCAGTCCTGTTGTTCGGTCTGTTCTTCGGACTGATCGGCGCCTCCGCGGCGGTCCTGTTGCGCGAGGTGTCGGTCCGGACGGTTCCGGAAGCGGTCGCCGTTCTCGCGGGCATCGCCGTCGCGTTCGTCGCGTCGGGCTACTCCGAGAGCGCCCTGGGGAGCGGGGGCACGCCCGTCGTCTTCCTCGCCGGCGCCGTCGCGGTCAGCGCGATGATCCTCCCCGGTCTCTCGGGGTCGCTCATCCTCGTGATCCTCGGGCAGTACACGTTCATGTACGGACGCCTCGGCGCGTTCATCGACGGCCTCGTCGCGGTCGTGACCGACCGGACCCTCGCCGGTCTCGTCGGGCCGGCCGCCGACGTGGCCACGTTCGTCCTCGGCGGCCTGGCGGGCCTGTTCACGATATCGCGGGTCATCCGGCGGGCCATCGACGCCAACCGCGAGGTGACCTTCGCCTTCCTCGTCGCGCTCGTCATCGGGGCGCTCCGGGCACCCGTCGCGACGCTGAACGGCCCCGACTACGACGTCGCCTGGACGACCGGGACGACCGGCGCGTTCGCCGGCGCCGCCCTCGTCGGCGTAATTGTCGTCCTCGTTCTCGACTGGTACGCCGTCGATATCGACCTCGACGGCCTGTGAACGCCCTCGGACGGACCCCGACGGCGAGAAGCAACGACACGGACGGCGGCGTCTTCCAGGCCGGCTCGCAGTCAACACCGCGACCAGGCGGTTCCCCGACCGGCGCGCCCTGGCCACGGGGCGGGGACGATGGTCTTCTCCGGGGGGAGCGCGAGCGATTAGCTCGAAAAGAGCCGCCGGTCGGCGCGCTCGTGGGCGGCGGACTGGACGTCGACCAGCGGCGCGAACGGTGTCATCTCCGCGAGCGAGCGGTCGGCGCTGTCCGCGACAGCCGCCTCCATCGTGGGCTGGCACGCGACGACGACGCGCTGGACGTCGGTATGGCCCAGTCCCAGGAGCCGCTGTGCGGCGCCGGCGAGCGCGGTAACGAACTCCTGGCACGCCACCAGACAGGCGCGCCGCTCGCCGACGCCGGTGCGAGCGGCGACGAGGCCCAGCACCGCCGGGTAGACGCCCGCCGCGTCGCCGTCGGCGACGGACTCGGCGTACGCCTCGACGAACGAGTCCTCGCGCAACTCCCGCTGGAGCGAGAGGAGGCGTCCCCCGGTGCGGGTGGCGCTCTCGCGGAACTCCGCGGGGAGCGTCACGGCCACGAGCCGGCGGTCGGCCCGGCATACCGCCGCGAGAGCGTCCTCGTCCTCGCGGCCGGACGCGTCACGGGCCGCGGCGTGGGCCGCCCGGAGCGCCACCAGGTCGCCGGGCCCGAGTTGCCGCCGGAGGTACGTCTCCAGCAGCGCCGCCAGGTCGTCGGCGTCCCCGACGCGGTCGGCGGCGATGAACGTCTCCAGCCCGTACGAGACGCTGTCGGTCCCCACCGGGAGCGACGAGTCCGCGAGCCGCAGCGACTCCAGTACTGCCGTGTCCGACTGTCGACTCTCGCCCGTGCTATCGCCCTCGCCGTCGCTCACGACTCGTCACCCCCCTCCGCGTCGAGCGACCGGACCGGCTGGTCGGCCCGGCTGTGCGCGTGGTCGTGACTGTCCTCGCCGTGCGAGCGGTCGTGGTCGGGCGTCGCGTCGTCGAACAGCGCCGGCGAGACCAGCCCCGGACCGACGGTCACGTCTTCGGGGAGGTGCGGTCGGACTTCGGCGTCTATCCGCTCGCGGTCCTCGGAGACGGGGAGGTAGGCCCGCGCTCCCTCGACCGCGAGGTCCCGGTGGCGGTTCCCGACGGCGTGGCCGAGTTCGAGCGCGGCCGTCGCGGCCGCCGTCCCGTCGTCGACCCCCGAGAAGTCGAGGACCAAAGCCTCGACGGGTTCGAGCGAGACGACGACGGTGTGGCCCTCCGCGGCGAGGACGTCACCGTCGCGCAACTCGCGACCGACGACGATGCCGACGTCGGTGCCGTCCTCGGCAGTGGTCCGCACCCGCGAGCGGCGGCGCTCGGTGTCGTCGAGCGTGACCGTCAGGCTGTCGTCGTCGACGCGGGCCGCGATCTCGGGGTCGTCGAGCGTGCCGAGGAACCCGTCTGCGACCAGCATCACTGCCTCCTGTCGGCGGGTGCGCCGACGTCCAGCAGGCCCTCGCGCGCGCTGTCCCAGGCGGCGTGCAGTCTGTCCGTGACGGGGTCGGCGCGGTGGCCCAGGACACGGACGAGAACGCCCGCGCCGTTCGGGAGTCGCGTCGCGCCAGCCGCGACCCCCCGGTCGGCGTCGCCGTTTGCGTCCACAGATGCTCCCCCGGACGGACTGTCGGCCGGCGCGACGGCCGCGTGTAGCCGGTCGGCCAGCGCCGCGGCATCGGCCGCGGGCGCGAGGACGTACAGCGTCCCGAGGACGGCGAACTCGCCGAGCATCCCGGGCGCGGTCGGTGCCGGGTCGTCGCCGCCGGGCGCGAGATGGGTCGCGTCGGCGACGAGCAACTCGTCGTCCGAACGGACCTCGCAGGTCGAGGCGTAGCGTTCGAAGTCGAAGCGTTCGCCGCGGGCGAGCCGCCCCGGCACGACGACCTCGCCGACGACCGCCGTCGCGTCAGGCGCGAGGTCGACTGCCGTCGTCCGACCGAAGCGCGCCTCGGGGTGGAGGATGGTCGGCGCCGGGACGTAATCGAGGTGGCCGCCGCTGCCGACCGAGAGGGTGACCGCCGCCGCCGCGTAATTGCGCTCCATCGAGAGCACCTTCGTCGAACTGCTGGTCGTGACGTGGGCGACGGCGTCGGGGCCAACGGCGACCGAGACGTCGTGGCGGTCGCCCTGCGCGACGCCGCCCGAGGGCGACTGGACGTATACCGTCTCGCCAGCGGGGTGGGGGTCGTGGCCGAGCGTCCCGCTGACGTGGAACGGTACCCGCGCGAGGTCGCGGACGAGCCGCGTCTCCCCGCCGTCGCGGGCGAACGCCAGGTCGAGGCGGCCGTCCTTGCCCGCCGCGCCGACGCCCGCGCCCGGCAGTGACTCCCCGGCGTAGACCGCGAAAGCGGAATGCGGGAGGTCGCTGGCGCTCGCGGACTCGTCGGCCGGCACAGCGGGGTCGCCGGGTCCGCCGGCGGAGTCGGTCGCCATCTACGCGAACAGCACCCCCTCGCGGACGTGCTCCAGGACGGCGTCGACGCCCTCGCCGGCCCTGCAGTTCGTGAAGACGGTCGGACCGTCCCGCACCTCGCGGGCGTCCCGTTCCATCACGTCGAGGTCGGCGCCGACGTGGGGCGCGAGGTCGGTTTTGTTCACGACCAGGAGGTCACACTCGACGACGCCGGGGCCGCGTTTGCGCGGGATGTCCTCGCCTTCCGCCGCGGAGATGACGTACAGCGAGTAGTCCGCGAGTTCGGGGTTGAACGTCGCGGCGAGGTTGTCGCCGCCGCTCTCGACGAGGACGAGATCCAGGTCGGGGTGGTCCGCGAGGAAGTCCTCGATCTGCGTGAGGTTCATCGAGGGATCCTCGCGGATACCCGTATGAGGACAGGCGCCGGTCTCGACGCCAGCGACGAGGTCCGCCGGGACGACGCCGGCGAAACGCTCCCGGAGCGCGTCGGCGTCCTCCCGGGTGAGGATGTCGTTGGCGATGACGCCCACGTCCAGTCCGCGGTCGCGCAGCTTCGGGACGAGTTCGCTCACGAGCGTCGTTTTGCCCGACCCGACGGGGCCGCCGATGCCGACCGTCGCGACGTCGCGGTGGGTGAGACTCATCGGTCGGTCCCTGCGTCACGAGTGGTGTCGTCTGTCCACCGTTCGCGACCGCCATCGGTCGCGGCCTCGTCGTCACTGGTCGGGTCCATCGCCGACTCCGAGCGGATCGGGTCGTGGACGGTGACGAGTTTCGTGCCGTCGGGGAAGACCGGTTCGACCTGGATCATGTCGACCATCTCGGGGACGCCGGGCATGACGTCCTCGCGGCCGAGCAGTTGCGAGGCCTCGGCGCGGATCTCGGCGACCGACCAGCCGTCGCGGGCGCGCTCGACGCACCAGTCGGAGATGTAGGCGACGGCTTCGGGGTGGTTCAGCCTGACGCCGCGCTCCTTGCGGCGCCGGGCGAGCTCTGCGGCCATGAACACCGTCAGTCGCTCCTGTTCTTTGGGTGTGAGATTCATGTGGTGTGGCTCCTCAAAGCATGTACCGCTGTGCGAGCGGGAGTTCCTCGCTCGGTTCGCACGCGACCGGCTCGCCGTCGACCCGCACCTCGAACGTCTCGGCGTCGACCTCGATGTCGTCCGGGCAGTAGTCGTTGTAGTGCATGTCGCCCTTATCGGGCGTGCGAGCGCCCGAGACGGGCACGACCGGCGAGTCGAGGCCGTATTTCTCGCCGACGTCCGCCTCGGCCGCGGCGGGGCTGACGAACGACAGCGAGAGCGCGTGTCTCGCCTTGCCGACCGCCCCCGCACGCGGGCGCTGCACGACCGGTTCGCAGGTCATCAGCGAGCCGTTGGCCTCGCCCATCTCCGAGTAGACCGGGAACCCGCCCTTGAACGTCATCGCGGGCTTGATCCCGAAGAAAGCGGGCTCGTACAGCACCACGTCCGCGAGTTTCCCGGGTTCGAGCGTCCCGACGTACTCGTCGATACCCGCCGAGATAGCGGGGTTTATCGTGTGCTTGGCGAGGTAGCGCTTGACCCGGACGTTGTCCGCCTCCTCGTGTGTGTCGGCGGCCTCGTCCGCCGGGAGAGTCCCCCGGGCCGCTTTCATCTTCGAGGCGGTCTGCCACGTCCGGCAGATCACCTCCGCCATCCGGCCCATCGCCTGGGAGTCGGAGGTCATCATCGAGATGGCCCCCATGTCGTGGAGGACGTCCTCGGCGCCGATGGTTTCCGCTCGCACGCGCGACTCGGCGAAGGCGACGTCCTCGGGGACGTCCGGGTTGAGGTGGTGACAGACCATCACCATGTCGAGGTGCTCGTCGAACGTATTGACCGTGTACGGCATCGACGGGTTCGTCGAGGAGGGCAGCATGTTGGGCTGGCCGACCATCTCCATGATGTCCGGCGCGTGGCCGCCGCCCGCGCCCTCGATGTGAAAGAGGTGCATCGTCCGGCCGTCGACGGCGGCGAACGTGTTCTCGACGAACCCGGCCTCGTTGAGAGTGTCCGTGTGCATGCAGACCTGGACGTTTTCGTCCTCGGCGACGTCGAGGCAGGTGTCGATGGCGGCGGGCATCGACCCCCAGTCCTCGTGGAGTTTCAGCCCGCAGGCGCCGGCCTCGACCTGTTCGTAGAGCGGCCCGGGCTTCGAGGCGTTGCCCTTCCCGTAGAAGCCGACGTTGACCGGCCACGCCTCGGCGGCCTGGAGGAACCGCTCGACGTTCTCCGGGCCGGTGGTACAGGTCGTCGCGCCGCCGCCGTAGCCGCCGCCGAGCATCGTCGTGATCCCGGAGGCGAGCGCGTGCTCGTGGAGTTGTGCGGAGTTGAAGTGAATGTGGATGTCCAGGCCACCGGGCGTCGCGATCTTTCCCTCGGCGGGGTAGACGTCCGTCGACGGGCCGACGACCATATCGACGCCGTCCATCGTGTCGGGGTTGCCGGCCTTGCCGACGCCGGCGATCTCACCGCCGCGGATGCCGATGTCGGCGGCGACGATCCCCAGGACCGGGTCCAGCACGAGCGCGTTGGTCAGCACCCAGTCGAGCGCGCCCTCCGCCTGTGTCGTGCCGGGTGACATCCCGAGGCCGTCCCGCAGTGTCTTCCCGCCGCCGAAGACCGCCTCGTCGCCGGGCGTCCGGAGGTCGGCTTCCACCTCGACGAACAGGTCGGTGTCGCCCAGTCGGACCCGGTCGCCGGTCGTCGGGCCGTAGAGTTCGGCGTAGGTCTCGCGGTCGACCTCGCGGGTCATTCCTCGGCCTCCGAATCACTGTCGTCGGGTAGCGTGCCGGCCTGTGCCGGGATGCCGCCGAACCCCTGCTCGCGGGCCCGTTCGACGGCCGCGGCCGCGTCGTCGTCGACGCTCCCGTTCACGAGGTCGTTCATCCCGTGGGCGACGCGCTTGCCGCCGATAGCGACGAGGTCGACCGTCGTCTCGTCGCCGGGTTCGAACCGGACGGCCGTCCCGGCGGGGATGTCCAGTCGCATCCCGAAGGCCGCCGCGCGGTCGAACTCGAGGGCGGCGTTGACCTCGAAGAAGTGAAAGTGCGACCCGACCTGTACCGGTCGGTCACCGGTGTTCGCCACTGTCACCTCGCTCGTCTCGCGGCCCTCGTTTATCACGACTGTGCCCTCGCCCGTCCGGACCTCGCCGGGGACGACCCCGTCGGTCACCGACGGATCCCTCCATTCGTTCGTGCGTGTACCGGCATTCGGTTGGAGGTTACGCGGACCCGCGCAAAACACTACCGGTGGACGGAATATTTGCACCTCGTATTATCAGAACTGGACATCCGTTTCGTTCAGTCGCGCGACGGCCTCCACGAGGGTGAGCGGGACGTCGTCGGCGCCGACCTCGTCAAAGAGTTCGACGACCCGGGGCGGTGCCAGGTTGCAGCGTTCGAGAAGTGGACGGTCAGTCAGTATCTCGCGGGTCGGGCCGGTCGCGGCGACGGTACCGTCAGTGGCGAGGAGGAGGACGCGGTCGGCGACGGCGGGGACGAGTTCCGTATCGGGCGTCGAGACGACGAGCGTCGTGCCGTCGGCGTGAAGGCCCGCCAGCAGGTCGAGAACGGTCGCGCGGTTGGCCGCGTCGACGTTCGAGACCGGTTCGTCGAGACAGAGCACGTCGGGTTCGACGGTCAGCGCGCTCGCCAGGGCTGCCCGGCGCTGTTGCCCGCCGCTCAGTCGGAACGGGGGCCTGTCGAGCAGGTCGGCCAGTCCGAGGCGCTCGGCCAGGCACGCGACGCGAGCGTCGGCCTCCGCGGCGGGCACGTCCAGTTGGGCCGGACCGTACTCCAGGTCCTCGCGGACGGTCGGGTTGAACAGGTAGTCCGAAGGGTCCTGCGTGAGCACGCTCAGCCGGTCGCGCACGTCGTCGGGAGAGACGTCCACCCCGAAGTACCGGCGCGTTCCCGCGTCGGGGTCGAGCACTCCCCCCAGAAGCTGGAGCAGCGTGCTCTTGCCGGCACCATTGGGGCCCAGCAGGGCGAGGCGCTCGCCCGCCCGGACGGTCACGTCCAGGTCGGAGACTGCGACCGTCCCGTCCGGGTAGGTGTAGGTGAGCCCCCGCGCCTCGATGGCCGGGTCGCTCTCCTCCGCCCGGGACCGGGAGCCGTCGGTATCGACCGTCGGACCGGCGTCGTCGGTCACGCGAGAACCACCGCCGTCGCCGCGACCGTGACGACGACCGCTCCGAAGGCGGCGTCGGCGCGGGTCAGCGCCGTCGTGCGGTCGTAGCCACCGACGCCGCCGCCCCCGCGTGCCCGTGCCGCGCGACCTACTCGTTCGCTGCGCTCTATCGTCCGTACGAGAAACGTGCTCAGAAAGGCCCCGGAGTCGCGCCAGGTCTCTCGGAGCGTCGGCTCGCGGCGGGTGCGAGCGCGTCTCGCTCCCGTCATCCGCCCGAGTTCGCCGAAAAAGACGAGCAGGTACCGATATGTGACGCCGACGAGGACGACCGCCGTCCGGGGGACGCGGAGTCGCCGGGCGCCTGCTAGCAGCGCCGAGACGCGGGTAGTCAGGACCAGCACTGTCAGGAGAGTCGCGGCCGCGGCGACGCGAGTGACGAAGACGAGGACGTACGTCGTGCCGGTCGTCGTCAGCGGTGTGCCCCACAGCGACGGACCCGGGAGCAACGCCGCCTGCGGTGCGACGACGACGGCCGCGACGAGGGTCGGCCCGCCGACGCGACCGGCGACGGCACGGGGCGGAAGCCGTGACGCCGCTGCCAGCGCGACCGCGAGCGCGAGCATCGCTGCTGCCCCGCCGAGGGTCGCGCGGGTCACTGCGACGACGACGAGCGCGACGGTCCCGGCGAGTTTGACGCCGGGCGCGACCCGCTGGAGGAGGCCGTCGCGCTCGGCGCCCCGCTCGGCGAGCAGGACCCAGCGGACGCGTGCGGACAGGTCCGCAACCGTCCGCGAGAGGACGTCAGTCCGCACCGTTCCCGTTGGCGAGGAGGCGACCGAATCCCGTCGCGACCGCGAGTGTCAGGGCCGTCCCGGCCAGCGCGGCGACGAGCGTCCCCGCGGCGCTCCCGAGTCCGGGGACGCTGTAGTCCGGCATGAGTCCGTGGTGGAGGGCGTCGGCTTGGTCGGCCGCACCCGTCGCCTCGGCGGCGTTCTCCATCGGTTCGGCGTAGCCGACCTGGCCGGCCGCCCAGCCGAAGACGGGCGCGAGGACGACCAGGGCGAGCAGGACGAGTAGCGCCGACCGGAACCAGTCGGGCGGACCGCCAGTCCGGCCGCCCGGGGACGCGTCGGGCCCGTCGGGCCCGTCGGGCGTTCCCGACTCGGTCATCGGGCGCTCACCTCCGTCCGGTCGGGCCAGAGGTCGGGCCGCGCGTCGACCAGCGACCGGGAGACGACGGCCGTGATCGCACCCTCGACCAGACCCAGCAGGAGGTGGCTGACGCCCATGACTGCGAGGACGGTCAGCGTCTCGTAGGCGAACGCCGACGAGACGCCCAGTTGCAGCGCGGCCGCCACGGCCCCCGCTGTGATCCCGAGCCAGCCGGCGGCGAAGGCGGCACCGAACCGGCTGTAGGGGGCGAGGAGCCGATAGACCGCGTAGCCGACGTACACCTCGATGACCGCCATATTGAACACGTTCGCGCCGAGGACGACCACTCCGCCGTCGCCGAAGACGAGGCTCTGGACGGTCACGACCGTCGCGACGGCCAGCGCGCCGAGGTGCGGTCCCAGGAGGACGGCCGCGAGCGCCCCGCCGACGAAGTGGGCACTCGTGCCGCCCGGGATGGGCCAGTTCAACATCTGTGCGGCGAAGATACCGGCCGCGACGACGCCGACCAGCGGGGCGCGCTCCCCGTCGATGTCGCCGTCCACGCGGCGCGCGGCGACCGCCAGTACGACCACCGTCACGACGGCCACTGTGACGGCCACCGACAGGTTGACGTACCCGTCCGGGATGTGCATACCGCTGCTTCCGGGAGCGACCTGATAATACTTTTCGTCGGTGTAGTATTACCCGTCACGCCGCCGCCCGCGGGCGACGTGGACGCCGCGGGTATCAAGCCTCATGAGGGGGGACGGTCAATCGGGGGTATGGGAGAGGACGTAGACCGGATCAGTCTGACGCTCCCGCCGTCGATGGTCGAGCGACTGGACGGCATCGTCGACGACTGGGAGTACGCCAGCCGGTCGGAGGCGATCCGCGACGCGCTGCGGGACTTCTTCTCGGTCTACGAGTGGGAGACAGGAGACGAGACGGTTCACCGCGGGACGGTCGTCGTCGTCCACGACCACCACGTCGACGGGGTCGCCGACGCGCTCCAGACGATCCAACACGAGATGGCCGACCACATCACGTCGGTCCAGCACATCCACCTCTCGCACGAGACCTGCATGGAGACACTCGTCGTCGACGGTCCGGGGTCGGCGATCACCGAACTCGCCAACCGACTTCGGGCACTGGACGGCGTCCGGCAGGTGAAAGTGGTCATCGTCGACAGCTGAACGCGACTGACGACCGCTTGCTGTCGAACCGGGTCAGTCCCATGTATCACACTGTCGGTGACACGTCACCCCCAGAACTGGACTATCGTCCACCTCCCCATGGTTTTCATTCATCCACTTCTAATCGTAAAACAGCCTCATATTCTTCTCATTTTCCAACAGTACTAAAGACCTTATATTATCGAGAACATACCTAAATATCTGTAACATACGAGTATAAAACCTTAAGTATCCCCTGTAGAATCAACGTGACGTCCGGAAATGATCGACGATCACGTTCCGTTTGTCGGAGATGGGTGGACGAAAAACGCATTCAGTGGGAGAAAAGCATTCGAACGTAAATATCTCGGGGGGAGCCGATGAGCGACCGGTCGTCGGTCAGCCGCAGGCGGTTTCTCACGGTCGGCGGTGCAGCGATGGCGTCGGCGCTCGCGGGGTGTTCCCAGGCCAGTGACGGCGACGGTGGCGGCGGTGACGGCGGTGGCGGCGGTGGCGGCGGTGGCGGCGATAGCGGCGGTGGCGGCGGGGCGACAACGGACACGATGAGCAGTGCCGATACCGTGAAGATCGGCGTCCTCGAGGACCAATCCGGGAACTTCGCGCTCGTCGGCGACCCGAAGCACAAGGCGTCGATGCTCGCGATCGAGGAGATAAACAACGACGGGGGTATCGACGGCAGGGAAATCGAGGCCGTCTCCCGGGACCCCCAGTCGGACAACCAGCGCTACCAGGAACTCACGCGGGAGTTCATCAACGAGGAGGACGTCGACGTCCTCTGGGCGGGGTACTCGTCGGCGACGCGCGAGGCGATCCGGCCGGTCATCAACCGCAACGAACAGCTGTACTTCTACACGACCCAGTACGAGGGCGGTGTCTGTGACTGGACGACGTTCGCCTGTGGACCGACCGCCCGCCAGCAGCTCGGGAGCGTCCTCCCGTACCTGCGCGAGGAGTTCGGCCCCCGGATCTACACCATCGCGGCCGACTACAACTTCGGCCAACTGTCGGCCGACTGGGTGAAGGTCCTAGCCAACGAGAACGACGCCGAAGTGGTCGGCGAGGAGTTCATCCCGCTCAGCGAGTCCAGTTTCGGCTCGACGATCAGCAACATCCAGGACGCCGACCCGGACTTCGTGATGTCGATGCTCGTGGGCGCGAACCACACCGCGTTCTACGAACAGAAGGCCTCTTCGGGCCTGGACGTGCCGATCGGCACCTCGACGGCGATGGCCCAGGGCTACGAGCACCGGCGGATCGACCCGCCCGCGATGGCCAACATCTACGCCGGCGTCAACTACATGGAGGAGGTCCCGACCGAGGCCAACACCAGAGAGGGCGGGTTCGTCGACCGCTACTTCGAGATGTACCCCGACGCCCCCTACCTCAACGAGGAGGCCGAGACCAACTACTTCACGACCTACATGTACAAGGAGGCCGTCGAGCAGGCCGGCACGCTCGAACAGCCGGAAGTCATCGAGGCCCTGGAGTCGGGCATCAGCCTCAGCGGCGACCGGGCGCCCGAAGCCCCCGAGGGCGAGTCGATCGAACTCGATCCCGAGACCCACCACGTCGACCACCACATGTGGGTGCTCCGCGCGGACGAAGAGCACAACATCGAGGCCGTCGAGAACCGGAAGATCCCCGAGCAGTTCCTCTCGGAGACGGTCGGCTGCGACCTGACTCAGGAGGACGAACAGACCCAGTATACGCCGGTCGACTTCTACGAGGAGGCGGAGTGACATGTCGAACGGCCTGAAACAGCAGGCGTTTCAGGTCCGCTACGGCCTCGGAGCCGTCGTGGCGGTCGTCGCGTCGCTCGCGGTCGGCGTCCTCGTCGACCCGAACCTCACGTTCCGCGTCTCCTACGCGGTCTCGTTCGTCGTCCTGGCGGCGGTGGGCCTCGCGATCATCTTCGGGATCATGGGCGTGATCAACCTCGCACACGGGGAGTTCATCCTCCTCGGCGCGTACGCGACGACGCTGTCGGCGGTCAAGGGCGGGCTCCCGCTCCCGCTCGCGATGGGGGTCGGCGCGCTCGTGACCGCGCTGTTCGGGCTGACCGTCGAACGGGTCGTCATTTCGGGGTTCGTACCCAACTGGATCGGCCGGCGGACGGTCGGGCGCGACCTGATCACGCCCTTTTACGACCGGCTCGCGGACTCGATGGTGGCGACGTTCGGCCTGAGCCTCATCATGACCCAGGGCGCTCGCATCGTCTTCGGCAACTCGATCGAGCAGATCGGCGTCCCGTTCGGGTCCACCGCGGGGTATCCGGACTACCGCATTGCCCTCGTGGGCGTCGCGGCCGGCGTGCTCGCGCTTGTGTACGTGCTGTTCACGCAGACGACGTTCGGCACGCGCGTCCGCGCGACGATGCAGGACGAGGAGACCGCGAAAGCTCTCGGCGTCGACACCGAACGGGTCTACATGGTCACGTTCGCGATCGGGTCGGGACTGGCGGGCTTTACCGGCGCGCTGTTCGCCCCGCTGCTGTCGATGCAGCCGACGCTGGGCGACCAGTTCCTCGTCGAGGCGTTCGTCGCCGTCGTCGTCGGCGGGGCGAGCGTCGTCGTCGGGACGTCGCTGTCGGGCCTGCTGCTCGGTCCCGTCGACGCGCTCTTCTCCGACCAGTTCGGGGAGTTCGCCGGCCGGATCGCGCTGCTTTTCGCCGCCATGCTCGCGCTCCGGTTCCTGCCGGGCGGGATCACCGGCGTTGTCGACAGAGTGCGCGACCGCATCGAGGAGGGGTCGTAGATGGCCACGGAGCCGTCGACCGGCGAGCACTCCGGGTCGCCGCTCGCCCGCCTCCGGCGCCGACTGGAGGGCCCGAACACCGTCGGGAACTCCCGACGGTACTGGGTCGGGTTCGCCGTGGCCGTGCTGGCGCTCGTCGCGCTCCCGATCGCCACGGGCGGGACCGGTGCCCAGTTCTCGCTGTTTCTGGTCCTGGCGCTGCTCGGCCTCTCGCTGTCGCTCGTCTGGGGCTACGCCGGCGTCCTGAGCTTCGGACAGGTCGTGTTCTTCGGGATCGGCGCCTACACCTTCGGCGTCGTCTCGATCAACTTCCCGACACCGGGGGGCATCACCGGTGCCGTCATCGCGGGCACCGTCGCCGGCGCCGTCGTCGCGGGACTGCTCGGGTACTTCATGTTCTACGGCGGCGTCAGGAACGTCTACGTCACGATCATCACCCTCGTCTCGACGCTGGTGATGCTCACGTTCATGTCCCAGACGGCCGGTTCGGAGTGGACCATCGGGGAGGCCGCGCTGGGCGGGTTCAACGGGATGCCGGCGATCCCGCTGCTCACGCTCGGCGTGGAGGGAGTGTTCACCTTCCAGTTCGTCTTCAACGACTACGAGGTGTTCGTCCCGCTGCTGGGAACCCGGACCTTCGACCCGTTTTACTACCTGTCGCTCGTGGTCCTGCTGCTCGCGTACCTCGGGCTGCGGGTACTCGTCAACACGGACTTCGGGCGCGTGCTGGTCGCGATCCGCGAGGACGAGGACCGGACCATGATGTTCGGCTACAACGTGGAGCGGGCCAAACTCGTCGCCTTCACGATCGGCGGCGGACTTGCCGGCCTCGCGGGCGTGCTCTACGCAGCGCGGAACGTCTACATCGACCCGTCGGTGTTCCAGCTGTACTTCGCGACTCTGCCGGTCGTCTGGGTGAGCGTGGGCGGTCGCAAGAGCCTGCTCGGGGCGGTCGTCGCCACGATCGGCGTCGAGTACGTCCGCTTGGCGCTGGGCGGCGAACTGGCGCTGGTCGCCGTCGGCGCCCTGCTCCTGCTGTCTATCCTCTTTCTACCCGGCGGGATCGTCCCCTGGATCGACGAGCGCCTCTCGGGCAGCCAGGTCCCGGTGGCCGACGTCGACGGGCCGGACGCCCGCGCGGAGGTGAGTGACTCGTGAGCGACGCCGAGTCCAAGCGGCTGGACCCGAACGTCCGCCAGACCGCCGCCGAGAAGGCCACCGGCGACCGGACCGATACCCTGCTCCGGACCGACGGCCTCGTCAAGACCTTCGGCGGGTTCACCGCCACGGACGAGATCGACTTCGGCGTCGACGAGGGCGAACTGCGCTGTCTCATCGGTCCCAACGGAGCCGGGAAATCGACGCTGCTGAAGCTCATCACCGGCACCCTGACGCCGACCGACGGCCGGATCTACTACGACGGTCACGACATCACCGGCCTCGCCCCGAACGAGCGCGTCGGGCGCGGCATCAGCATGAAGTTCCAGGTCCCGTCGGTGTACGGCGACCTCACGGTCCGGGAGAACGCTCGCCTCCCGGTCCAGCAGTTCGCCGACGGCGAGGAACGCCGCCGCCTCGTCGCCGAGTCGATCGAGGCCGCAGGTCTCGCGGGCTGCGAGGAGGTCCCCGCCAGCAGCCTCTCACACGGCCAGCAGCAGCAACTCGAGATCAGCATGGTCGCCTCGCTGGAACCGGACCTCCTCCTGCTCGACGAGCCCGTCGCGGGCCTCTCGGTCGAGGAGCGGTCGGAGATCGCCGACCGGGTGACGCGGCTCAACGACGAGGAGGGGATCGCCTTCGTCGTCATCGAACACGACACCGACTTTGTCGCCGAGATCGCCGACAAGGTGACGGTCCTCCACGAGGGCGATATCTTCCGAGAGGGCTCGACCGAGGAGATCGAGTCCGACCCGGCGATACAGCGGATCTACCTGGGAACCGACGGCGACTCGGGAGGTGACCGCCGGTGACGGTCCTCGCGCTGGAGGACGTGACCGTCGGCTACGACACCCCTGTCCTCCGGGGGATCGACCTCGCGGTCGAGGAGGGCGAGATCGTCGGCGTCGTCGGCAAGAACGGCGTCGGCAAGACCACCCTGCTGAAGACCGCCATGGGCCTGCTCGAACCCACCGAGGGGACGGTCACCTACGACGGCCGGGACGTCACGGACGACCCGCCGGACGTCCGCGCCCGCGAGGGGATCGGCTACATCCCGCAGGGCCGGGACATCTTCCCCGGACTCACCGTCGAGCAGAATCTGCAGATGGGCGAACACGTCGGCGGCGACAGCGACGTGACCCGTTACGAGGAGGTGTACGACCTCTTTCCCGTCCTGGAGGAGCGCGCCGACCAGGACGGCGGCACGCTCTCCGGCGGGCAACAGCAGATGCTCGCCATCGGCCGCGCGCTCGTCGGCGACCCCGACCTGCTCCTGCTAGACGAACCCAGCGAGGGTGTCCAGCCCTCGATCGTCGACCGGATCAGCGAGGACATCCGCGCGATCAACGACGAATTGAGGACGACGGTGCTGTTCGTCGAGCAGAACCTCGGAGTCATCCGCACGATGGCCGACCGCTGTTACGCGATAGACCGGGGCGAGATCGCCGACGAACTCACCGGTCCCGAACTGACCGACGAGGACGCCATCGCGCAGTACCTGGCCGTCTGATCGGTCGCCCTCGACCGCGGCCCCCACGACCCCGGTGGAGCCGTGGGCGCCGTGGGCCGTGTAGTGGACGCAGATGTGGGTCATAAAGCCCACGAGGATCACCGTGTCGACGTCGTACGTGTCGAGGATGTGAGGAATGTCCGTCCGGTGGAAGAAGTTGTAGCGCTGCTTGGTGACCAGGTACTCGGCGGGCGGCAGGTCGGCCTCGTCGACGTCGAGGCGGTCGTCCAGCGTCGCGCCGTCGGTCGTCCGCTCGGCCACCAGATCCTCGAAGTACGCGACCGTTTCGGTCATCGCGTCGGGGTTCGCGCTCTCTGCCGCGCTGTACTCCTTGTTCATCACCAACCGGAAGGTCTCCAGCCAGGACAACACCTGCCGGTGGTCCTCGCGGGGGACTCCGACCAGGTCCATGACCACTCGCAACGGGACGGGGACGGCGACCTCCGCGGCGAAGTCGAACGTCCGCCCGTCGGCGAGAGCGGCGTCGAGTCGCGCCTCGGGGACCGCCTCGATGCCGTCCCGGAGGTCGGCCAGGACATCCGGCCGGAAGTACTCGAACAGCTGGTGTTTCGTCCGGCCGTGGGTCGTCCCGTCGGACCACACCATCGCGTTGTCGATACCAGTCGCTCATCGTCCTGGAGCGCCGCCTCCACGTGTTCGTGGGAGAAGGGATCACCGGGGCCGGCGATCCGGGGTCGGAGGCGCCACTGATGGTGTTTCTCGCGAGCGATCCGACGATGCCCCGCCGGTCCGGAGAAACGCTGTCACCCGGTGACCCGACCGACTCACCGGTACATGCTCGCGAGAAACACTACGGGGCCGAAACCGACCTAAACACCCGGCACGTAGGGGGAGGGTGGTGCAGTTCCCTCGACCGGTGCGGACGCTCGTCGTCCCGGAGCGGGTCCGGGCGGCGCTGGAGCGACACGTCGCGGACAGACACCCCGAGGAGGCGGGCGGCTACCTCCGCTGTGAGCGTCGCGGCGACGCGTTGGTCGCCACCGAGGTGGTCCCGGTCGAAAACGACGCCGACGACCCCGAACGGCGGTTCGAGACGACCGTCGACGAGCGTGCGCCGGGACTGCCTCGCGTGTTCTATCACTCCCACACGTTGCCCTCTGCGCCCGCCAGCCTCACCGAGACCGACCGCAAGCGGATCCCCGAGCAGTACGCGCTCGTGCTGTTTGCCCCCGACGGCGAGGTGTTCACCTTCCGGGCGTTCAAGCGTGGTCTCGTTCGCTGGCACGCCATTGCAGTCACCGACCGCTCCGAAACGAACGTCGAAACCCCGATACCGCACCCACGGACCGACCCCCACTGACCGGTCGCTCTCCCCGAGCGGTGGCCGTCGACAGCGTCGCCACGCCGCGACCCACGTGTGACGCGTTTCCGATCCGCTTCGAACCGGTCATCGTCGTGACCTTATATTCCCTCATACGCACGGGTACAACTGGTAGGAGTTGGGTACGGTACATGCCCGCAGGGGGTTATTCCAATACGATGAACAATCTTACGACAAACCTTTTCATGAGGGATTCGCTTTCCGCTTCTGTCGAACTAATGGCTACGTTCAACCACTCGAACTCGTTCTGGGTGGACGAGTGTTCGGATCGATCGCGTATCGGGCGGACGACCACGGGGACCGCGGTCGCGGGGAGGCACTGACGGATGGCGGGAGTGCTGTTCTGGGGACTGGTCGTCTTCCTCCTGGCGATGATCGGGGTCGGGTTGTACGTCTCGAAGAAGGTCCAGGGCGACAGCGTCAACTACATCGTCGCAGGGCGGAACCTGATACTCCCGCTGGCGGCGGCGACGCTGATGGCCCAGTCGCTCGACTCGAACGCGACGCTGGGGAACACGGACCTGTCGGCATCGTTCGGGTTCTGGGCGGGTGCGGCGCTTCCGCTGGGGCTGGCGACCTGCCTGTTCCTCACGGGACTCTTTTTCGCCAAGCCGATGAACCGGATGGACCTGATGACGCTGCCGGACTTCTACCGGCGCAAGTACGGCTCCACGACGGAGACCGTCGCCGCGGTCATCATGGTGTTGAGTTTCTCGCTGCTGCTGGGCGGGAACCTCGTCGCTGGTGGGTTCCTTTTCCAGGTCTTCCTGGGGACGACCTTCACGCAGGGGGTCGTCCTCATCTCGGCGATCATCTTCGTGTACACGTTCGCCGGGGGGCTGGTTTCGGTGGCGTACACGGACGTCATCCAGGCGGTCATCGCGCTGGTCGGGTCGACGAGTCTCGTCGCATACGTCGCGCTGAACTACGGCTTTACCATCCCCAGCGGGATGGGTCCCGGGAACCTCGGCCAGCTGACCGACCCCGGACAGGGCGCGTACATCAACCTCGCGACGCTGGCGGCGCTGGGCCTGGGTGACATCGTCGCCATCGACTTCATGGAGCGGGTCTTCGCCGCCAAGGACCCGGAGACGGCACAGAAGGCCTGTTTCATCGGCTCGGCCGGGACGGTCATCATCGGCGTGCCCTTCTCGGTTGTCGCGCTCTCGTCGGGTGCGATCCTCTCGGAGATCGGCGTCCAGGCCGGCGACCAGGCGGTGCTGTACACGCTGCTCCAGGAGGCGGTCCCGCCGTGGCTGGCGGTGCTCGTGCTCGCGGGGATCACCGCCGCGTCGCTGTCGACCGGCGACGGCGCCATCCTGGGGACCTCTGCGGCCCTGGCACGGAACGTCCTGGGCGTCCGCGACGAGGACAGCCCCGGTGAGGGCGTCGAGTCCGAGGGCAAGGGCATCCTGCGCGAGGGCTCGGACAAACTGCTCTGGACCACCCGCGCGATGATGATCCCGATCACGATCCTGGGCGCGCTCTTTGCCATCCGCGTCAGTGCGACGGGCATGCTGCTCGTGCTGGCGTTCGACGTCGCCTTCGCCGGCCTGCTCGTCCCGCTCGTGTTCGGCATCTACAGGCCCGGCATTGCGACGACGCCGGCAGCGCTGGCGGGGATGCTCACCGGGTCGTTCACGCGGCTGGTCTTTTTTGTCCTCGTGCCGACGACCTACGGGATCCAGAACGACCTGCTGTACTTCGAGAACGGCGTCTTCACGCCCGCGTTCGACGGGTTGCCGACGTTCATCGCCCCTATCGTCGGCCTCGCGGCGTTCCTGGTCGTCGCCTACGCAACCAAGGACACCTACGGAACCCGCACCCTCGACCGACAGGGCCGCCGGACGATCACTGCGGCCGGCGAAGAGGAGGACTGAATCGGACGTGTAGTCGTTTCTGATCCGATTCACCGGAACAATATACGTGTCAACGGACATGGAATGGGATATTTGTTCGGACCAAAGACCATTTACAGCCGTTCCCACAACCCATTGATAATGTGTAGCGTGTCGGTACAGTCCCGGGGTGGTCGACGGTGAGCATGGACGACCTCCGGATGAAACGGAAGATCCAGCAGCTGGGGTCGTCGACGCTGGCGGTGACGCTTCCGGCGGAGTGGACCCGCGAGCAGGGCCTCTCGAAGGGCGATGAACTGGTCGTCCAGCGCGACGAGAACGGCGGGTCGCTGCTGGTCGTCCCTGACCGGCCGAAGGCTACCGAGGCGACGACGACGGTCGACGCGGACTCGCTGACGCCGGAGTCGGTGCGCCGGGCCGTCCTCGCACAGTACGTTCTCGGCCGACAGCTCATCGAGATCGAGAGCGAGAGCGAGAGGCCCTTCGACCCGGCAGTGTTCGACGCCATCACCGAGACCGAACGCCAGCTCATGGGGCTAGGGGTCGTCGAGGAGGGCATCGACACGGTCGCGATCCGGTGTTCGGTCGACCCCGGGGACTTCGAGTTGCCGACGCTGATGGAGCGGCTCTGGCGGACGGAGGCGACGATGCGCGCGGAGACGGTCGACGGGCTGCTCGCCGACGACGTCGACGCCGCACACCGGGCCGTCGACCGCCAGCGCCAGGTCGAGAAGCTGTTTTATCTCTTCTTGCGGCTGGTGTTTACCACCTACCGAAACCCGCGGCTCAACCGCTCGGTCGGCCTCGAAACCGGCTTCCCGCTCATCGGCTACCGGTCGGTCGCCCAGGACGTCGTCCTGATGGCCGAGGCGGCCCGCGACGTCGCCGAACTCGTCATCGAGACCGACGGCTTCGCGCTCGACGACGCGACCGGGTGCCACATGGAAGCCGTCGCGGCGGCGCTCGACCGTGTCGCCGACGCGACCCGGCAGGCGGTCACCACACCCACGACAGCGGCGACCGATGACGGCCACGACGCCGTCGACGCCTTCGACGGCCGGGTCGCCGAGGCCCAGACCCACATCGAGGAAGCCCGCCCGGAACCGCTCCTGGAACTCCAGCGGACGCTCACAGCGTTCCACAACAGCGGCGACCACGCCGGCGACAGCCTCAATGTCGCTACGCACTTCGCCTTCCGCTCGACGCCCGCGGTCTTTACCGACGACAGCTGATGCGGTCGGTTGTGACTGTGTACCGGTGATTCGCCGGGCGGTTCGACGAAACCCGGAAATGACTTGCAACCGACCGTACGACACACCGCTTCCCGTTCCGGTCCGTGCGACGGGGCCGTTCCCGGACCCGTACCGGGGATGCCCGTGCTGTCGCCTCGACCGAGTCGCCGCGGCCGGCACCCACCCCGCGGTCTCGAAGGGCATATTAGGAGTTCATGTCCGCAGGGGTTCGTGGGAGGAACTTGGATACATCCCAGGCAAGCCTTTTCCTATCGAACGGTACACACCAGAACGTCGCGAACGAGCGCACGCTCGTACGAAGGAGCCACACGAAAAATGACAGACGAGAGGTCCGGAGAGGACATCTACGGCGAGAAGCACAAGGAAGCGAACGAGCCGATCTTCAGCGGCGTCCCGACGTTCCTGAAACTGCCCGAGGTCGAGCGCGACGAACTCGACGACGAGGACGTCGACATCGGGATCCTGGGCGCGCCCCTGGACACGGCGACGACGATCCGGCCCGGGACCCGGTACGGCCCGCGGGCGGTGCGGGCGGCCTCGACGGTACCGTCCCCGCCCTACGAGCACTTCAACATCGAGACGGGCGTCGACCCGTTCGATACCTACAGCGTCGCCGACACCGGCGACGCGCAGGTCTCGCCCGGTGACACCCGTCAGAGCCAGCTCAACATCGAAGACGCCGTCTCCGAGATCAGCGAGCAGGCGACGCCGATCGTCATCGGCGGCGACCACTCCATCTCCCACCCCGACATCAAGGGCTGGGCGGAGGCCAACGGCTACGAGGACATCGGCCTGATCCACTTCGACTGCCACGCCGACACCGGCGAGGACGGGTTGACCGGCTTCGAGTACGACCACGGTGCCTGGGTCAAGCGCGTCTACGACGAGGGCATCCTGGACGGCGACAACTACACCCTCATCGGTCCCCGCGGGTTCTGGCCCGGGCCCGACACCTACGAGGACATGCGCGACATCGGCATGAAGTGGTACACCGCGACGGAAGTCGGCAACATGGACCTGGACGACATCGTCGCCGACGCCGTCCAGCGTGCGACCGACGGGACCGAGGCCGTCTGGGTCTCCTTCGACGTCGACGTGATGGAACCCGCCTACGCGCCGGGCACCGGTGAACCCGAACCCGGCGGTCTGATCCCCCGCGAAGCGATCTACATGGTCCGCGAGGTCGTCAAGGCGCTCGACCCCGATGACTTCGGGTTCGACGTCGTCGAGGTGTCGCCCGCCTACGACGTCAGCGACCGGAACTCCTACAACGGCGGCATCACCAGCGGCTTCGCCAACCGCCTCATCATCGAGGTCATGGGCAGCATGGCACTGGCCGAGAACGATCTCGAGGAGGGCTCGCCGGTCAAGCCCAAGGAACCGCTCGGCCCGAACGGTAGCGTCGAGACGCCGGCCGACGACGACTGATACGGTCCGTTGCAACGATTTACCGGTATTTCGCCGACCGGTTCGACGACATCCGGAACTGATTTACAACCGACAGTTCGAGCACGGCCCGCAGTCCCGGTCGTCCCCACCGCGCTTCTGTGACACACCATCGCGGGGTCGACCGACTCAGATCCCTTCTGTCACGGTCTAACATGTCGAAAACAGAGTTATTAGTGTCCAGCCCCTACTCCCGTTGTAATGAGCGTCCCCGCGACAGACACCGAGCGCGCACCGCCCCCCGACGACACGCCACCCAAGACGACGCTGTACTGTTCGGCCTGTGGCCACGAGAGCCCCGCGACCGGCGACTGGCTGGTCCGGGAACGCGACGGCCGGACCGTCGCGGTCTGTCCGGTCTGTCGCGAGACGATCGCGGCTCGCGGACTGGCGAGCGACGAGCGCTGATACGGTCGGCTATCCCACGAACGACCCGTCGAACGACGGCCGCGCAGGCGACCGGCGTGGTGGACCATGCCGGCCGGTATCCGGCCTCATGATGGACCGCCGTACTGCGGAACACCGCCTCTGTCCGACCACAGGCGCCAGTATCACTAGTATCATTTCCGGAGTAAAGTATATCACGGGCAACGACGGACCTCTGTTCGATGACTTCCCCAGTTGCCGTCTTGATAGGGGGAGCGCTGGCGGTCGGCGGCGTGACCGGGCTCGGCGTCGCGTACGTCGCGCTGAAACACCGCGACCATCCGGCTGCCCGCCCGTTGGCCGGGATCGCCGGACTGCCGGGGGTCGTGGGACTGGGCCTGGCCGCGCTGGTCGCCGTCCCCGATTCCCCAGCGACCAACCTGCTGTTGGCCGCCGAGTACGTGTTGTGGCTTCTCGCGGTGGGATTTTTTCTGCTGTTCGCGGTGACCTACACCGGACGGGACGAGTGGCTGACGCGGCGGCGTCGCCGGCTGCTGCTGGGCTATTTCGCAATCATGGCAGCGGTCAGTGGCGTCGACATGTTCACCAAACCGGTGGTGATCAGAACAGTCAACGGACTTACATTCCCGGTGTTGCCGACCCGAACCGAGGGGATCGCGTATCTGGTCGCGATAGTGTCCGCCTACGTGGGCGTGTTCGTGGGGACCGGACTCCTCGTCCGGTTTCTCATCTCGTCGCGGAACATGTACCGCAAGCAGACGGGACTTATCACCGGAGCTATCGGGCTCACCGTCGTCGGCGCGGTGGTCTACGAGGCCGGCATCCAGTTCCACCCGGGTCTACGTCTCAATACCCTGTTTTACTCCGCCGAATCGGTACTCATCGCGCTTGCGCTGTTTCGATACGAGTTCCTGAACGTCGAACCGCTCGCTCCGGAGGTGGTCCTGAAACGGATAGACGACCCCGTCTTCGTCCTCGACGACTCCGACGTCGTCGTCGACACGAACCCGGCTGCCAGAATGCTCATCGACGAGCCTGACCCGGTGGGAGTTCCGGTCAACGACCTGTTGCCCGGTATCCTGGGAGCGGCCGCGAAAGACGGGGAGTACGTCCCGCCCGGAGCCACGGCGGGATCCGGGGAGGGCGTCGAAGTCTACGACCTGAACGCCGCCCCGATCAGCGACCAGTACGACCGGGTTCGCGGGACGGTTGTCGTCCTCCGGGACGTCTCGATCCGGAAACGGCGCGAACAGGCGCTCGAACGACTCCAGTCGGTCAGTCAGCGGTTTCTCGCCGCCGAGACGCCCGAGGAGGTGCTCGAGATCTCGGTCACTGCCGCCGAAGAACTGCTGGGGTACCACTATTCGGGCGCCATGCTGTACGACGACGAGGACGACGTGTTGCGTCCAGCGGCCTTCGCCGAGTCGCTCAAGGCGGCGTTCGGGGACCAGTTGGCCCGTAGCGAGGTGACAGTCGGGCCGGGAGACAGCGACGTCTGGCGGGTGTTCGAGTCCGGCGAACCGATGCTGGGGGACCCCGTCGAGGTCGAAACCGGCGAGGTCTCGCTGAACCTCGGCGGGTCCCTGCTGTATCCGCTCGGTGGGTACGGCGTCATCGGGATCAGCGCCGGACCCGACCACGACGGGTTCACCGACGAGGAGCGGCGACTGGCGGAAATCCTCGCGTCGTCGACGGAAAACGCCCTCGACCGCGTCGGGAGCGAACAGGAACTCCGCGAGAGTCGCGAACTCCTGGCGGCGCGCACCGAGCAGATCGAGTTTTTCAACAGCGTCCTTCGACACGACCTGCTCAACGGGATGCAGGTGATCCGAGGACACCTCGACGGCCTCCGGGGGCACGTCGACGGGGAAGCGAGCGAACACGTCGACGTTATCGAGGACTGGGTCACGGATATCACCGCGCTCACCCGCAACGTGCGTACCGTCACCACCGTCGTCGGCGACGACGAGGCGGTCGAACTGCGGGCGGTCGATCCCGGCGCGATGCTGTCGGAGAAAGTAACCAAGATGCGCAGGGGCCACGACCACGTCAGTATCGACATCGCGACCGACCTCGACCGCCTCTCGGCGGTCCGGGCGGACGACTTCCTGGGGGAAGTGTTCGAGAACCTCCTCGGTAACGCCATCGAACACAACGACCGGGACCACGTCGAGATCGTCGTCGATGGCACCGCCACAGCCAACGCCGTCACCGTCGAGATCGCCGATAACGGCCCCGGGGTCGAAGACGAGTACAAAAAGGAGATCTTCGAGGAGGCGTTCACGTCGGACGAGTCAGGTTCGATCGGCTTCGGACTCTACTTCGTGCGGTTGATGATAGACCGATACGGCGGCGACGTCTGGTTCGAGGACAGGTCGGAGTGGGCCCCGTCCGACGGGCACGGGGACGACGAGCGCGGCGCCGTCGCGGTCGTCGAACTGCCCCTGGCCGCGGGCGACGGCGAACCGGACGGCACCGGAACGCTGGTGACCGACGACTGACGCGGCCGGTTTGGCGATTTATCGGTATTTCGCCGACCGATTCGACGAAATCCGGAAATGATCTACATCGACCGTATCGCCCGTCCCACAGACCTCCCGTGATGTATGACGCCGCAATCATAATGATTTATTATGATTTACTCCGTCACGTCGACCACGGATGACGGTGAATTCGATCACTCCGGACCTGGTGGTGGAGGACGTCGAGACGACCGTCGACTGGTACGAGCGCGTCTTCGACGCGGAACCGGTCGCGACGCTCCCGACCGACGGGGAGACGGACCCGTCCTGGGCGCAGGTGATGGTCGGGGACAGCGCGCTGATGTTCCAGGAGCGGGAGTCGCTTGCGGAGAAACTTCCCGTGTTGAAAGGGGCCACCATCGGCGGTTCGGTGCCGCTGTACGTCGACACTGACGACGCGGAGGACCTGTATGCCGACCTCGACGCCGCCGGCGTGGAGGTGGTCAAATCCCCGCACACGACCGACTTCGGCTGGCGGCAGTTCGCCGTCCTGGACTGCAACGGAAACGTCCTCTGGTTCGGGGAGAAACTCGAGACCGAAGAGACAGAGGACATCGGTCGTCGCGAGCGCACGTATCACCCCCGCGTCGCGGACACGGCCGCGGACGAAGGACGCGGCGGTCGGCAGTCCCCGCGGATGACCGGGAACGAACACTGGGGGTGACGCCGCGACCGGCGACTCGTCGACGGCTATCCGGGCGCTTATCCGGGCGGGACGCCGAAGTGCGGGTATGAACATCCTTCCGGACACGAGCGTGGTCGTCGATGGCCGCGTGTCCGAGCAGTGCGTCGCGCCGGAGGCGCGACGAGAAGGCGGCGAAGCCGCCGAAGCCGACGCCGACGCCGACCCGGACTCGGCGGCGGCCGGCGAGGGGTTCGCCGGTGCCACCGTCTACGTCCCCGAGGCAGTCGTCGGCGAACTCGAGGCCCAGGCCAACGACGGCCGCCGGCGCGGCTGGGACGGTCTCGAAGAGCTCCAGCGCCTCGCCGACATGCACGAGGACGGCACGATCAGCGTCGAGTACGTCGGTCGCCGCCCCGCCGAGACCGAACAGCCCGAGGCCGGCGAGGGAAAGGCAGACGCGATCATCCGCGACCTCGCCGACGAGTACGACGCCACGCTCGTCACGAGCGACGTCGTCCAGAGCGAGGTGGCCCGCGCGAAGGGCTTGGACGTGCTCTACCTCGAACCCCACGGTCGTGACGTCGAGCGCCTCGACCTGGAGGAGTTCTTCGACGAGTCCACGATGAGCGTCCACCTGCGCGTGGGGCTGGAACCGATGGCAAAGCGCGGGTCCGTCGGCGAGATGACCTACGGGCGGGTCGGCGACGAGCGCATGACCGAGGCGGCGGTCAAATCCCTCGCACACGACGTCGAGGAGAGCGCGCGGGCCTCCCCCGAGGGGTTCGTCGAACTCGACGAACCGGGGATGACCATCGTCCAGTTCCGGGACTTGCGCATCGCCATCGCCCGCCCGCCGTTCTCGGACGCGATGGAGATCACGGCGGTCCGGCCCGTCGTCGAGACCGAACTCGACGACTACGAGTACGCCGACGAGTTGCGCGAGCGCCTCGCGGAACGCCAGCGTGGCGTCCTCATCTCCGGATCCCCGGGCGCCGGCAAGTCGACGTTCGCCCAGGCAGTCGCGGGCTATCTCGCCGACGAGGGGTTCGCGGTCAAGACCATGGAGAAACCCCGCGACCTGCAGGTCGACGAGCGGGTCACCCAGTACACCGAACTCGGCGGCCGAATGGACAAGACGGCCGACTCGCTTCTGATGGTCCGGCCCGACTACACCGTCTACGACGAGGTCAGGAAGACCGACGACTTCGAGGTGTTCGCCGACATGCGACTGGCGGGCGTCGGGATGGTCGGCGTCGTCCACGCCACCCGCGGGATCGACGCCCTCCAGCGGCTCATCGGCCGCGTGGAACTCGGGCTCATCCCGCAGATCGTCGACACCGTCGTCTACATCGAGGCCGGCGAGATCGAGACCGTCTACGACGTCGCGACCGAGGTCAAGGTCCCCGAGGGCCTGATGGAGGAGGACCTGGCCCGGCCGGTCATCACGATCACCGACTTCGAGACCGGGCGGCCCGCCTACGAGATCTACACCTTCAACCGCCAGGTCGTCACGGTCCCGCTGGGCGACGCCGAGAGCGAGGAGAGCGGCACCGAGCGCCTCGCCAAACAGGAGGTCGAGCGCGAGATCCGCTCTATCGCCCGCGGCCACGTCGAGGTGCAGATCCGCGACCCCAACACCGCCGTCGTGTACGTCGAGGACGACGACATCTCGCAGGTCATCGGAAAGGGCGGCGGCCGCATCTCGGACGTGGAGAACAGGCTGGGCATCGACATCGACGTGCGGACGTTCAGTGACAAGCCCGGCGGCCGGAGCGGGTCCGGCGGAAGCGGGGGACCGGGCGGGGCGAGCGGCCCCGGTGACAGCGGTGGCGGCGAGGTCGTTACCCCCGAGATCACTTCCCGGCACGTCCTCATCCCGATGGAGGGCTACGAGGGCGACACCGTCGAGATGCAGGCCGACGACGACTACCTCTTCACCGCCACCGTCTCGCGGGGCGGCGAGGTGCAGGTCTCCCGCGGGTCGGCCATCGCCGAGGAACTGGAGCGAGCCATCGACCGCGGGAAGACGATCACCGTCGTTCCTTCCTGATACAGTCGGTTGTAACTCATTTCCGGGATTCGCCCGCCCGGCGAATCACCGGTACACAGTCAACCGACCGTATCAGTCCCAGCCGGCCCGGTCGCGGTGTCGGTCGGCCACCTCGCGCACGTCGGCAGCGTCGAGAACGCCGTCCTCGGTGACGACGGCGTCGATGCGGTCGGCGGGCGTCAGGTCGAAGGTGGGGTTCGCCACCGCGACGTCGGCCGGGCCGTCGTACACCGCCGCCGGGTCGCGCTCCTCGCGGTCGACGCGAGCGGGACCGTCTTCGTCCCCATCCGCGGGCAGGACCTTGTCGCTCGCGGCGACGACGAGGCACTCCAGTTTCTCGCGGGCGGCCGCGGCCGTCGCCCCGCGGGTCCCGACCTTGTTCAGGACGCTCCCGTCCGGGCGGACCGCGTCGGCACCGACGACCAGCGCCTCGGCGTCGGCGTCGGCGAGCGCCCCGGCGAAGGCCGCGTCGGTCGTTATCGTCACGTCGGCCGTCGTCTCGCGGGCGAGGCGCTCGGCGGTGTCGACCCCCTCCCGACCGGGCCGGGACTCCGCGACGAGGACGGCGTCGGGGTCGACCCGGCGGAGCGCCCCGTGGACGGTGCCCGACCGCGAGAGGGTGGCGACCCGCGCGGGGAGTCGCTCGGCCGCGCGCGCCGCGGCGCGCTCGTCGGCGGCGAGCGCCCGGTCTATCTCGTCCCCTGCGGCGCGTTCGACGCCCGCGGCGGTCCGCTCGTCGCTCGCGGCGGCCATCGCCCGGTTGACCCGGTTCTCGACGACCGGCATCGCCGGCCGCGCGTTTCCGAGGTCGCGCGCGAGGTCGGCGAGCGCGGGCCAGGTGTCGGTCGCGTCCCCCGATTCGCCGGCGAGCGCGGCCTCGTCGCGGAGGGCCTCGAGCGCGCGGACGGAGAGGGACGCCGACCCGTGCTCGCGGTCGTTCCGGACCGTCTCGATAGTCGGTCGGACGCGGTCATAAGACCCCCAGAGGTCCGGGACGGTCTCGCGCCGGCGGATCTCGGTCGGCGGAACCCACTCGTAGGCCGTCGTTCCGTCGTCGGGTTCGACCGCGCGGGTCGCCGCGTCGAAGAGGAACGGGTGGACCACCCACGGCGTCCCCAGGTCCGGGTCCGCCGCCTCGAAGGGGTCGCCCGCACGGACGAGCGTCACCGCCTCCGCACCGAGGCCCGTCTCCTCGCGGATCTCCCGGCGGGCGGCGCCGTCCGGGTCCCCCTCCGCGTGACCGGCGACCCCGCCCCACTGGCCGCTGTCGGACCCGACCTCGGCGCTGCGCCGCAACAGGAGCACCGCCGCCTCGTGGCGCAGAAAGACCGTGACGACCCCCCGCTTTTCGAGTTCGTCGTCGGTCATCGCCGGACCTTCGTCGCCGGACGGTATCAGCGTCCGGGTCGACCTCGCGGTTCGTGGGTGGGGACGTTGGTAGTGTTTCTCACGAGCATGTACCGGTGAGTCGGCCGGGTCACCGGGTGAGAGCGTTTCTCCGGACCGGACTGGCGGGGTATCGTCGAATCTCTCGTGATAAACACTAGGGTGGTGTTTCGATTCCAGACGACCGCCGTGGCGCGCGCTGTCGAGCGGTGCGAGGCGTGACCGAAGGGAACGCCTCGATGCGAACGGTGAGCGGAGCGAACCGTGAGCGTGCCGAACGGTGCGAGGCGCGTGGCTCGCGGTCGCGGTGCGGTTCCTGGCGTCCTGCCGAGCGGAGCGAGGCAGGGTTCAGGAGAGCTTGCTCTCCTGGCGGACTGAAAGGGCGAGGCCCGGTCCGGGGGCTCTCGACGCACATCGTCGAGCGTAGCCGGTCCGACTCGGGGAGGCGGCATTGCACTCATGTCCCGCTATACTCGCCACAGTACGCTGCGCTGGCTGCGTATCGGACGATTCCTGTCTCCGGAGACGTTTCCGGAGACCCCGGACGATGGCAGTGGTCACGGCCGGGTCGGGCGACGATTGCTTTTTACCTGTCGAGTCGAAGGAAACAACGGCATGTCCGGCGCTGACGACATCGATTTAACCGAGGAGGAACAGCGGGCACTTCACGAGCTACAGCTCGGTGTCGAGAACCTCTATCGAGGATACGGAAGTCTGCTCGATTTCCATCACGCCATCGGTCGGGGGATGGACCATCTGCACGACGCGGAGGAGGTACTCAGGGAAGCCGGACACGAGAAGCGGGCCGATATGCTTCGCGACGAAGCGTTACCGACCGGTGTCCTCGAGGACAAGTGGACCTACGAGATCGTCGAGTCGTTCGAGCGGGAGTTTCTGGCCGAGGTGAGCGGATTCGAGCAGGACGTTCGGGAGGAACTCGCAGACGGAAAGGAGCACATCACGGAACGCAGACAACAGCAGGGCTGGCGGGAGCGGGCCGAGGACCGGGACGCGGAGTGAGAGCGACTACTGTACGTCATAGGTTGTGTCCGAAACGCAAACGAAGCACGAAATCGCCCGACAGCGATTTATTTCACGTTATCTGTCCCGGGTTCGGATCCGGGAGAACAGACAACGAACGGTCACCCCACGCTCCCGGAAGCGATTCCGACCGGGCACCCACCCGATCCGATTCTCACACCCCATCGCCGCAATCCACTTGTCGGAGCGCCGAGAAGGGCCGACATGCACGTCGCGATCCTCGGCGACACGCACATCCCCTCGCGCGCGCAACGGATCCCCGGGGAGTTCCGCGAGCGGGTCCGCGACGCGGACCACGTCGTCCACACCGGTGACTTCGACTCGGAGGGGGCGATCGCAGACACGCGCGACCTCGCGCCCGAACTGACCGCCGTGAGCGGAAACATGGACCCCCGGGTCGGCCTCCCGGCGGTCGCGACGGTCGAACTGGGTGGCGTCACGTTCGTCGTCACACACGGGGCCGGGCCGCCCCACCGCTGGCACAACCGCGTCGTCGACGTCGTTCGCGAGGAGGCCGACGAACCGCGGGTCGGCATCGCCGGGCACACCCACGAGGTGGTCGACACCGTCCACGCCGACGTGCGACTGTTGAACCCGGGCAGCGCCACGGGCGCCGCGCCCGCCGACCGGACGACCATGCTGACGGCCGAGGTGGCCGAGGGCGAGGTTGACGTGACCGTCCACGAAGTCTGAGTGAATCGAGCGCGTGGACTGGGTGGTTTCGTCCGGTCGTGAGGAGCCGGATCGACCGCACTCGACAACAGGCGACGAAAGTCCTCGGCTCGCTAGCAGTCAACCCAACCGCGACTCACGGCACTCGCTGAAAGCCCTCGGCCCGCTCGCGGTCGCTGAGACGGATATTCTCGCTCACTACGTTCGCTCGAATAGGGCCGCCTCAGCGACTGAACTGAACGCGACCGGGCTTCGCCCTTTCAGTCCACCAGGGACCGCCCCGCACCGCGACCGCGAGCCACACACCTCCCCAGCCGATTCGCTCGGTCACTCCGTTTCCTCGCTCATCCCTCGCGCGACGCTGTCTCGCGATGAAACGCTCGCGGGTCACTCCGTTCCCCGCTCGCTTCGAGGCGGTCCCTCCAGTCCCGCCTCGCCACGCTCGACAGCGCGCGCCACGACTATCCCCCCAGATCGCTGGTCCGGATCCCGGATCCCGTCGAGCGTATCCGATCGTTCATAGGCGAGGGCGCCCCAGCGGTGAGTAGATGAGCAGCGACGGGACGGCCGCCGACGCCGCGGCGGGCTGGCGCGACTTCTTCGCGTTCGACGAGCCCTACGAGAGCCAGGCCGACGCCATCGAGACGGCGATCGAGGTCGGCCAGCGCGAGGGCTACCTCGCGATGGAGGGCCCCTGTGGCACCGGCAAGACGATGGCCGCCCTGACCGCGGGGGCGACCCTGGTCGAACACACTCGCAAGTACGAGCGGGTGGTCGTCGTCACGCCCGTCAAACAGCAACGCGCCCAGTTCGTCGCGGACCTGCGCGCGATGAACGAGCGCCTCGCCGCCGACGAGGACGCCCCCGACCCGCTGGCGGGCGTCGCGCTGACCGGCAAGCGCGACCTCTGTCCCTACGGCCGCGAGGGCGCGTTCCCCGAGGACGTCTCGACCCACGACCGCTGTGAGGATCTCCGGGAGGCGACGGCGGGCCTCGTCGAGGCGGAGGGCCGCTCCGGCGACGAACCCGTCGCGGAGGCGGCCATCCCCGCGGAGTCCGACGACGTCTGGTGGGACCCCGAGCGCGCGAGCGACCTCGTCAGGGAGGCGCGCCGCGACGCCGAGACGTACCGCACGCTCGACGACGCACTCGAAACGGCGGGCGCGGAGTCGCCCTACCCGCGGAGCCAGCCCCAGGCCCCCGAGTCGATGGTCGAGGGGTCGGATCCGCCCCTCTACTGTCCGTTCGAGGCCGACTGGTTCGCCCGGAACAGGGGCTCGCCGGTCGACTTCTCCGCGGGCCGGCACTCGGTCGTCACCGCCGAGGAGTACCTGCCCGCCGCGACCGAGCGGGGGACCTGCCCCCACCGCGTGATGAGTGTCCTGCTGGAGAACGCCGACGTCGTCGTCGGCAACTACAACCACCTCTTCGACCCCGGGACGCGACCCCTCGTGGCGTCGATCCTCGACTCCGGAACCTTCCTCGTTGTCGACGAGGCCCACAGGTTAGAGGAGCGGGTCCGCGACCTCCTCTCGGACCGCGTGGGGCGGGACACCATCGTCCGGGCGCGCAACGACTGCGCGACGCTGGTTTCGCGGGCCCGCGAGAGCGACGAGAACAGGGAGGCCGTCCGGGATCGCCTGGCGACCCACGAGGTGTCGCTCTCGGCCGTCCAGCGCGCCCGGGAGTTCTACGAGGACCTGCTCGACTGGGTCGACGAGCGCGTCGAGGCCCACCTCGACGAGGAAATCGATCGGGACTGGCGGGTCGGCGACCCCGCCGAGACGCTGCCCGAGTACGACGTGGAGATCCCGCTCCGGGACCCCGAGACCGAACAGCCGGACGAGCTCACGCGGTGGGCCGAGCGGGCGGGCCACGACGGCGAGGTGTGGCGCTCGCTGGCGGCGGTCGGCGCCGCCGTCGAGGACGCCATCGACGGCCTCGGGCTCTCGCGCTCGCCGGTCTGTGCGCCGACGGGCGTCGTGCTGACCCGCTGGTGGGAGCGCGACCACGCCCGGTACCTGCGCGAGGTCGAACTCGAACACGCACCGAAGGACCCGGGCGCGACCGGCCCGGCCTACGAGCGAGTCTACACCGCCGGGCTCGTCCTCTTCGACTGTATGCCCGGCGAGTCGCTCGAGGAGATATTCGATACGCTGGGCGGCGGCGTCCTGATGAGCGCGACGCTCTCGCCGCTGGACGTCTTCACCGAGGTGTCGGGCCTCGGATCGCTCCGCGAGGGCGGGTCCGCGCCGGGGAGCGACGGCGCGGGCTCCGACACACCCGAGGGCGCCGACGACGGCCGCCCGGTCGTCACGAAGTCCTACCCGCTCAGGTTCCCCGAGGCGAACCGCGCGAGCTGGCTGGTCGACGCCGAACCGTTCACGGCGCGCAACCGCGGCGACCCCGGCGAGATGGAGCCGCTGGGCGGGGAGTGGAACCGCACCCGCGACGAGTACGCGCACGTCCTCCGGGGGATGGCCCGCACGCCGGGGAACGCCCTCGTGGCGATGCCCAACTACCGCGAGGCGACGTGGGCGGGCGCTTACCTCGACGAGGCCGTCGAGAAGCCGGTGCTCGTCGACGAGAGTTCGAGCAACGAGGCCACGGAGGAGTTGAAACAGGAGTTCTTCCGCGGGGGCGGGAAGGTGCTCGTCACGAGCACGCGCGGGACGCTCACGGAAGGAGTCGACTACGACGGGGAGAAACTCGCGGCGGCGCTGGTCGTCGGCGTCCCGCTGGTCAACGTCGGGTCGCCCCGCGTCCGGGCGGTACGGCGAGCCTACGCCGACGCCTTCGGCGAGGACAACGCCTTCGAATACGCGCTGACCGTCCCCGCCGTCCGGCGCGCGCGCCAGGCCATCGGCCGGGTCATCCGCGGCACCGAGGAGTGTGGCGTGCGCGCGTTCGCCGACAGCCGGTACGCCCCCGGGACGCGCCACTCCGTCCACGAGTACCTTTCGCCGGCCGAGCGCACGGAGTTCACCCGGCTCACCGCGGAGTTTCTCGGATCCCAGCGCGACGCGTTCTGGAGCGACCGGGACCCGGGGTGAACGGGTCGTGGAGCCGTTCACGGACCGGAGCCACCGGTCGACGAGGACGGCCCTTACCGGACCGCCCGGCCGGAACTAATATGTCGGATGATCGGCCTTGTCTAGAGGATGCCGGAGTGCCAGAACTGCGGGTCGTTCGTGACCGAGGCGTACACGCGGGTGTTCACGCCGGACGGTCACACCGGCCCCCGCGTCTGTCCGTTCTGTGAGGACAAGCTCCGCGACGGCGCAGAGGTGCGCGAGGCCCGCTCGTCGCGGTCATAGGCGTCAGCCCCCGACTCGCCGGCCGTCCGGGGGGACGGCCGACCCACGGTCCGTGTCGCGCTCCACAGCCACAGCCTCGCTCCGGCCCCCAGCGCCACCGGTTCCGGGACGGCGCGGAGGATGTCATCGACGGGTACATCCGTCGGCCGGCACCACTCCCGGTATGAGCGAGATCGACGTCGAACCGGTCGAGGAGATCGACGACGCGGCGGTCCCCGCGGGCGTCGACGCGCCGGAGTACGTCCTCTACGGCGGCAAGGGTGGCGTCGGCAAGACGACGATGGCCGCTGCCACCGCGCTCGCCAGCGCTCGCGACGACACCCCCACGCTCGTCGTCTCCACCGACCCCGCGCACTCGCTGTCCGACACGCTCGAAACGTCGATCCCCGCCGAACCGGCACAGATCCGCGACGACGACCCCCTCTACGCCGCCGAGATCGACCCCGACGAGGCCCTGGAGGAGGGCCCGTTCGCCGGCGACGGCGAGAACCCCATGGGCGGCATGCTGGGCGGCCTCGGCGAGGCGATGGGCGGCGGCGGGCCGATGGGTGGCGACGGCCCGGCGAGCGGTAACCCGACGAGCGACGACGGCGAGGGCATGGTCGACCCGCTCGGCGGGTCGATGCCCGGTGCCGACGAGGCCGCCGCAGTCCGGCTCCTGCTGGAGTACATGGACGACCCGCGCTTCGAGCGCGTCGTCGTCGACACGGCGCCGACGGGCCATACCCTCCGGTTGCTCGAACTCCCGGAAGTGATGGACTCGATGCTCGGGCGCGTCGTCACACTCCGCCAGCGCCTCTCGGGGATGATGGACAGCGTCACGGGCATGTTCGGCGACGACGAGGAGGGTCAGGAGATGGACGTCGAGGACCTGCGCGAGTTGCGAGAGCGCGTCGAGGTGCTGCGCGACGTCCTCCAGAACCCGTCCCGGACGGACTTCCGAGTGGTGATCGTCCCGGAGGAGCTCTCCGTGCGCGAGTCCGAGCGCCTGCTGGACCGCCTCGCGGACTTCGGCGTCCCCGTGGGGACCGTCGTGGTCAACAGGGTGATGCAGGAGTTGACCGACGTCGCCGACGTCGAGGCCGACTGGTTCGTCAGCCCCGACCTGGAACACTGCGAGTTCTGTCAGCGTCGCTGGTCGGTCCAGCGCGACGCCCTGGGGCGCTCACAGGACATCTTCCGCGGTCACGACGTGCGCCGGGTCCCCCTCTTCGCCGACGAAGTCCGGGGCGAGAAACTGCTGCGGGTCGTCGCCGCCTGCATCGAGGACTGACTTCAGCGGTCGCGACGGTCCCGTCAGAAGTCGACGCGTTTCAGACAGGCTTCGACGTCGTCGGGCACCTCGACGGTGGCCTCGGGGGCGAACCAGACGTAGACCCCCTCCCGGTCGAGAAACAGGTTGATCCCCGTTCCGTTCTCGGTGACCGTGACCTCGGCCCGGATCTCGTTGCCGTAGCGGTCGCTGCTGACGCCCGCGTGCCGGAGTTCCGAGACGGCGTCCTGCCGTATCCGGTCCGGCGACCGCGTGTCGGCCGTCGCAACGTAGTCCTCGAACCACTGCTCCCGAGGAGGAAGTCCGAACTGTCCTCGCTGTAGTGGACAGCCATGAGGACTTCGTCACCGAACCGCTCTCGCAGATACGCGACCAAGTCGTCGAAGCCTGCCCCTGACATGGGATACTGGCCTCCGTCGAGGGATTTCGCTGTTTCGTCGCGATTTCAGGAACTGCTATCGTCAACGCCGCCCGGGCGACAGATGTCGGACCGGCGCTCGTACTCCATGGTCGCGGCCACGCGCTCGGTGAGGTCGGCACCGTACTCGCGCTCGACTAGCCACAGCGCGCAGTCGATCCCCGAGGTGATCCCGCCCGCCGTGACGACGTCGCCGTCGTCGACGACCCGCGCGTCGACCGCCTCCGCCTCCGTCTCGCGCAGGTCGCTCATCGCGCCGTGGTGGGTGACCGCCGGACGGCCGTCGAGGACGCCCGCTGCGGCGAGTACCATCCCGCCGGTACAGACCGATACGAGCGTCGTGCCCGCCTCGTGGCACTCGCGGAGCGTCGCCAGCAGGTCCTCGTCGTTTGCCGCGGCGCGCGCTCCCCCGTCCGCGTCGCCGTCGTTCCACCCGCCCCCCGGAACGACCAGGAAGTCCAGACCCGTCCCCGACGCGAGGACGCCGTCGGGTTCGACCCGAAGGCCGTAGGCGGCGGTCACCCTATCCGTCGGGTCGGTCGCCAGCAGCTCCACTCGAAGGTCGGCGCCGCGCTTGGCGGCGTTGCCGAATACCTCGTAGGGGCCGACCGCGTCCAGTTCCTCGAACCCCTCGAAGGCGAGGATCCCGATCCGGTCCGTCATACCGGTGGGGTGGGCCGCCCCACGCGAAAACCTGCCGGCGGCCGCGAGTGTTGCGGCGCCCGGGAATACCTGCTGTCGCGGCGAGCACCGTCACTCGACGACGACGACGCGCAGGTCGTTGACGTTCGTCCCCGTCCGGCCGGTGCGAACGAGGGCGTTCCGGCCGTCGAGGTAGGTACCGGCGTCGTTGTCGGCCAGCGCCGCGCGCGCCGCGTCAGCCGCGTCGGCGTCCGGGACGGTCCCGGCGTCCACGAGCGCCCCGGCGGCGTCGCTCGCGCCGTCCCGGCCGTCCGTGTCGACCGCCGCGAGGACGGGACCCCCGACGGAACCGCCGTCGCTCCCGCCCCCGCCGAGTTCGAGCGCCGCCCGGAGCGCGAACTCCTGGTTCGGGCCGCCGTCGCCCTCGCCGCGCACGGTGACGGTCGTCTCGCCCCCCGACAGCACGACTGCGGGCGGGTCGACCGGCGTCCCCGTCGCGGCGACTTCCTCGGCGACGGCGACGTGGGCCAGCCCCTGCTCGCGGGCCTCGCCGCGCACCCGCGTCGAGAGGACGAGCGGGTCGTAGCCCCGCTCGCGGGCCACCTCGCGGGCGGCGTCGACGGCCGTCCACGCGTTCGCCAGCAGGTGGGTCGTGACGTGGCCGAAGTCGGCGTCGGCCCCCGGCGTTTCCGGGATCTCGCCGGCCACGCCGGCCGCGAGGTGGTCGCGAACCACGGCGGGCACGTCGAGGTCGTAGCGGTCGAGGACGGCGACGGCGTCGGCGTACGTCGTGGGGTCGGGGACCGTCGGCCCGCTGGCGATCACGCCGAGGTCGTCGCCGACGACGTCCGAGAAGACGAGCGTCGCGACGGTCGCCGGCGCGGCCACCGCCGCGAGGCGACCCCCTTTCAGCGCCGAGCAGTGCTTGCGGGCGGCGTTTATCTCGCCGATGGCCGCGCCGCTCTCCAGGAGCGCGTCGGTCGTCGCCTGCAGGTCCGCCAGCGAGAGGTCGCCGGCGGGCGCGGGGAGCAGGGCGCTGCCGCCGCCCGTCATCACGGCGAGCACGAGCGTCCCCGCTCCCGCGGTTTCGACCGTCTCGCGGACCCGTCGCGCGCCGGCGACGCCCGCTTCGTCGGGGACCGGGTGGCTCGCCTCGACGACGTCGACGCGGTCGGTCTCGACGGGGGTGTCCGTGACGACGACCCCGCCGTCGAGCGCCTCGCCCAGGCGGGATTCGAGCGCCGCGGCGACGCCCGCGGCGGCCTTCCCGCCGCCGACGACGACGACCTCGTCGTAGCCGGCGAGGTCATAGCTCGCGTCGGCGATCCGGAGGCTGTCACCCTCGCGGGAGACGGCGTCCGCGACGACGCGCTCGGGGTGGGCGACCTCGATCCCGGCCTCGACGCAGGCGAGGGCGGTTTCGTGGGCGGGCGAGCGGGCGAGGCGGTCGCGGGTCACGAGACGAGCCACCGGACGAGGCGGGAGGCGCCGTCGCGCCAGCGGTCCGGGAGGTGGCGCGAGGCCGCGACCAGGCGGGCGGTCGTCCCGACGACGTATCGCGGGTCGGGGTCGGACGTGCTGGCGGCGTCGACGACGACCCGGCCGACCTCCGAGGGGTGGAGTCCCACGTCGCCGCCGCTCGCGAGGACGGTCGAGCCCTCGATGAGGTCGTAGACTGACTCGTAGTTGCCCCGCCGCTCAAGTCGACGCAACTGGTCCTCGGCGCGGTCGCCGAAGGCGGTCCGGACCGGCCCGGGTTCGACGACCACCACGTCGATACCGTACTCGTCGGCCTCGACGCGGAGCGCGTCCGAGAGCGACTCGACGGCGGCCTTCGAGGCGGCGTAGGGGCCGCCGCCGGCGGTGGTGACGCGGGCCTGCGGACTGGAGATGGTGACCACCGTCCCCCGCTCTCGGCGGCGCATGTGGGGCAGGACCGCCCGCACCATCCGGTGGGGGCCATAGACGTTCACGTCGAACTGGTCGTGCAACGCGTCGAGCGGGACGTCCTCGACGGGGCCGTACTGGCCGTAGCCGGCGTTGTTGACCAGGCAGTCGATGCGGCCCGTCTCCTCCAGCACGCGGTCGACGACCCGGTCGACCTGCGCGTCGTCGGTCACGTCGAGCTCGGCCGTCGCGCACCCCGCGTCGGCCAGGTCCGCCACGTCGTCGGCCTCGCGGGCGGTGGCGTGGACCGTCCAGTCCCGCCGGAGGAACGCGGCCGCGGTGGCCCGCCCGATGCCCGAGGAGGCCCCAGTCACGAGCGCCGTCTTCGTCATGTACGCGACGTGGACCGCCCCACAGTTAAGTGTCGACTATTGTCCGCCGGCCGGTGGCTACTTGCCGGACGAAGCCCACCCCCGACCATGGACGGCGGCCAGCACACCTTCCCCGCGGAGAACGCCGACAGACTCGAGGACGCCGTCGCCCGCTACCGCCGCCTGTCGGCCGAGGAACTGGCCTGGGGGCTGGACCTCCCCGTCGACGGGACGGTGCTAGAGGTCGGGAGCGGCACGGGCTTTTACCTCGACGACGTGGCGGCCCGCGTCGACGGCGCGCTCGGCCTGGACGTGCAACCCGCGATGCACGCCCACTACCGCCGGAAGGGCGTGCCCGGGAACGTCGCGCTCGTGACCGGGAGCGGCGCCGACCTCCCGTTTTCCGACGCCTCGGTTGCCGCGGCGTACCTGACGATGACCTACCACGAACTCCCGCGCGAGGCCGCCATCTCGGAGGTCGCGCGGGTGCTCGTCGCCGGCGGCCGCCTCGTCGTCGCCGACTGGTCGGCCGGCGGCGAGGGCGCGGCCGGCCCGCCGCTGGCCGAGCGGTTCACCGCCGGGGACGCTGCGGAGAACCTCCGGACGGCGGGGTTTCGCGTCGTCCACGAGGCCGTCCGGCCGGAGACGTTCCTCGTCGTCGCCGAACGCGAGCGAGGGGGCGTCGAGCCCTAATCGGCGTCGACCTCGGCCTTGACAGCGTCGGCGTACGCGTCGGCCAGTCGCGTCGGTTCGGGGAGTTTGTACCCCGCCGCGCAGGCCGCGACGAGGTCAGCGGCCGTCGCCGCGCTCACGCGGTGGCCCGGGCTGACGACCAGCGGGTTGACGTGGCGAGCGTCGCTCTCGAACTGGCGGGTCTGGAGCGCGTATCCGATGACCGTCCCGGGGTCTGCGGTCTCGACCTCCGCGTCGGCCTCGATGGGGACCCGTGCCCCGGCAGGGAGTTTCCGGTCGAGCGACTCGCGGGCCGTGCCACAGAGGAGGGTCTTGGCGACGCCGACCGTCGGGAGGTCCAACGTGGCGCCGATGTGGGTCGCCAGGCCCGCCTCGCGGAAGTGGATCCGGCCGCTGCCGTCGACAAAGGCAAGGTCCGGCTCGGAGTCGAGCGCCGCGAACGCCGAGAGGACCGCGCCGCCCTCCCGGAAACTCAGGAGCCCGGGGACGTAGGGGATGTCGGTCGGTTCGACGGCGTGGACGCGCTCGACGACCGCGCCGTCCCGGAGGACGACGACCGCGCTGACCGCCCGGTCGCCGACGAACGCCTGGTCGACCCCCGCAACCAGCGGCGGGTCGCCGGTCGCTCCGTCACCGCTTCTCGCGTCGCCTCCCAGTCGCTGCTGCTGGCTGTCCGCCTCGACGTCGCCCTCCCGGACCGCGTCGAGGTCGACCCGGCGGTCGACGCGGACGCTCGCGGGGTCGACGGGCAGGTCGTCGACGAAGGTCGCTTCGGCGGCGATGTCGCGCTGGAGGGCCGCCATCTCCGCGCGGGAGAGCGACGCGTCGGGGACGAACGCGGGGCGGACGGGTTCCATCAGAAGCGGCCGCCCGGACCGCCCGGACCGCCCGGACCGCCGGGGCCGCGACCGGCGCCGAACTGGAGCTGGTTGGGGACGCGGTGGCGGCCCTTGACGTGCTGGCCGTAGGCGAGGCCGATGACCAGCCCCACGAGGTGGGCGACCTGTGCGGTATTGCCCGCGCCGGCGCCGACGGCGAAGATCTGGAAGACAGTCCAGCCCGTGTAGCCGACGGTCAGCAGCCACAGCGGGACCGGGAGGATGAAATAGAGGTAGACGCGTAGACCGGGATTGAGGACCGTCAGCACGCCCATGATGGCCAGGCCGGCGCCGCTGGCGCCCAGCACGCCGTCGACGGGGAGGCCGGTCGGGATCGCGCCGTTCTGTGCGATGGTGAGTGCGACCTGCCCGAGGCCGGCGAGCGCGCCGCTCCCGAGGAAGAGCAGCGTGAAGTTCCGCGAACCGACGTAGTCCTCGACCAGGCGGCCGAAGAAGTAGATGACGATGCTGTTGAACGCGATGTGGGCGAAGCCGCCGTGGGCGAAGACGGAGGTAAACCAGGTCCAGACGTACTCGGGGTGGTGGGGCGTCAGGACGAAAACGGAGCTGTAGAGGCGGTAAGCTTCGGGGTTGGCGGTGATCGTCGCCCGAGTGAGCGGGAAGAGGCCGGTGACCGCCTGGAAGACCAGCTGGGCGGCGAAGGTGACCCACATCAGCCCGAGGAAGACGAAGGTCATGTTCCCCCGGAAGTACCCCAGCAGGCCGCCGGGGCGGTCGAAACCGAGCTTCGCGGCGATGCCGGACTCGTCGCGGTCGTCATCGACGACCGTGTCGTCGAAGCCGCTGTCGAAGACGCCGCCGGGGTCCTGCCACTGGTTCAGCCCCGGGCAGCCGTGGTTCTCGGGGAGGCGGTGCTCGGCACAGAAGGTACCCCCGCAGTGGCGACACTGGTAGGGCATGTTCTCCTGTTTCCCACACTCGTCGCACCTCGACATTACCCCGGCGTTGGAACCCGCCCGGCAAATGGATTGTGATGGCGCGAGCGACCCACACGACCGCTCGCCGCGTCGAGAGACCGGCGGTCCCCTCGCCCGGTAGCAATAAATAGGATGTTCCACCAAAGGCGAGTGTGACCGAGTCGAGCGAGGATCCGACGGTACTCGTCGTCGACGACGAAGCGGAAGTCGCAGACGTGTACGCGTTGCGCTTGCGCGGCGAGTACGACGTCGAGACCGCCTACGGGGGGACAGCGGCGCTGGACACCGTCGACGACAGCTTCGACGTGGTGTTGCTCGACAGGCGGATGCCGGACATCCCGGGGGACGACGTCCTCTCGACCATTCGCGACCGCGAGTTGGACTGTCGCGTCATCATGATCACGGCCGTCGACCCGGACTTCGACATCGTCGAGATGCCGTTCGACGACTACCTCTGCAAACCGGTCGAGAAACGCGACCTCGTCGCGGCGATCGAACAGCAGTTGACCGCGACCCGCTACGACGAACGCCTCACCGAGTACCTCGAGGTGACCTCGAAACTCGCCCTCCTCGAGGCCGAGAAGAGCGCGGCTGAACTCGACGGGAACGAACAGATGGACGGATTGCGCGACCGCGCCGACCAACTCGGGACCGACCTCGACGAGACCCTCGCGGAGTTCGACGACGCGACCGCCGCCTTCCAGGAGATAGAGCGCAACTCCTGACCGGTCGGCGAAATACCGGCGTCGTGTCACTGGCGCTCGCCGCTGTTGGGTCGACAGAGGTCGGCGGTTGCGTACACCTCGCCCGACTGTGTGATGGTGACGCCGACGCCGACCATCGTCGCGTTCGGGAGCATGAGTCGGCGCTCGAACCGGTAGTCGCGGTACCAGTCCTCGACGATGGCCGCCGCGACCGCCGCCTCGTCCTCGTTGAACTGCCCGTCGTCGTATTCGCGGCCGGCGTAGGTGTGGCCGACTGCCTCCAGCGCGCTCTCGTTGGCCGCGTAGCCGTTGTTGTCGGCGGCGATGATCGCCTCGCGCCCGTCAGCCTTCCACCGGCATAGCCGATAGAGGTCATTGTCGCGGTAGCGGTCGGCGCTCGCGTTGCCGTCTATCACGTGGTTGACCCGGCCCGCGTCGGCCATCGCGACGCTGTGTTCGCGCACCATCTCGCGGAGGCGCTCGGGCACCGTCCCGTTACCCAGCAGCGGGTCGAGGCCCTCGGCGGTCCGGCGCTCGTTTATCTCCTCGACGACGAGCACTTCCACCCGCCGTTCGTCAAACTCGTTTGGCAACACGACCGTCCGCTGGGGTGTCGTCGCCGTCGGCGCCGGCGTTGCCGTCGGTGTCGCCGTCGGCGTCGCCGTCGGCGCCGCTGTCGGCGTCGGACTCAGGTCCAGCGGGGTCGGGTCGACCGGAGTCGGCGTCCCCGCACTGTCCGCGTTGCCGAGGCCGGCAAAGAGGAAGTACCCCGCGCCCCCGACGACCAGCACCCCAACCAGCACGATGCCCCCGATCAGATACACCGCGGCTCTGTTCACCATACCCCAAGGTCAGTGTACCGCGTCATAATTTTTTGGTCTGCTGTCATCAGTCGTCGGCCGGGAGACGACTCCCCTCGACTCGCGCGACGGTTTCGACGACCGTCGCCGGCGAGGCGGTGGCGACCGTCGACGCGTCGCCGCCCGGGTCCGTCCCCGCTTCGGGGTCGGTCACCCGGACGACCGCGTCGTGGTCCCGGACGAGCGCGCGGACCGACGGCGGCGCCCGCCCGGCCAGGACCGCGACGTCAGCCCCCCCGAGTTGCTCGCGAGCGCTCGCCTCGGCCTCCGCGTCGAGCGGCGCGAACGGCGGGGCGACGACCGGGTCGACGCCGTGTTCGCGGGCTACGCCCGCCGCGAGTCCCTCCGCAGGGAAGACGCCCGCGGTGACGGTCGCCCCCGCCGCCGAGAGCGCGGCGACCGCCCGCGCGGCCGTCTGTCCGGTGCCCGCGACGTGGACGCAGGGGTCCGACTCCACGAGGGGTCCGGGACGTTTACTTTCGCCCTCGCCCACGGGCACGCCGGAGTCGGCGTCGGCGCTCGCGTCCGAGAGCGGCGTCACCGTCGGCGTCCCGGTCACCGGACTGGGGACGACGGCGGCCGCGGTGTCGAACGCCGCCGCGACGCGCTCGCCGGTGAGCACCGTCTCCGGGGGGCCGACCGCCTGGAGGGTCCCGTCGGCGAGGACGGCGATGCGGTCACAGAAGCGCGCCGCCAGGTCGAGGTCGTGGATGGCCGCCAGGGCCCCCCTGCCCTCCCGGGTCAACTCGCGGACCAGGGCGAGCGTCCGGACCTGGTGGTTGATGTCGAGGCTCGCCGTGGGTTCGTCGAGCACGAGCGCGGGCGTCCCCTGGGCCAGCGCCCGCGCGAGGACGACCCGCTGGCGCTCGCCGCCCGAGAGCGACCCGACGGTGCGGTCGCGAAAACGGGTCGTCTCCGTTCGGTCGAGCGCGCGCTCGACCGCCTCGGCGGCGTCGGGGTCGCGCCGGACCCGCCCGTGATAGGGCGTCCGGCCCATCTCGACGACGGCCTCGACCGGGAACTCGAAGGCGACGGTCGTGTCCTGGGGGACGGTCGCGACCCGGCGACTCGCCGCCCGCGAGGAGAGGTCGTGGACGTCGTCGCCGTCGACCAGCACCCGGCCTTCGTCCGGGTCGAGAACGCCGTTGATGGCCTTCAGGAGGGTGGTCTTGCCCGCGCCGTTCGGGCCGACGAGGCCGACCAGTTCGTCCCGTTCGACCGACAGCGAGACGCCCGAGAGGACGGGGTCGCTCCCGTAGCCGACGGTGACGCCGCGGACGTCGACCAGCGAGTCCGCCTCCGCGGCGTCGTCGGCCGACCGCCGGTCGGCGTCGCCGGTCATAGCGAGTGCACCTCCCGGGTGACGAGCAGATAGAGGAAAAAGGGCGCCCCCAGCGCGGCGGTGACGATGCCGACAGGGAGTTCGGCGGGGCCGGCGCGGGCCAGCGTATCCGTGGCGACGAGGAAAGCGCCGCCGGCGATGGCGCTGGTCGGCAGGAGCACGCGGTGGTCGGGACCGACGACGAGACGCAGCATGTGCGGGACGACGAGGCCGACGAAGCCGATGACGCCCGCGACGGCGACGGCCGCGGCGGTCACGATGCTGGAGACCGCGAGCAGGACGCGCTTGGTGCGTTCGACCTCGATGCCGAGCGTGTGGGCGTCCTCCTCGCCGAGCAGGAGGACGTTCAGGTCGCGCGTGTGCGCCAGCAGGACGGCGAAGCAGACGGCGGCGACCGGCAGAGTCGCCTCGACGTCCGTCCAGGTGGCGGTGTGGAGCCGCCCCATCAGCCAGTACAGCGCCTGCTCGACGCTCTCGCCCGCCCGCAAGAGCAGATACGAGACCACGGCGCCGAGGAACGTCTGGACCGCGACGCCCGCGAGCAGGAGCGTCGCCACAGGCGTCCGGCGGTCCTCGGTCGCGATCAGATACACCGCAAAGGCGGCGACCAGCGCACCGATGAAGGCCGCCCCCTGGATGCCGAACGGCAGCGACACCGAGAGGGCGATGGTCGCCACCGCGCCGACCGCCGCGCCCGAGGAGACGCCCACGATGGAGGGGTCGGCCATCGGATTGCGGAAGAAACCCTGCATCACGGTGCCGGCGCTGGCCAGCGCGAACCCGACGACGACGCCCAGGGCGATGCGAGGCAGGCGCACGCGCCGGACGATCGTTTCGGCCGTGCCGTCCACCTGGAAGGCGAACGGGTAGGTGTAGCTGAGGTCGGGGACCGGGAGCGTGGTGGTCGCGTCGCCGAGGCCGACGGTCGCGGCGGTCAGGCTCACGCCCGCCGGTATCGCGACGGCGTTCAACGACGCCTTCGCGACGACCGGGAGCGACAGCGACACCGGCCCGATAGCCGCGCTCGCGAACACGACGACGACGAGGACGACACCCAGGCCGGCCGACCAGGCGACCGCCCGGGCCGTGGTCGAGCGCAGGCCTCCGGGGAGGACGCCTGCCTCGGCCGTCTCGGTCTCTGTGCCCGTCCCCATACTGGAAGACAAATCGATTTGGAGTAGGTAAATATTTATTGGATACGTTCACAGAGGCGGGTGCCATGAGAGATCTGACTGCGGTCGGCGTAGCGGTCCTGCTCGTCGTCGCGCTGGGGGCCGTCCCGGCGGCGGCGGGCGGCGAACTCGGCGGACCGAGCGGGACAGTCGCCGGCGCGAGCGGCGCCGACGCCGCGCAGGAGGCGTGTTCGTACCCGCTGACGGTGACCGACGCGACCGGTACAGAGGTAACGATCGAGGAGGAACCCCGGCGGATCGTGACGCTGGCGCCGAGCGCGGCCCAGACGCTGTGGGCGTTCAACGCCAGCGACAAGGTCGTCGGCGTCTCGGTGTTCGCCGACTACCTGCCGGGCGCGAGCGACAAGGAGGTCGTCCGCGACTTCGACGGCGTCAAAACGGAAACGATCGTGGGGCTCGAACCCGACCTGGTGCTCGCGCCCGACGTCGTGTCCAACGAGACAGTCGACCAGCTACGGTCGAGCGGCCTCACGGTCTACAAGGCCGACGACTCGGCGAACTTCGAGGACGTCTACGCGAAGACCGAGCGGTTCGGCGAGCTGAGCGGCGAGTGCGAGGCTGCCGACGCCACGGTGGCCGACATGCGCGAGCGGGTTACCGCCATCGAGAACGCGGTCGAAGACGAGGAGAGACCGGGTGCGCTGTACACGTTCTACGGGTTCACCACCGGGAGCGACACGTTCATCCACTCGGTCATCACGACGGCCGGACTGACGAACGTCGCCGCCGAGGCGGGTATCACCGGGTTCACGACCGAACCCCTGAACCCCGAAGTCGTCGCCAACAACAGCGAGAACATCGAATGGCTTATCGTGAACAGCAACCCGGGGAGCCACCCGTCGAACCTCGACAGCAGCGACGTCTACAACGGGACGTACGCGACCCAGAACGGCCAGACGGTCACGGTCAACGAGGACTACCTCAACCAGCCCGGCCCGTACACGGTGCGGGCCCTGGAGAACTTGACGCAGGCCGTCCACCCCGAAGCCTACGAGGAGGCCCAGGCCGCGCTTGAAGCGACGCCGACGCCCACGGCGACGGCGGAACCGACCACGACCGGGACCGAGACGGCGGAGTCGACGATGACGCCGACGGGGACGCCCGGTGAGACGGGCGGCGACACGCCCGACCGGACCGACGACCCGGCGACGACCGCCAACGGCCCCGGCTTCACCGCGGCGGCCGGCGTGCTGGCGGTCCTCGCCGCAGTGCTGTTCTCGCGACGGCGTCGGTAACCGCACGAGCGGGACGTGCGTACCGAAAACCCCGAGACAGTCACCGAAACGGCGGCATCACGTGTGACCGGCGGAGGATAGGTTGTCCCCCGATGCGACAGCCAACCGTCATATCCGGTGCCGGACCGGCACGACGCTAGATCCTTCGCGCGGTCGGGGCGAGTCGCCGGGGCCCGCCGACCCCGTCCCGTTCGGAAATACCTAACTCCCGGGCGGTCCCACGACCGGACATGGTAACCGCGAGCGCGCCGGGCAAACTGTATCTCTTCGGGGAGCACGCGGTCGTCTACGGCGAACCGGCGGTGGCGTGTGCGATCGACCGGCGGGCGACCGTCACCGTCGAGGCGCGCGACGACGACCACCTGCGCGTCCACGCCGAGGACCTCACGCTGGACGGGTTCGCCGTCGAATACGGGCGGGACCCCGGGGACGCCGACGTCGACGTCCCGGAGGGCCTCGTCGAGGCCGCGACCGGCTACGTCGACGCCGCGGTCGAACAGGCCCGGGAGGCCGCCGACGCGCCCGACGCGGGGTTCGAGGTCACCATCGAGAGCGACATCCCGCTGGGCGCCGGCCTGAGTTCGTCGGCGTCGGTCACCGTCGCGAGCATCTTCGCCGCGACGCGCGAACTGGGGACCGAACTCACTCCCGCGGAGGTCGCCGAGCGGGCCTTCCAGGTCGAGTACGACGTCCAGGACGGCAACGCCTCGCGGACGGACACGTTCTGCTCGGCCACCGGCGGTGCCGTCCGCGTCGAGGGCGAGGACCGCCGGTCGCTTGACGCGCCGTCACTCCCCTTTGTCGTCGGCTTCGACGGCGGCGCCGGCGACACGGGCGCCCTGGTGGAGCAGGTGCGGGACCTCGGGAACGAGTACGGGTTCGCCGCCGACACGGTCGAGGTGATCGGTGACCTCGCCCGCCGTGGCGAGGACATCCTCCTGGACGGCGACGTGGCGGAACTCGGGCGACTGATGAACTTCAACCACGGGCTGCTGTCGGCGCTTGGCGTCTCCTCGCGGTCGCTGGACGCGATGGCCTGGGCGGCCCGCGACGCCGGCGCCCACGGCGCGAAACTCACCGGCGCGGGCGGCGGCGGCTGTATCGTCGCGCTGGACCCCGGCGAGGAGACCCGGACCGCCCTCCAGTACTCGCCTGACTGCGAGGAGGCCTTCCGCGCCGAACTCGACACGGAGGGCGTCAGAGTCGAATGACGACCGTCCTCAAACTCGGCGGGAGCGTCATCACGAACAAGGACAGCCCGGAGACGCTCGACGAGACGGCCCTCGACTCGGCGCTGGATGCCGTCGCCGACGCCTGGCAGGAGGGCGGTGACGGAGACGGCCGGGGAGACCTCGCCATCGTCCACGGCGGCGGGAGTTTCGGTCACCACCACGCGGCCGAGCGGGGCGTCACCGCCACCGAGGGGACGCGAAACGCCCGCGACGCCGTCGCCATCCACGACGCGATGAGCAGGCTGAACCGGGAAGTGGTGGGCCGACTTCACGACCGCGGCGTCGACGCACTCCCGGTCGGGGCCCTGTCGGTCGCCAGCCGGGACGCCGACGGGGCGCTCGACCTGCCGACCCGCGGCGTCGAGCGGATGCTCGCCGAGGGGTTCTGTCCGGTGTTGCACGGCGACGGCGCCGTCCAGTCCGGGGTCGGCGTGACGATACTCAGCGGCGACGACGTCGTCGTCGCGCTCGCCCGATCGCTGCCTGCCGACCGCGTGGGGCTGTGTTCGACGGTCCCCGGCGTCCTCGACGGCGACGGGGCGGTCGTCGACCGGATCGACCGCCTCTCGGACGTCGAGGGCGCGCTGGGGGGCAGCGACGCGACGGACGTCACCGGCGGGATGGCCGGGAAAGTCCGGACGCTGCTGGCGCTACCCGTCCCGGCGCACGTCTTCGGGCCGGACGAGCTGGACGCGTTTCTCGACGGCGACTCACCGGGGACGCTCGTCGCCGGCGGGGAGTGATCTGTCGGACACACGGACGTGAACGCGCTCGCCAACGTTCGGGGACGTGCGTCTCGAAGACCCCGAGACAGTCATCGAAACGGTGGCATCACGCGTGTCCGATGGCACGATACGGTCGGTTGTCAAGCAGTTCCGGATTTCGTCCCGGGAGCGGTCGCCTCCGGCGGTCGAACCGGCGTAACATATTTCAGCGCAGTCGGCAATTGGTGGGCTATGACGTCAGTTTCCCGAAAGGAGGGGTTCCAGTACGGGTTCTACATCTTCGCGTACTGGCTGGTGTTGCTGGCTCTCAGCGGCGCACTGGTGGCGACCGGCGGCTGGATGATCAGCGAGCAACCGCTCGGCGCGGTCGGCACCAATCGGGAGGGCGTGCTCGTCGTCCTGGGGGCGTTCGTCGCGCTCCTCGGGATGCTGGTGTTCGGGTCGGGCCAGGTCGGCCTGGTCTACAAGGTCGTCGCGGACGGGGTCGGGGCGGGGAGCGGTGCGGGAAACGCGGCCTCCTCCGGGTCGGTGGAGGATTCGGAGGGGGCGCGGGTAGGCACGGGCGCACCGACGGATGCCGACGAGGACCCGGCGGCCGACGCCGGACCGGGCGAAGCGACGGATACCGGCCGAGCGGCCGGGGACCGGCCCGGCGCGGGCATCTCGTCGGGAGACGACGCGGGCGAGGCGGCGTCGGCGGAGAGCGAGTCCCCCGCCGATGTGGTGAGCGAGAGCGAAATCGCCGACGAACTGGGGTTCGCGAGCGGCGACGAGACGTCCACGTGGACGACGGGAGAGGACCACATGGACGGGCCGGGCGAGGGCGACGCCGAGTAGACTTTCTCACACACAGCGGCCGGGTCAGTCCGGCCGCAGGCTGACGGCCCCGCGGGACCCGTGGCCGTGCCGGACCGCACCTTATTTAAAAGGGGGCGTCGTAGGAGGGGACAACCGAGCAGACGGCCGCCCGGACCACCCCAGGGCGGCCGGCAGCTATCGGACCGAGCGGTCTGGACACTCCCCCGCTCGCGCCGGTGACGACGGCGGCCACGACGCGGCCGCTCTCGTCGCGGACCGACGCGGGACGGACCGATGACAGACGACGGTCCTTCGGTCGCCGGTCGCCGTGGTCCGGGCGCGTCACTCGGACCCAACCATGGAAATCGAACTCGCAACTATCGGCGGCTACGAGGAAGTCGGCCGCCAGATGACGGCAGTACGAGCAGGCGACGACGTCGTGGTCTTCGACATGGGCCTCAACCTCTCGAAGGTCCTCATCCACGACAACGTCGAGACCGAGCGGATGCACAGCCTCGACCTGATCGACATGGGCGCGATCCCCGACGACCGGGTGATGTCGGACCTCGAGGGCGACGTGAAGGCCATCGTACCGACCCACGGCCACCTCGACCACATCGCGGCTATCCCCAAACTCGCCCACCGCTACGACGCCCCGGTCGTCGGGACGCCGTTCACCATCGAACTGGTCAAACAGCAGATCCAGAGCGAGGAGAAGTTCGGCGTCCAGAACGACCTCGTGAAGATGGAGGCCGGGGAGACGATGTCCATCGGCGAGGAGAACGAACTGGAGTTCGTCAACGTCACCCACTCGATCATCGACGCGGTCAACCCCGTCCTCCACACGCCCGAGGGGGCCATCGTCTACGGGCTGGACAAGCGCATGGACCACTCGCCGGTCATCGGCGACCCCATCGACATGGAGCGGTTCCGCGAGATCGGGCGCGACGGCGTCCTCTGTTACATCGAGGACTGCACCAACGCCGGCAAGAAGGGCCGCACCCCCTCGGAGTCCGTGGCGCGGCGCCACCTCAAGGACGTCATGTACAGCTTCGAGGGCTTCGAGGGCGGCATCGTCGCGACGACCTTCTCCAGCCACATCGCCCGCGTGAAGTCGCTGGTGGAGTTCGCCGACGACATCGGCCGCCAGCCCGTCCTCCTCGGCCGGTCGATGGAGAAGTACTCCGGCACCGCCGAACGGCTGGACTTCGTCGACTTCCCCGAGGACCTGGGGATGTACGGCCACCGCAAGTCCGTCGACCGGACGTTCAAGCGGATCATGAACGAGGGCAAGGAGAACTTCCTGCCCATCGTGACGGGCCACCAGGGCGAGCCGCGCGCGATGCTCACCCGGATGGGGCGGGGGGAGACGCCCTACGAACTGGCGGACGGCGACAAGGTCGTCTTCTCCGCCCGCGTGATCCCGGAGCCCACCAACGAGGGCCAGCGCTTCCAGAGCGAGACCCTGCTCCGGATGCAGGGCGCCCGCATCTACGACGACATCCACGTCTCGGGCCACCTCTCGCGCGAGGGCCACTACGAGATGCTCCAGACACTGCGACCGGACAACCTGGTCCCCGCCCACCAGGACATGTCGGGGTTCTCGCCCTACGTCGACCTGGCCGAGAGCCAGGGCTACACGATGGGGAAGGACCTGCACGTCACGCGCAACGGCAACATGATCCAGCTCGTCGAGTAGCATGGCGAACCAGTCCCAGGCGGCGGTCGAGCGGGCAATCGCCACCCGGCGGGAGCGCGTCAACCAGGCGCTCCCCGAGGAGCTGCCCGACACCGAACCCGAGCGCCTCTACGAGGCGACGCGATACCTGCTGGAGGCCGGCGGCAAGCGCCTCCGGCCGACGACCGTCTTGCTCGTCGCGGAGTCGCTCTCCGGCGTCGACGTCGACCCCGAGACGGTCGATTACCGCGCCTTCCCGCCCGGGGACGGCGAGATAGACATCATGCGGGCCGCGATCAGCGTCGAGGTCATCCAGTCGTTCACGCTGATCCACGACGACATCATGGACGACGACGACCTGCGGCGGGGCGTCCCCGCGGTCCACCGCGAGTACGACCTCTCGACCGCCATCCTCGCCGGGGACACGCTCTACTCGAAGGCCTTCGAGGCCATGGCCGACACCGGTGCCGAACCCGACCGGGCGATCCGCGCCGTCGGGGAACTGGCCAGCACCTGCACGAAGATCTGCGAGGGGCAGTCGCTCGACATCGACTTCGAGTCCCGCGACGCCGTCACGCCCGACGAGTACCTGGAGATGGTCGAACTGAAGACGGCGGTGCTGTACGCCGCCTCGGCCTCCATCCCCGCCCGCCTCATGGGCGAGCCGGAGGCCGCCCGGTCGCTGTACGGCTACGGCCTCGACGTGGGCCGGGCCTTCCAGATCCAGGACGACCTGCTCGATCTGACGACGCCCAGCGAGAAACTCGGCAAACAGCGGGGTTCGGACCTGGTCGAGGGCAAACAGACGCTCGTGACGCTGCACGCCCGCCAGCAGGGCGTCGACGTCGACGGCCTGGTCGACACCGACTCCGTCGAGGAAGTCGACGAGGAGGAGATCGAGGCCGCCGTCGACCGCCTCCGCGAGAGCGGCAGCATCGAGTTCGCCCGCGAGACCGCACAGGGCCTCGTCGAGAGCGGGAAGGCGAATCTCGAAGTCCTCCCGGACAACGAGGCGCACGACCGCCTCGACGACATCGCCGACTACCTCATCGAGCGCGAGTACTGATACGGTCGGTTGTAACCGTTTCCCGGTGATTCGCCGGGCGGGTGAATCCCGGAAACCACTGACGACCGACCGTATGAGCGGTCACCCCGCCCGGTGGCTCGTCACCTGTTCGGTCCGTCCGCCCGTTCGTCCAGGCGTGCGACCGCCCGGTCTCCCGTCGTGACCGTGGCGAATTCACCGTCGAGATGGGCGAGCGCGGTTCGGTGGACCGTGTCGGGTTCGAACCGCTCGCCGTCGAGCGTCCGGTCGAACGTCGCGGTCGCGTCGGCGACGAGCCGGACGTCGTAGCCGCGGTTCTCGGCCATGCGCGCCGTCGTCGAGACGCAGTGGTCGGTCGTCAGGCCACAGACGACGAGCGTCTCGTACCCGCGTTCGTCGAGCCACGACGCCAGGTCGGTGCCGACGAACGCCCCGTTGACGTGCTTGACGACCTCCCGTTCGCTGTCGGTCGGTTCGAGCCCCGATTTGTACCGGAATCCCGGCCTCCCGCGCCGGAGCGGCGAGTCGGGCTCCGTGGAGTCGTGACGGACGTGGACGACCGGTCGGTCGCGCGTGCGCCAGACGTCGAGGAGTCGCGCCGCAGTCGCCTCCGCCTCGGGGTTGTTGCGCGTCCCCCACCGTGGCTCGTCGAACCCTCGCTGGAAGTCCACGAGTAGCAGGACCGGGGTCCGGGCGCTCACGCTCACACCTCCGGCAGCGTCACCGTCTCGTCGTCGACCAGTCGCTCGGACTTCGGGTGGTCGCGGGTCACGGTCATCGGGCACTCGTCAGGCGCCTGTCCCTCGTCGGCCGGGAGCATGTACTGGTGCCACTCCCGGTCTCCGTCCTCGCCCCAGTTCCCGAGGTTGGCGTGGGGACAGACGCCGTCGTATCCCGCCAGACGGTCGTGGATAACGTCCCGGGCGCGCTGTCCCGCCTCGGTGTCGGCCGTGACCCCCAGGCTCTCGAACAGCGCGCGCGGCTGGAACGTGATCTCCAGCCCGATGGGACAGTAGCGGCTCTCGCGGACGTCGTAGAACGGCGCCCGGCACGTGGGGAACATCGGCTCGCCAGCGAAACAGAACTCCCAGTACGGGTCGTCCGGGTCGGTCGGGATGTCCGCGGGCCAGGGCGCGGGGTCGTGGACGTGGAGAAGCTGGAGTATATGCCAGAGCGTCTCGTGGTACTCCGCCTCCGAGAGCGACCGTTCGGGCGGCCGAAAGAAGGTCACGAGCGACGCACGCTCGCTGTGGCTCTCCCGCTCGTCCAGATACCGGCACAGCGTTCGCCCCAGGTCGAGCAGAGCGTCCTTGTCCGTCGTCGACGGGACCGCAGTGTAAAGAGGGTCGCCGTTTTCGACTGATTCCGCGCCGAAGAAACACGGGAACGGCGTCCCGTTTTGCTCCCCGAGCAACCCGTCGCGGAAACTGCGCCAGTGTGCCCCGACCCAGTCCGGCGTGTCTCCGCTCTCGACGCGTCGGACCACGGTCGCCTGGTCACAGAGTCCACCGACGATTCGGTCGGACATACCCGGCCGTACGGCCCCGACCGGTTTTTACCTACCGACTGCGACGATGCTCGCGCCCCCGGCGGCCCGCCGACGCGTTTCGCCCGGTCGTCCCCGTTGCCCCGTCGCGCTCCTGGTGCCGTTGCTGCATGTCGGCGTCGAGCGCGTGATGAACTCGTAGGCGTGGGAATCCCACCGGTCGAACCCGTCGAAGATCGCCTCGTGAAAGTCCTCGAGCGTGTGCGAACCGTCGACCTCGATGTCGCGCCGGACTTCCTCCTCCGGCTCGAGGTGGGTGCTCATACTGTCGGACACAAGTACGTGAACGTGCTCGTCGACGTTCGGGGACACGCATCTCGAAAACCCCGAAACAGTCACCGGAGCGGTGGCATCACTTGTGTCCGACAGTATCACACTGCCGGCTGTGACTTCGTGAAGACATTCGCCGCCCCGGAGCGGCGAAATTCTCGACAGACTTACAGCCGGCAGTATCACTCGGGGTCGACCGCGTCGGGGTCGGCGGCGGCCATCGCGACGCGGACGGCATTGACGTTCTCGGCGGCGTCGTGGACGCGAATGACGTCGGCGCCCCGGTCGGCGGCGATGGCCGTCGCGGCAACCGTCTCCGGGAGCGCGTCCCCGGCCTTCCCGCCCGCGAGTTCGAGCATCGACTTGTGGGAGTGGCCGACGAGCACCGGACACCCCAGCGCCCGCAACTCGCCCAGGCGTCCCAGGAGTTCGAAGCTCTCGCGGGGGGACTTCCCGAACCCGAGGCCGGGGTCGACGAGGATCTGCGAGCGGTCCAGCCCCGCCTTCTCCGCGAGGAGGACCCGCTCGGTCAGGTAGTCGATGACGTCGTCGACTACGTCGTCGTAGTGGACGTCAGTGTCGGGGTCGACCGGCGTCTCGACGCTGTGCATCACGACCACCGGGACGTCGTAGTCGGCCGCGACGAGGCGCATCTCGGGGTCTTCGAGGCCGGAGACGTCGTTGAGCAGATCCGCACCCGCGTCGAGTGCGGCGCGGGCGACCGGCGCCTTCCGGGTGTCGATAGACACCATCGCCTCCGTGTCGGCGAGCGCCTCGACCACGGGGACGACCCGTTCGATCTCCTCGTCGACGGGGACGACGTCGGCGCCGGGGCGGGTCGACTCCCCGCCGACGTCGAGGATGTCGACGCCCGCGTCGAGCATCCGCTCGGCGCGGTCGCGTGCGCGCTCGACGGTGTTGTACTCGCCGCCGTCGTGGAAGGAGTCGGGCGTGATGTTGAGAATCCCCATGACCGCCGTGCCGTCCGCCCACGGGTAGCCCCGGTCGTCGCCGTCAGCCGCCGGGACCGAGTCGGGCACACGCTCGGTCTGGATCGAGAGGGTCGCCCGGAGTTCGTCGGCCAGGGGCGCGAGGCCGTAGGGCTGGCCGTCGAGTTTCTCGACGAGGCGCCGGAACTGCGCCAGCGTCCCCAGCAACACGACGTCGATGTTCTCCCGGTCCTGGTCGTTCAGCGCCGATATCGCGCACTCGCCGCCCAGCGAGAGCAGTTCCTCCTTGAGGTACTGGGCCTGGCGGGGCTGGACGCGGGTCCGGACCACCCGGTGGACGGCCTTGCCGCGCATCCGCCAGACGCCCGGCCCGCCGACGTCCGCACCCTCGAGCGTCGCCTCGGCCCCGGCCAGCGAGTCGACCCGTTTCGGCACCTTGGGTCGGGCCCAGCGAGCACGCGCCTCGGCGACGGCGTGCAACGACCCGACGACGACGACGGCGTCGCCCGCGTCGGCGGCGTCGAGCGCGACGTCGAGCGCCCCCGCGACGTCGCTCCTGGTCTCGACGGCCGCGTCGGTCTCGCGCTCGAAGGCCCGCGCGACGACCGTCTCGTCCTCGGCGCGGTCGTGGTCGGGTTCGCAGGCCACGACGTGGACCGGGTTCGCCCCCGCGATGGCCCGCGCAACGCCGCGGTGGTCCTTGTCGGTCATCGCCCCCGCCACGACGTGCAGGTCGTCGTAGTCGAACGCCCCGAGGACTTCCGCCAGCGTCTCGCAGCCGCCGGGGTTGTGTGCGCCGTCGAGGACGACCAGCGGGTCCCGGCCCATCACCTCGAACCGGCCCGGCCAGTGGGCGTTGCGCATGCCGCGTTCCAGCGCCGCCGTCGCGTCCGGGACGTCATCGGAGACGACCGCCAGCCCCGGGCGGTCGAGCAGTTGCTCGACCAGCGCCGTCGCGACGCCGGCGTTGCGCGCCTGGTGGGCCCCGAGCAGCGGGAGGCGCGTCCCGACCGTCCGGGCGGGCGTCTCGACCGTGACCGCGCCCTCCAGTCCCTCTCGGCCGCCGTACGCGACGCGGACGTCGGGGTCGTCCGGTCCGCCGTTGTCGGTGGCGTCACCCTCACCGTTCCCGTCGAGGTTCCCTGTCCCGGCACCGACCGTCAGCACGTCGTCGACCTCCTCGCGGATGCCCGCCAGCGCGTCGCCGGTCGCGGCGGTGATCAGGGGAGCGTCGGCGGGCGCGACGGCGGCCAGGTCCCGGGCGATCTCCGCGACCGTGTCGCCGAGGACGTCGGTGTGTTCGAGCGTCACCGCGGTGACCGCGCTCGCGACGGGGTCGACGACGCTCGTGGCGTCGAGTCGCCCGCCGATCCCGACTTCGAGCACCGCCACGTCGACCTCCTGTCTGTCGAACTCCCGGAGTGCCAGCGCGGTGACCGTCTCGAAGAACGTGGGCGAGGCGCCGTCGGCCGCCCGCTCGGTGGCGTAGGCCTCGACCGCCGCGACGAACTCCGTGACCGCGGCCCTGGATATCTTGCGGCCGTCGACCCGGATCCGCTCGCGGACGTCGTCGAGGTGGGGCGAGGTGTAGAGCCCGACCGAGAGACCGGCCTCGCGCAAGGACCGCTCGACCATTCGCGCCGTGCTCCCCTTTCCGTTCGACCCCGCGATCTGCACGCAGACGAGGTCCTCGTGGGGGTCGCCCAGTTCGGCCAGCAACTCCCGCGTCGGGTCCAGCCCCGGCCGGGGGGCGAACCGTCGCAGGTCGAACAGGAAGTTCGCCGCCTCGTGGAACTCCATGCCTGTGCTGTTTCCGGCGCCGGGCTTAGGCCCTTCGGAGACCGGCACGGCCGTCTCGCCGCCCTCGGCGGACGGGACTTTCCAGCAGCGCACGCACGTGCCAGCCCTCGCACTCCCCGAGCGCGTCGAGTCGCTCGTCCATACCCGCCCGTGCCCGGGCCGCAATTACTCGGCGTCCTCGTCCTCGTCGAGGGGACCGTCGACGAGCGGGTCGTGAGGTCGGGTGCGCTCCTGGTCGAACTTCCGGATGAGAGCGGCCACGAGCGCGAGAAACCCGAGGCCGAGCAGCGCACCGAGGTCGACGTCCTGGCCGGGGGTCGTGACGCCCGCGTCCTCGTCTTCGTCGTCGACCTTCGCCCGGCGCCGCGCCGGGGATACGTCGCGGTCGCCGTCCGCATCGCCCCCGCTATCGACGTCAGACTCGTCCCCGCCGCCCCGGCCCGGAACGACGCCGGCGAGTTTATCCCTGTAACGCCAGACGACGACCAGTACCGCCGCCAGCACCGCGAACGCGACCGCGACCTTGAGCAGGAGCCACTTGTGCGTCGAGAGAACGCCCCCGATACCGCCGCTGTCCTTCGCATCGGCGTCGTCGAACCCCGCGTCCCCGAACTCGCTGTCTCCAGTTGAGTCCGGTCGACCGTATCCGGTCGAGTCCGAGACGCTCCAGTCGTCGGCGTCCTCGTCGTCGCTCCCCCCGTCCGGCGCGGTATCGCGGCCCGTGGCCACGCCGCCGTCTGCGAGCTTCTCCAGTTCTTCCTCGGTGAGCAACTTCTCGATGAGACCGCCGAACGGCGACTCCTCGAGGTCGACTCCGTAGACCGTCCGTCCCATGCTCCGCCGTAGGAGTACCGGCGGCATATAACCCGTGGGCCACGGCACGCGACGCCGTCGAGACGAGAAGCCGATGACGGTCAGCGTGAACGATAGCCCCAGGGATGGAGTTCTTCACCCGGAGTCGGCGGGTTCGGGGTCGCGGTCGGAAAGCGTGTCGAGGCGGTCATCCAGCGCCGAGGCCTCGGCGTGGCCGACGTCCGCCTCGTCGAGGATCGCCTCGACGCGGCGGTCGAGTTCGACCTCGGAGATCTCGTCGTCGAGGTAGCGCTCGGTGAGTCGCTGGACTCTGTCGTCGGCGCGGTCCTGTGCCGAGCGGTCGTCGAGCGCCTCGGCCAGCGCCGAGACGCCAGGGACCTCTCCGGTCCGCTCGTCGCGTTCGGCCCGTCGGGCTGTCCGGCCGAGCCACGCCGACGCCGCGGAGCCGAAGCGGGCGATGTCGGCCGCCAGGTCGACGAGTGCCAGACGGACGGTCCCGGCGGTAACTTTCACCCGCGGGACCGCTCGCGCACCGACCCCGTACCCCAGTCCGAGTACGGACAGCCACGTGACCGGGACCGCAAGCAGCAGGCCGACGGCGAAGACGGGAGCCAGCGCGGCGAGCGTCGACCCGACCGGGCCGCCCCAGCCGAGCGCGGCGCAGGCCGCCCGCGCGACCAGGCCGGCCAGCGAGAGCATGCCGACGGCCGCCCCGACGACGAACAGTCCGGCCGTCGCGAGCAGGTTCTCGCGGGCGCGACGGGCGAGTGACATACCCGCCGGTAGCGCGGGCACTCACCTAAGTCTCACGACCCGGTCACTCGTACTCGTCGGGGTCCCGCGGCGTGTAGGACCCGCAGTCCTGGCCGTTGACCGTCGAGTCCGTGCAGGTGAACGAACCGCTCGGGGCGTACACGTGACCGGTGACGGTCACGCCGTCCAGCTGGACGCCGTTCGACCCGACGACCGACCCCTCGACCGTCGAGTCCGAGATGTCGACGTCCGGAGCGCGGACGTCGCCGCCGACGGTGACGCTGGAGAGCGCCACGTCGTTACCGGCGGTGACCGGCCCGCCGAGGGTGGACCCGCCGTCGGCGTCGACGCTCCCCGACGGCCCTGCCTCGACCGCGCCGCCGACGGTGCTGCCGTCGGTGATCGTGACGTCGCCGCCGGCAGTCACGTCCGCCGAGACCAGCGTCCCGTCGAGGTCGACCGCGCTCTCTGACCTGACGAACCCGTAGACCGTCCCGTCGTCCAGGTCGACGGCGTTGTCGTAGCTGTCCACGTCGCCGATGACGACCCCCGGGTCGACAACGTCGACGTCGCCCTCGGTCTCGACGTTACAGCGGCAGGTCCGGGTCGGGGTCGAACGTCGCCAGTATCTGCGTGGTCCCGTACTCGCCGAACCAGACGACCCGGACGGTGTCCTCGACCGGGTAGACGGTGACCGACTCGCCGGCGCGCAACCGCCCGGCCAGCGGGTCCTCGTCGGCCGTCCCGCGGAACTCGACCTTCTCGCCGACGAGCGTGTCGCCGCCCTCGACGACGAGTTCGTGTGCCACCGGGCGGTCCGTCTGTTCGAGTTCGAGGACGACGTCGGGTGCGGGTTCGCGCGGCCCGCCGGTGCCGAACGTGACCGCCGCCATGAGGGCCGACAGCGCCACAGCGATGGCGACCAGGAGGACGGTCCCGACGACCGGTGACACCGCTCGATTCGAACGACTCGGGGACACACTGACCGTTCGTGACCCCGGACACTTGGAACGTCGGCTCCGGTTTCAAAACGTGAAAAACAAATTCGCGTCCGTATACGGCGGATCCGGACGGGCGACACGGCTGGCTCCGAGCGGGCCCTCGTCCGCGGTCAATCGTGTCGGAACGCGCGCTGGCCGGTCATAACCATCACCAGGTCGTGCTCGTCGGCGGCCGCAACCACCTGGTCGTCGCGCTTGGAGCCCCCGGGCTGGATGACCGCCTCGATACCGGCCTCGGCGGCCGTTTCGACGCCGTCCGGGAACGGGAAGAAGGCGTCCGAAGCCATCACGGCGCCCTCGGCGGATTTCCCCTCGGCGTCGCGCCCGGCTTTCATCGCCGCGATCTCGACGGCGTCGACGCGGGAGACCTGCCCGGCGCCGACCCCGACCGTTTCGGTGCCCGTCCCGAGGACGATGGCGTTGGACTTGACGTGTTTGGTCGTCTGCCAGGCGAAGAGCAAAGACTCGACCTGCTCGTCGGTGGGTTCGCGCTCGGTGACGACCTCCAGATCCTCGCGGGTGAGCGACTGGGTGTCCCGTTCCTGGACGAGACGGCCGCCGACGAGTTTCTTCTCCGTCAGCCGTTCCTCGGCGTCGTACCGGTCCGAGACGTCGAGCACGCGGAGGCTCTCCTTCTCGAAGAGCGTCTCCAGCGCCGCGTCCGTGTAGCCCGGCGCGACGACGACCTCCTTGAACGAGTCGATCATCCGTGCCGCCGTGCCCTCGTCGCACTCGCGGTTCAGGGCGACGATGCCGCCGAACGCGCTCTTTGCATCGGTCGACAGCGCGTCGGCGTAGGCGTCGGCCAGCGTCTCGGCCGTCGCACACCCCGCGGGATTGGTGTGTTTGATGACCGCCGCGGCCGGGCGGTCGAACTCCTTGACGAGGTTCAGGGCGGCGTCGGCGTCGTTGTAATTGTTGTAACTCAGATCGCGTGCGTTCTCGTTCAGCTGGTCGGCGGCGACGACGCTCGCCTCCTCGGCCGTGGGGTCGGCGTAGACGGCGGCGTCCTGGTGGGGGTTCTCCCCGTAGCGCAGGTCGGCCGCGTGGTCGGTCGAGACCAGTCGGCGCTCGGGGAACGCGCCGCCGGTGTCGCCCTCGACGGTGACCTCGTTGGCCTCGCGGTCGACGGTCACGCGGTCCTCGGCGAACCACTTCACCGCGCGGGGGTAGGCGCGGAACTCGCCCTCGTAGAGGACGCGGTCCTGGAGACCTTCGCGGTCGTCGCCCTCGTAGACGGGGACCGGTTCCTGCGTGACGACGGGGCCGCCGTCGACCTCCTCCTCGACGATGGACCCGTCCTCGGCGACGGCGTTGGTGACGACGTGGACCGTACAGCCCACGACCCTCGTCCCGTACTCCAGGGCGTCGCCCCAGGCGTCCATCCCCGGGAACGCGGGGAGCAGGGAGGGGTGGACGTTCAGCGTCGTCGGGGTCGGGTCGAGGAAGGTGTCCGAGAGGATCCGCATGTAGCCGTCGAGACAGACCAGGCCGAAGTCGTAGCCCGCGAGCGCGTCCAAGATCCGCCGCTCGTGGGCCCGGCGGTCGTCGCCGTCGCGCTCGACGGCCTCGGTCGCGATGCCGCGCTCGGCCGCGGATTCGAGGACCGGCGCGTCGGCGTCGTTCGCGAGTATCACGGCGAACTCGACGCCCCCGGGCGCGCGGTCGGCGACGTTCAGCAGGTTCCGTCCCCGGTTGCTCGCCATCCCTGCGAGTTTCATATCCGAGTGGCCGGCGTGCCCGCGCAAAGTAGTTGCGAAGTACCCGCCCGTCGAGGGACACCGCTGACATGACCGACAGCATCGACCGAATCCGTGCTGTCGGGTGTCATCGGCGAGCGAGTCGACTGGGTGACCGGTACGATCGGTGACTGGTCCCCCGTTCGCCACAATCCGGGGATGAACTACGGCACAGCGGTGATCCGCCGGGCGGTCCGGCGAATCCCGGAAATGACTGACGACCGACCGTACGAGATATCCATGACAGACGGTTCGTCTTCGGCGTGTACGGTGTTCCTGTGCTCACCTCCGCACCCGGAACCGGTCGAGCCACACTGTTAACCTCTGTCCACATATTGTATGCAGTCCCCGTATCGCCTCCAGCCGTATTAGGGCCACCGGGAGGCGCAGACCCCGTTCGCGCATCGTGACCGCCGCTCCAGTTCGCTCGCTACCTCTCGTGGCCGTTCGTTCCAAAAAGTATTATATATCCGATCGATCTGTATTAGGAATGGAGCATAACAGGGGATTTCTAGTCGAAAGCGAGAGAAAACGATATATACGTTCAGAATACTGTGTCGGTGTGGGTGACGCTTCGACCCACCCACGGGTTCCGGAGTTGCCTCGGGACGAGCAACGCCTCGCGACGACCCCGGAGGCCCGGCGCCGGTTGACGGAGCTGCTGCCGACCTTTCTCGCGAACACCGAAAACGCGCTCGTCGTCGGGTCGGTTACCCGAACCGACCGACTGCTCGGTACCGTCACCACGTACGGCGACACCGGCACCGACTGTCACCTCCTCGGCGACCTCTACCGGACGGAGGTCAGTGCGCTGGCCGGGGGACCGGCGGTGCCCGACGAACTCACGGCAGACTCGCCACGACCGGCTCGGCGTCGACCCGACCGTCGTCCGGCGGGTGCTCCGCTGGTGTCGCACCACCCGCCACAAGCGCCATTGCCCGCCCGATCCGTCGATGAACGGGTAACAGCCCCCCGGACGCTCGGGATCCCTGCGCCCCGGGCGGGATTCGACACGCTTTCCTGCCGAGTCGTTGGAGTGGCGTGCATGACCGACCGCTCCGCGCTCGCGGCCGTCTCGCCGCTGGACGGCCGCTACGCCCGCGACACCGAACCGCTCGTCCCCTACGTCAGCGAGCGGGCGCTCGTGCGAGCACGCACGCAGGTCGAAGTCGAGTACCTGATCGCTCTCGCCGACCTGGACGCGACGCCCGTCGAAATCGACGCCGCCCAGCGCGAGCACCTGCGCGCCGTCTACGAGGCGTTCGACGCCGATGACGCCGCCCTCGTCAAGCAGCTCGAGACCGAGGGCGACGGCGAGCACGCCGCGACCAACCACGACGTCAAAGCCGTCGAGTACTTCCTCCGCGAGCGCCTGCCCGAGGGCCTCGACGCCGCCCAGTGGATCCACTTCGGCCTCACGAGCGAGGACGTCAACAACCTCGCCTACCGGGTCCTGCTCGAACCCGCCGTCGAAGCAGTGCTCTTGCCGGAACTCCGGGCGGTCCGGGACGCGCTCGTCGACCTCGCCCGCGAGCACAGGAATGTACCGATGCTCGCGCGCACCCACGGCCAGCCCGCCACGCCCACCACGTTCGGCAAGGAGATGGCCGTCTACGCCTCGCGCCTGGGGCGGGCGCTCGGCCGGATCGAAGACGCGACCGACGGCCTCTCGGGGAAACTCGCCGGCGCGTCGGGCGTCTATGCCGCCCACCACGCGGCCTACCCGGACGTCGACTGGCGGGCGTTCGCCCGCGAGTTCGTCGCCGACCTCGGACTGGCGCACGAACCGGTGACGACACAGGTAAACCCCTCGGACGACCTCGCGGCGCTGTTCGACGCCCTCCGGGGCGCCAACAACGTCCTGCTGGACCTGGACCGGGACGCCTGGCTCTATATCTCCGACCGCTATCTGGGTCAGGAAGCCGCGGCGGGCGAGACGGGCTCGTCGACGATGCCCCACAAGGTCAACCCGATCGACTTCGAGAACAGCGAGGGCAACCTCTCGAAGGCCAACGCGGACCTGGTCTTCCTGGCCGACTACCTCACGACGTCGCGGCTCCAGCGGGACCTCTCGGACTCGACGGTCAAGCGCAACGTCGGGGCGGCGCTGGCCCATTGCCTCATCGGCTACGGCAAACTCCAGCGCGGCCTCGGGAAGGCCGTCCCCGACGAGCAGGTGATGCGCGCGGACCTGGACGCGACGCCCGAGGTTATCGGCGAGGCGGTCCAGACGATCCTCCGCCGGGAGGGCCACGCCGACGCCTACGAGCGGGTCAAGGCCCTCACCCGCGGCCGCGAGGTCACCATCGAGGACTTCCACGACCTCTTCGCGGACCTGGACGTCCCCGAGGAAGTCCGCGCGGAACTGCGCGAACTCACGCCCGCGGGCTACACCGGCGTCGCCGACGAACTCGTCGACGACCTCCGGGAGTGACCTGCCGGCAGGGCCATCTGTCCGCGGTACCGACAGGTCGGATACCGTTCTACGAGCCTGTCACAGAATGATTCGCACGGGAGTTTATTTCAGCCGGAACTGTCGTGGATCAGCCGTTACGTAGCCGTGCGGAGTTCTCGCCGGGAGTCCTGCCAAGGCCCGTAGACGTTCTCGAGGACATGCAAGATAGAAGACGCGTATGCAGTAGTCGCCAGCCTCCCGAAGCGTTTTGAGGGTCGGTCAAGTACTGAGGTACATGGCACGGGCTGACACCGGCGATTCGGATTCAGGACGGCGAGAGATCCGTCTCGTCGAGGAGGAAGATGGTCGGTGGTCAGCGATAGACGAAGGTGTGGGCGTGGCAAGTCAGGGCAAAACTCGCTCCGAGGCACTTGCCAATCTGGACGAAGCAGTCGCACTGCACAAGGGGGAGATCGGGGAACCAGTGACGGATGCGGATCTGCGCGATCTCGGTATCGACCCTGAGACGGTTCCGGATGAACCGCAGGAGCCCGATGCACCGTGGTTTGCTGAGTAACTGTGCCCGCCCCGTATTCATCTCGGGAACTCGTGAACGCGCTTACTGAAATGGGATACCAGCCAGTTGACCGAGCTGGCAGCCATCTCAAACTCCGGTACGTCCATCCAGAGACCAGCGAAGTCCGAAACGTCACAATCCCGATGGGCAACGAAATCAGCGGCGACACGCTCCGGAACATCGCCGACCAGTGTGGCGCTGAGGACTTCCAGCGGTGGTGTGACTGGATCGATGACATTCTCTGAGGCTTTGTTGAACTCGCCCTCTGAGTCTTGCACGCTGTATCTACCTGATAACCGATAGGTGATCAACTGAGGTGGTACCTCGTTCCTCTATAGTATCGATTTGAACGGTTGTTTCCGTTCCTGTGAGGACTTCTATGAGATACTGGTCAACAGCAACCGCGACCCCCGTGGCACCGATGCGGTTTTCAGCCCGTGCGACCAGTTCACACGCGCGTTCACCGACCGGACGACGGCCGGACGGCGACCGGGCGACGCGCTCGCCGATGGCACATCTCGACCGGGAGTGACCGGCAAGCCGGGAGGTGCGTCGTCGCGCCCTCCACACGGACAGCGCCGGAACGCGGGACCTATGCGGCCCGAGTCACAAGCCGGAGGCAGTGCTGGACACCGACACGCGCGTGCTGACCCTCGGAATGGCCCGGATGGCCGACGCGCTGGGCAACTCCTTTCTGGTGATCGTCCTCCCGCTGTACATCGCCAGCGGGCAGGTTTCGCTCGCCGGCATCGCCGGGGTCGAGTTCGCCGGATTCGTCCTCCGCGAGGAGACGCTCATCGGGCTCGTTCTCTCGCTGTTCGGCCTCCTCAACAGCTTCGGCCAGCCGTTCACCGGCCGCCTCTCGGACCGCACCGGGCGCCGGCGGGTGTTCGTCCTCGTCGGGCTTGGCATCTTCGCCGTCGGGAGCGCCGTCTACCCGTTCGTCGGGAGCTACTGGGCGGTGCTGGGTGCCCGGGCCCTCCAGGGGGTCGGCGCGGCCTTCACCGTCCCCGCGACGGTCGCGCTCGTCAACGACTACGCCGTCTCCGACCGCGAGCGCGGCGGCAACTTCGGCGTGTTCAACACCTTTCGACTCGTGGGCTTCGGCTTCGGCCCGATCGTCGCCGGCGTCGTCATCACGGGCGGGATCGGCGGCCAGGACGTCGTCGCCTACGCGCTCCCGTCGTGGCTCGGCCCCCTGGCCGGCGTCGAGTACTCCGGATTCGTCGCCGCCTTCGCCGTCGCGGTGCTGGGCGCGCTCGTCAGTTTCGTCCTCGTCGTCGTCTTCATCGACGACCCGCCCCGCGTCGCCGAGGCCGCCTCGAAGGACCTCTCTATCGCCGTCCTCAACCGCGATGGTAACGGTTTCGACCCGGTGTTCGTCCTCGGGGTCGGTACCTTCTTCATGGCGACGACCATCGCCCTGTTCGCCACGCTCGAAGGCCCCGTCCGCGCCCGCCTCGACGAGTCGACGTTCCTGTTCTCGGTGCAGTTTGCGGCCGTCGTCATCGCCAACGTCGTCTTCCAGGTGCCCGTCGGCCGGGCCAGCGACCGGTACGGCCGCCGGCCGTTCATCCTCGTCGGCTTTCTCGTTCTCGTCCCGTCGGTGTTCGCACAGGGCGTCGTCACGACGCCGGCCGCGATGCTCGCCGCCCGCTTCTTCCAGGGCGTCGCCGTCGCCTGCGTGTTCGCACCCGCTCTCGCGCTGGCCGGCGACCTCGCGGGCGACAGGGGGTCGGGCACCACGTTGTCCGTGCTGACGATGGCGTTCGGGCTCGGCGTCGCCCTCGGCCCGCTCGCCTCGGGCGTGCTGTTCAACGTCGGCGGCTTCGCCGCGCCGTTCACCTTCGGGGCCGTCCTCGCCGTGCTGGCGCTCGTGCTCACCTACTCGCAGGTCGAGGACACGCTGGAGACCGCGGAACCGGCACCGACGCCGGGAGACTGAACGGCCAAAAAACGGCCCGGTCAGTCGTCCGGCTCGCGCTCGCCGCGCAGTTCAGGCATGACGAGTTCGGTTACGACGTTGTACGCCGCGTACAGGAGCAACGCCCCGAGGGCGACCTCCCAGAGCCCGAAAAACGACTGCCCGGACGTTATCGTTTCGAGGCTCGCCAGTTCCGCGAGCGCGCCGAGGACGGTCAGGACGACCGCGAGGCCGGCATAGAGGAGGAGGACGAGCAGTTCCGCGACCGGTTCGGTGATGACTCCCTGCATTGCACTCCGGTAGTCCGCTGAACCGTTTATACGTTCCGGGTCGCGCGTGCCGGCGAACTCGGACGATCTATGCCAGCGGGCGGTCGAACAGGCTTCGGCATCGCCCTCCCGCTGACCGGGTGACTACAGCAACTCGTCGACCGTCGCGCGCACAGCGTCGGCCGCGGCCGCGACGTCGGCCCGGCGGACGTACTCGCGGTCGCTGTGGGCGACGGCCCCCTGGTCGTCGGCCAGTACGCCCGGGCCGAACACGACCGTCGGGGCGTGACCGGCGAACAGCGAGGCCTCCGTCGCGGCGCCGAACGAGCGGACCGCACCCCCGGACGCGTCGGCCAGCGCCCGGACCAGCGGGTCCTCCGGGTCGGTCGCGAACGCCTCCAAGTAGGGCGCCTCCCGCCCTTCGAGGTCGACGCGCAGGCCCATCGACGAGGGCACCCACTCCGAGAGGTGCTCTTCGAGGGCGGCGCGGAACTCGTGGACGCGCTCGGGCGGTACCGACCGCCGGTCGAACGTGATCCGCGCCTCCGCGGGCACCTGGTTGGGGGCCTCGCCACCCTCGACGAGCGTCGGGGTGAGCGTCGGTCGGCCGAGCGACTCGTGTTCGCCGGGACCGCGCCCTCGCGGGTCGCGCTGCTCCCCGCTCGGTGCCTCCGAGGCGCTCCGCCCCTCGCTCTCGTCGTAGGTCTCCATCGCCTGCAAGAGCGGCGCGAGCGCCCGGACCGCGTTGTCCCCCTCGCCGGGCGTCGCGGCGTGGGCGCTCGTCCCCTGCACGGTGACCGATCCCTCGAACTGTCCCCGCGCCGCGGTACAGACGTCGAGATCCGTGGGTTCACCAACCAGAAAGCCGTCGGCGTCGAGCGTCCCCGCGAGGTGGGCCGCGCCGGTCTGGTTCGCCTCCTCGTCGGGGGTTACCGCGAGCGTCAGGCGCCCCTCCGACACGTCGGCCCGCAGGAACGCGTCGACCAGCGCCGCGAGCGGCCCTTTCGCGTCGCATGCGCCCCGCCCCTCCACGATTTCGCCGCCCTCGCGCTCGGCGAACGGGACGTGGGGCGGAACGGTGTCGACGTGCGTGTTCAACACGAGGTGGGCTCCCTCGACGGGGACGGTCCCGCCCTGTAGCGCGTCCGGGTCCCCGTGGCCGTCGGCGGTCCGGGTCGCCAGCGTGTTGCCCGCCGCGTCGACCGCGGGATCGGCGCCCGCCTCCTCGAGCGTCTCGACGAGCAGGGCGCGCATCTCGCCGACGGACTCGTGTGAGGGGGTGCCGACCGCCTGCTCGTGGAACGCGAGGGGGTCGAAGTCGACGCTCATTCGGGTTCGCCCTCGGTCCCGCTCGCGCCCCTGCTGTCGCCGAGGCGGTCGTCCCCGGCGACCTCGCGGGGCACCCCGTCGTCGGCCTGCTCCGTGGTCCCGGGTGCTTTCCGTTCGACTCGCGTCACGCCGGCCATCGTCTCGCGCCGCCGGACGACGCGGGCCTCCGCGCCCGAGACCGCGACCTCGGCCGGGCGGGGCTGGGAGTGGAAGTGACTCGCCAGTTCGTACCCGTAGGCGCCCGCGTTGCCGATGGCCAGCAGGTCCTCGCGCGCCGGGCGCGGGAGCGGCCGGTCGGTACAGAAGACGTCCGCGCTCGTACAGCAGGGTCCGCCCACCGAGACGGGTTCGACCTCGCGGTCGGGCGCCGTGACGTTCGCGATGGGGTGGTAGGCGTCGAACATCGCCGGCCGAACGAGCGTCGCCAGCGAGGCGTCCACGCCCACGACGGTCGTCTCGGGCGTCTCCTTGACCGTGTTTACGCGGGTCACGATCACCTCGGCGTCGGCGACGACGTACCGGCCGGGTTCGAGTTTGACCGTCGCCGCCAGTTCGCCCACAGCCTCCCGGACTCGCTCGGCTGCTACGTCCATATCGAGCGGCTGCTCCTCGGGGCGGTAGGGGACGCCGAACCCGCCGCCGAAGTCGACGAACTCCAGGTCGGCGTCCCCCACCTCGCGGGCGAGGTCGGCCACCGTCGCGATGGCTCGACAGTGGTCGTCCAGGTCCTCGTGGAGGACGCCGCTACCCACGTGGGCGTGCAGGCCGACGAGGTCGAACCGCTCGCGCAGCTCGGCGGCGAGGGCGGGCACCTCCTCGTAGGGGATGCCGAACTTGGCGTCCTTGCCGGTCGCGACCTTCTCGTGGTGGCCCGTCCCGATCCCGGGGTTGACGCGGACGGCCACCCGGCCGTCGTAGCCGCGCGCTTCGAGGCGGTCGAACGTGTCCCGGGCGCCCCCCGTGACGGTGAACCCGGGGTACTCGACGCCCAGTTCGACCGCGTAGTCCAGGTCGGCGTCGGGCGGGTTGACCGCCGTGTACTGGAGCGTGTCGGGGTCAGCCCCCGCGGCAACGGCCCGCTCCAGTTCGCCGCGTGCCGCACACTCGATGTCGGCGCCCGCGTCCAGCAGCGTCTCCAGCACCGCCCCGCCGGTGTGGGCCTTAGCGGCGTACATGACGTGGGCCTCCTCGAAAGCGCCTGCGAACCGCTCGTAGTTCGCCCGTACCCGGTCGGTGTCGAGGACGTACAGCGGCGTGCCGTGCTCGTCGGCCAGCGCCGCCAACCGGTCGTTATCCCAGTCCGAGACGCGTCGGACCGCCGGCGATGGGTGGCTCATTGCCGGAACACCGTGGCGGCGGGTTACAAGGCTTCCGACCCACCTCCGTGCCGAGGAGGTGTCCTCGGGCCACCGCCCGGTGTGGGGCGTGACGACCGTGACCGCGTCGACGGTCCGGCGGGCGATAGGGGCGGCGAACCTCGGTACTCATTTGGCGGGCGAGCGTGAAACGCCCGGTATGAACCACGACGAGTCACGCGACCTGTACGACCGCGCACTGTCGGTCATGCCCGGCGGCGTCAACTCCGCCGTGCGGGCCGCCGTCGAGCCCTACCCCTTCTTCGTCGAGCGCGGCGACGGCGGCTACGTCATCGACGCCGACGGCAACCGCTACATCGACTGGGTGATGGGGCTGGGCCCGCTCCTCTATGGCCACGACCTGCCCCAGCCCGTGGGGTCGGCCGTCCAGTCCCGCGTCAGCGAGGGGCCGATGTTCGGCGCGCCCACCGAAATCGAGGTCGAACACGCCGAGTTCGTCGCCCGACACGTCCCCTCGGTGGAGATGATCCGCTTCGTCAACTCCGGGACGGAGGCGACGGTCTCGGCCTGCCGCCTCGCCCGCGCCGCCACCGGTCGGGACAAGATCGTCGTCATGCAGGGCGGGTATCACGGCGCCCAGGAAACCACCCTCGTCGAGGGCGAGTACGAGCACGTCGAGCCCTCCAGCCCGGGCATCCCCGACTCGTTCGTCGAGCACACGATCGCGGTGCCGTTCAACGACGCGGACGCCGCCAAGCGCGTCTTCGCGGACCACGGCGACGACGTCGCAGGCGTGCTCGTCGAACCGATCCTCGCGAACGTGGGCATCGTCGCGCCGGTCGAGGGCTACCACGAGACGCTCGAAGACCTCTGTGACGAGCACGGATCGCTCCTCGTCTTCGACGAGGTCATCACGGGCTTTCGCGTGGGCGGCCTCCAGTGTGCCCAGGGGGAGTTCGGCATCGACCCCGACGTCACGACGTTCGGCAAACTCATCGGCGGCGGGTTCCCGGTCGGCGCCATCGGCGGTTCGGCGGAACTCATCGAACAGTTCACGCCCTCGGGTGACGTGTTCCAGGCCGGCACGTTCTCCGGCCACCCGGTCACGATGGCCGCCGGCCTCGAATCGCTCAAGTACGCCGCCGAGCACGACGTCCACGAGCACGTCCACGACCTCGGCGAGCGTCTGCGCTCCGGGCTCGCGGACATCGTCGCGGACCAGGCTCCCGAGTACACCGTCGCCGGCACCGACGGCATGTTCAAGGTGCTGTTCTCCCGTGGGGCACCCGAGACCGTCGAGGACCGCTGCGAGGCCGGGTGCCGGCAGCGCGAGTCCTGCTCGCGGTACGGTCACTGCCCGAAGAACGCCGCGGACGTCAAGGCGGGCCGGACTCGAGTCGCAGTTCGTCACCTACGCCCACACCGAAGAGGACGTCGACGAGACGCTGGAAGCGTACAAGAAAGCACTGTAGCACTGATTATGGCCGTCGAAAAGGGGTACTTCTCGGTTCCCCGGGAGACAGAACTGGGAGAGATCGCCGATGTCGTCGGGAGAAAGACGAGACTGATACTGCCGTCTTTCTGCACCGTTCGACGCTTCCCAGGTTGGCCGACGCCGGACTCATCGAGTACGACCCGCGGAGTCAAACAGCCCGATACACTGATACGGTCGATTGTAACTTTTTACCGGTATTTCGCCGACCGGTCCGACGAAATCCGGAAATGACTTACAACCGACCGTATGAGTTGGTACGAAACTCGTCCGTATCTCGGATATAGTTTCGACCGAGCGAGTTAATACCGTTCACCGTTCATGTGGGAGTCAATGACGGAAGGAGACCCGAACAAGACTACTGATGAGCCTACGGAAGCGAAGGACACCGTGGGTGATCCGGATGGGGCTCCGGACCCGATCCTCGAACTCGACGAGGTGTTTGTGGCGCTCGGCCATCCGCGCCGTCGGTACCTGCTGTACGCGCTCGTCAATGGTAGTACCGAAGCCCCGCTGTCTGACTTGGCAGCCGACATCGCGGCGTGGGAACTGGACAAACCGGCGAGCGAGGTTACTGCCGCGGAACAGCGTGACGTTCACATCTCGCTGTACCACTCGCATGTCCCACGACTGGCCTCGCTTGGGATCGTGGACTATCACGAAGCGGAGAACGTCATCGTCCGGGCCGTGAACACCGCGCAGGTCCGGGCCGTGCTCGAAGGTGCCGGAGCGGAACTCGACTCTCGGCAGGAGTCACACGCACGTGATACGCGATGACAAGGAATCCGAATAACGGCGACTCGACGCCCGAGGATGCCGCCGAACCTGACGACGAGGCCGTGCCGGACCACTGGACAGCGGGCGAACCCCAGGCGGAGATAGATACCAGCCAATGGGTGCAGGTCAATCAAACCGCTTATGAGCGTGAAAACAACGGCGAACTCGTGACCGCGCTCGTCGAGGCGATCGCGGACGCCAAGGACGCGGACCCGCTCGACAGCATGGAGATGCCCCCGCTCTACGAGTCGCTTGACGCCGCGGCACTCGAGGACACGTTTTTCGATCCGTCCGGAGTGGGGACAGACCAGCAAGATGGAGGACTGGTGACGTTTCACTACACCGGATACAAAGTCGCCCTGCGAGCAGACGGGTGGATATTCGTCTACGAGTCGCGGTAGGCGGACTTGATAATACTGCCGGCTGTAACTTCGTGAAGATATTCGCCGCCCGGAGCGGCGAAATTCTTGACAGACTTACAGCCGGCAGTATAATTCCGGACCGCGCGAGAGCGAGCATTCCCGGCGTGCTGAAATCGGAGAAGTCGTGTCTGCTTCGAAGTAGACGCTGTCTTGCGGTTCTCTGCGGACGACGCCGATAGCACCGCCGGGGTCGGCCCGACCCCGTACGATTTTGTTGCCACCGTTCGACAGTCGAACCATGCCCTTCAGCGTTTCGTGGCACACGCTCCTGGACGAACTCGACGACCTGCCCGAGGGTGCGACGCTAATGACGCCGCTGTCACACGACAGCTTTCGCGTCTCCGAGGTACAGGAGCAACGAGTCATCGTCGAGTTTCCGGACCGCGACATCGACGAGACGCGCTCGCTCCAGCGCGACCAGTTCGAGACCCTCTATCGGCGTATCACCGACGAGCCGGGTGGCTTCGACCTCGACCGACTCCCACCCGACGCCGACTCGTATCCGGCGGTGCTGAGTCTTCACCCGCGGTTCGAGATCGACGAAGACCGGAGCGTAATCGTCGAAAAGGAGGGGCCGACCACCAGCCAGCTGCTCGACTCGGGAGACGAAGCTGAGGTCGAACCGGAGGAACGAACCGAACCGGACTTGGACGTGTATGCGGACGCACTGTTGCTGGTAGACGCGCTCGAACGCCACGAAGCCGAGGTATTGGAGGGGATGGAGACGGGCCCGCTGGTGAACCTCTACACCCTGCTCTCGGACGTACAGCGCAACGCCAACGACCTCCGCCAGGACGTAGCCGACGTGCTCCTGAACCGGCTCCACCACGACCGTCCGGTGAGCGGGCCGTTCGGCTCCGTCCAGCGCACCTCGCGCCGGAACCGCTCGCTGAAGGACGACGAGGAGGTGCTGGAGACGCTCGAAGAGGTCGGAATCGACCGCGAGCGTGTGACGGGCGTGGATCGCGACAAAGTAGACGACGCACTCGACGTGACGGAACTCTCCGAGAGCGACGTGTACGACATCGACCGGAGCGAGTACGTCCGCAAGGCCGAGGTGGACGAGGAACACAAGGAAACTCGCCTCCAGGGGCTCAAAGACCAGCTTGCCGCCGCCGAGGGCGACGAGGCCGAGGAACTGCGCGAGGAGATCGAGGAACTGGAAGGCCGCATCGAGGAACTGACCGAGTTCAAGTCCGGTGCGTCGTTCCACACGCGGGCTGGCGGTGAACCGTGATACGGTCGGTTGTGCCGATGTACCGATATTTCGCCGACCGGTTCGACGAAATCCGGAACTGATTGACAACCGACCGTACGATCGGGCGTGTCTTCGGTTTCGGTAGCGAGCAGCGGAAAGCCAAAGTCAGGATCTTCTCGCTGGGCAGGGCTGATGGTAAAGCGGAAGCCAGGGGTAGACGGTCCTTCTTCGA
>PXRS01000031.1 GCA_003023785.1 Halobacteriales archaeon QS_5_68_33 | reverse complement strand
GGTCGATGATGTCCTTCATCTCGCGCTCGGTGGGCTCCTCGTCGGGGTTGCGGGCGTCGTCGAGGCGGCCGTGGTAGACCAGACGGAACTCGCCGTCCCCGACGGCTTCGCCGCCTCCACGCGGCGTCGTCGACGCTGCGCTGTTCTCGAAGAGGAACGGGTCCGGCGTGCAGGTCGCGCCGTAGGCGGCGGCGACCGCCTGGCTCCCGTCGCGCAGGTAGGCGTCGTACTGCACCTTCCCCGCGTCGACGTACTCCTGCATCTTCGTGAAGGAGTCCTCGGGGTATTCCCGGGCGTCGTTGGGGTTGATCCCGACGACGGCGACGTCGTCGTACTCGTCGGCGAGCGCGTTCAGTTCGTCGAACTTCGCCTTGGCGTACGGGCAGTGGTTGCAGGTGAAAACCAGCAACAGCGCCTCGTTGCCGGCGAACCATAGCACCCGGTCGTAGGGTTTTCAGCCGAAAATCACTTCGGGTCGGCGTGACAGGCCGTCACACTGTGCAGAAACCCTTTTGTCCCCGCTGGGCCGCGTAGGAGTATGAGCAGCCGCGACGCGGTTCTGGAGGCGCTGCGGGAAAACGCCAGGTACTCGACGGAAGACATCGCCCGGATGACCGACCTCGACGCCGAGGCGGTCGAGGCTGCCATCGCGGACCTGGAGGAGGAGGGCGTCATCCGCGGGTACAGGGCGGTCGTCGACTACAGCAAGGTCGACCCCGAGCCGGTACGGGCGAGCGTCGAGTTGAACGTCACGCTCGACCGCGAGACCGGCTACGACGACATCGCGGACCGGCTCGCGCGCTTCCCGGAGGTCCAGGGCCTGCGTCTGGTCAGCGGCGACTTCGACTTCGCGATGGAGGTCCGGGGCGACTCCATGAGCGAGGTCTCGCGGTTCATCAGCGAGAAGGTCGCGCCCGTCCCCGAGATCACCCAGACGGTGACTCACTACATCATGGAGAGCTACAAGGAGAGCGGCGTCGAGTTCGGGGACGGCCACGACGACGACCGCCTGTCGATATCGCCATGACCTTCGAGGAGTCGACGCGCCTGGAGTCGGTCCCGCCCAGCGGGATCCGCAAGTTCTTCGAGCTCGCCGAGGAGTACGACGACATCATCTCGCTGGGCGTGGGCGAACCGGACTTCGCGCCGCCGTGGTCGGCCCGCGACGCCGCGATCACCTCCCTGGAGCGGGGCCGGACCTCCTACACCGCCAACCGGGGCATGCGCGAACTCCGCGAGCGGATCGCCGCCCGCACCGCCGGCCGCTGCGACCTGTTCTACGACCCCGACAGCGAGGTCCTCGTCACGACCGGGGTCAGCGAGGCGGTCGACCTCGCCTATCGGGCGTTTCTGGACCCGGGCGACGCCGTGGCGATCGCCCAGCCCTGCTACGTCTCCTACGTCCCCGGTGCACGACTCGCGGGGGCCGGAGTCATCGACGTGCCGACCCGCGAGGCCGACGACTTCAAACTCACTCGCGAGGTGCTCGAAGCTTCGGGCGCGGCCGAGGCCGAACTGCTCGTGATCTGTTATCCGAACAACCCGACCGGCGCGACGATGACGCGCGCGGAACTGGAACCGGTCGCCGAGTTCGCCCGCGAGCACGACCTGCTCGTCCTTTCGGACGAGGTATACGCCGACCTCACCTACGAGGGCGAGCACGCGTCCATCGCGGCGCTCCCGGGGATGCGCGAGCGCACGGTGGTGTGCAACGGCTTCTCGAAGGCATACGCGATGACCGGCCTCAGGCTGGGCTACGCCATGGCGCCGCCGGAGGCCATCGAGGCGATGAACCGCATCCACCAGTACACGATGCTCTCGGCGCCGACGACGGCCCAGCACGCGGCCGTCGACGCGCTGGACAACTGCGACCCCGACGTCGCGGAGATGCGCGAGGAGTACGACCGCCGCCGGAAGTTCCTCCTCTCGCGCTTTGGCGACATGGGAATCGAGTGTTTCCGGGCCGCGGGCGCGTTCTACGCCTTTCCCGAGTGCCCGTGGGACGACGGCGAGGCCTTCGCCGAGGCGCTCCTGGAGGCCGAACGCGTGGCCGTCGTCCCCGGGAACGTCTTCGGGGCCGGCGGCGACGGGCACCTCCGGGTCTCCTACGCCACGAGCCTCCCGCAACTCAAGCGGGCGATGAACCGTCTCGAGTCGTTTCTCGAGTGATGTGGTCGACTGTTAGTCACTGCCGGGATTCGTCGGACCGCCCGGCGAATCACTGTAAACGGTTACGACCGGCCGTCTCGCTCGCCAGCCCACGCCAGTTTTCAGTTCCGTCATTTGGCGCGGCTTACGAACGGCGTCGAACCGGTAACCTCCACCTGAAATCGGTGGCATACGGACGTTCAGCGGCATCCGTGGGTTCCTCGGAAACGAACGGGAAGGGGCGCTGGCGTTCTCGCGGCTAACCACTGGGCGTAAAGTTTTTTCCGTCCTGACGACAGTAAGCCTGTAATGGCAATCGATGACACGGGGGGCAACGAGTCCGAACAGGTCGGATCGGGGTCGTCGGCGCTGGCCGGGGACGAGCGGGTGGCCGTCGGAGAGTACACGTGGAACGACCTCCGGCGGGACGTACACACGGGCGGTCGATTTGACCGGAGCGAGTACCTCGGGTTCGACCCGACCGACATCACCGACCGCCTGGAGGCGGGCGCCAGCGCCGGCAAGACGCTCGACCGTGAGTGGGGAGAGCTCATCGAGGCCGAGCGATCGTTCGTCGTCAAGGACCGCTACACCTGGGAGCACTTCAAACAGGAGTACTACTACGAGGGTGACGGGGAAGTCCCGCAGGACAGCAACGGGGAGAAGGTTCCGTTCGAACCGGAGGAATACCTCGGGTTCGACCCCGACGAGACCGACGACCGACTCGCCGAAGCGAGCGGTATCGCCGAGAGCCTCGCCGCCACGGTCGACGAGCGGACCGTCGACGTCAACCCGAATCTCGACGAGGACGACTTCTTCTCGACCCGCGAGGGCCACACCACGGTCGTCAACCGCTACGACTTGGAGAAGGCGGTTCCCCTGGAGAAGAAAGGGCACTTCGTCGAGGAGGAGCGCTACTGGGTGAACAAGCCCTACTCCTGTGTCGTCATCTTCCACTCGCGCAAGGAGAACGAGCGCAAGTACTACGCCATCGAACCCTACCAGAACGACATCGAGGCCCAGATCTCCGATTTTCTCTCGGGAAAGCTCCGCTCGTCGATCAAGTACTCCGACGACGACGTCGTCGTCGAGGGGTCCGACGCCGACCGCGCCAACGTCATCCAGCGCGAGACCGAACAACTCCTGGACCGCTACGACCTCTACACCCCGCCCGAGGAGCAGAACATGGGTGTGGTCGACCAGCTCAAGGACGCGGTCGGCATGGACGTCGACATCGACGGCGTCGAGGGGCAACTCGAAGGCATCGAGGCCCGCCCGGAACCGAACGTCGTCGAGGAGGACGCCGACACGCTCACCGAGTACCAGGTCGAAAAATTGCTCTACCGCCTGAAACGCGACTTCGTCGGCTACAGCCGCATCGGGCCCATCAAACACGACATCAACGTCGAGGACATCTCCTGTGACGGGTACAACACCCGCGTGTTCGTCTACCACACCGAGTACGAAAACATCATCACCAACATCGAGCACGGCGAGGGGGAACTCGACGACTTCGTCGTCAAGCTCGCCCAGCGCTCGGGCAAGGGCATCTCCAAGCGCCAGCCCCAGGTCGACGCCACGCTCCCCGACGGCTCCCGTGCCCAGCTCACCCTCGGACGGGAGGTTTCCGACCACGGGACCAACTACACCATCCGCCAGTTCAAGGACGTCCCGTTTACGCCGGTGGACCTCATCAACTGGAACACCTTCTCGCTGGACGAGATGGCGTTTCTCTGGCTCTGCATCGAGAACAACAAGTCGATGATCTTCGCCGGCGGGACGGCCTCGGGGAAGACCACCTCGCTGAACGCGGTCTCGCTGTTCATCCCCAGCAACGCGAAGATCGTCTCCATCGAGGACACCCGCGAGGTCGAACTGCCCCAGCGCAACTGGATCGCCAGCGTGACGCGCCCGTCGTTCGGCCAGGACGACAAGGGCGACGTCGACGAGTTCGACCTCCTCGAAGCGGCACTGCGCCAGCGGCCCGACTACATCGTGATGGGCGAGGTGCGCGGGGAGGAGGGGCGGGTCCTCTTCCAGGTCATGTCGACGGGACACACCACCTACACGACGTTCCACGCCGACTCCACCGCGGAGGTCATCAAGCGGTTCACGACCGACCCGATCAACGTCTCGAAGACGCTCTTTACCGCGCTGGATCTCGTCTCGATCCAGACCCAGACCCGGGTCGACGGCGACAAGGTCCGTCGCAACAAGACGCTGACCGAGATCAACGAGTACTCCGCGGAACACGACGAGATCAACGTCAGGGACGTCTACCAGTGGCAGGCCGAATCCGACGAGTACCTCCAGATGGGCAACTCCAACACCCTGGAGGAGATCAAGTTCGACCGCGGGTGGCCCCAGGAACGGCTCGACGAGGAACTGTTCAAGCGCAAGGTCGTCCTCGCGTACCTCATCGAGCAGGGGCTCAACACCTACACCGAGGTGGCCGCGACCGTCCAGGCGTTCATCAACGACCCCGACACCATCATGGCGCTCATCGCCGACGACCAGCTGGAGCGCTCCCTGGAGGACCTGCGGGAGATGGAGTCGGTCGAGATCGACATCGACCCCGACAAGGAGGAGATGGTCCCGCGCCCCGAGGCGACCGAGGAGATGTTGGCGGAGACCGGAGAGATACTGGGTAACGCGGGGCCGCTGTTCGACCGGATTCAGGAAGAGGAGACCTCGGACATCGTCAGCGCGCTGACCGGCATGGAGGAGGAAGACGACATCACGCCGGTCGAAAGCGACGAGGAGGAGGCGTTCGACTTCAGCGAGTTCGTCCCGGCGGCCGGTGCGGAGGCTGACGAGGCATGAGCCTCGGCACTGGCTCGCGCCAGCTCGGCTCGACGAGCACGCTTGGCGACGCCTTCTACCCGCTGTACCGCCGGGTGTTCGACGAGGACGGCGACTTCGTCGCCAGCGTCGAGGACAAACTCGGGCAGGCCCGCATGGCCGACAACGTCGAGATGTACATCTCGCGGGCGCTCGCCGTCGGCGTCATCGCGGGCCTGATGCTCTGGTTGCTCGGCATGCTGTTGAGCTATCTGACCCTGACACAGGTGCTCCAGCTCACCGCCGAGGACATCTCCATCCTGGGACTGCAGCTCCCCGAGGGCGTCGCCAGCGCGACGGACGCGCTCAAGATCCCCGCCCTGGCGTTCGTCTCCGGGATCTTCTTCGGGACTGTCGGCTTCGCGACCGGCTTCGGATCCCTGCTCTCCATCCCTTACTTCCGGGCCAACAGCCGCCAGCGCGAGATCAACGTCCTGCTCGCCGACTCCATCGCGTTCATGTACGCCCTCTCGGTCGGCGGCCTCAACCAGCTCGAGATCCTCCAGGCGATGGCCCAGGCCGACGACACCTACGGCGAGGTCTCCCGGGAGTTCCAGGTCATCGTCCTGGAGACGGAGTACTTCGACACCGACTACCGGACCGCGATCAGGAATCAGGCGCTCCAGACCCCGAGCGAGGAACTCAGCCAGTTCCTCACGGACATGCTCTCCATCGTCGACTCCGGCGGGGACATGACCTCGTTCCTCGAAGACCAGAAGGACAAGCACATCCGCACCGCCAAGCAGGAACAGAAGAAGGTGCTGGACACCCTGGAGCTGTTCGGCGAGATGTACATGACTCTCTCGCTGTTCCCCCTGCTTCTCATCATCATCCTCGTCATCATGAGCATGATGTCCCCCGGCTCCCGGATGGACATGATGCTCGGCACGGTCTACGGGCTGATCCCGCTGACCGGCCTGGGATTTCTGGTGCTCACCTCGACGGTCACCCAGGACAGCATCGGCGACGGCTACCTGCGCCCGGATACGGGCGACGGCCAGACCTATGCCGAGGCCGACGAGGGCATCCTCAATCTCGGCCTCGTCGAGAACTACACCGGCACCTACAGCGTCTTCGGCCGGATCAAGAACCGCGAGGGCACCTACCGCGTGATAGAGGTGCTCAAGGCACCCCACGTCTTCTTCCGGGACAACCCGCTGATGGTCCTCGGGCTGACGGTGCCGATGACGCTCGTGTTCTACGCCACTGTCGTCTTCTTCCACCTCGCGCCGCTGAACGTCGCCGAGTTCGTCGCCCCCGCGGGTACGGGCGTCCCCGACAAGATCGGGTTCATCCAGCCCGGAACGAGAGGGCGCACCTGGGAACTGCCCGCAATCGTCGGGACGTTCATGTGGCTGTACGTCCCCATCTACCTGAACCTCCTCCCCCTGTCGTTCTTCCACGAGTGGAATCTTCGGACCCGCCGCAGCGTCATCGGCAACCTCTCGGAGAACCTGCGGAAGCTCTCTTCCGCCAACGACACCGGGATGACCCTGCTTGAGTCCATCAAGGTCGTCGCCGACACCTCGTCCGGGCGGATGGCCGACGAACTGGAGGCCATGCACGCGAAGGTCAACTACGGGACCAGCCTCAAGAACACCCTCCGGGAATTCAACAACCGCTATCACATTCCCCGACTGGCCCGGACGGTGAAACTCATCGGCGAGGCCCAGGAGGCATCGAGCCAGATCCAGGACGTCCTCTCGACGGCGGCTCAGGCCAGCGAGAACCAGGACGACATCGACCGCGAGCGCAAGTCCCGCACCAGGATGCAGATGGTCATCATCATCATGACGTACCTCACGCTGCTGGGCGTGATGGCTCTGCTGAAGGTCAAGTTCCTCACCGTCATGGGTGACCTCGCCTCACAGACCGCCGGCGGCGGCGCCGAATCCGCCGGCGACGCGCCCGGAGGTGACCTCAGCAGCGTCAACGTGGACGTCCTCTCGGTGCTGTTCTTCCACGCCGTGGTCCTGCAGGCGCTGCTCTCCTCGCTCATCGCCGGCTACATCCGCGAGGTGAGCCTCATGGCCAGCCTGAAGTTCGCCGTCACGCTTCCCACCATCGCGCTCATCGTCTGGTACGTCGTCGAGTGGATCTCGTAAGCGCTTCCGTTTTCGTCGCTTTCGACCCGGCAGTTCCCGTCGTCTGACCCCCGCCTGATACGGTCGGTTGACCGGTTCGACGAAATCCGAAAACGATCCACAACCGACCGTATTAGCCGCTAGTAATACTGCCGGCTGTAACTTCGTAACGATATCCGCCGCTCCGGGGCGGCGAAATTCTTGACGGACTTACAGCCGGCAGTATAACCCAAGTTACGGCTCATCGGATCGAGCGCGCTCGAAAATCCATGCTCGGTCGGGGATTTGAACCACGGTCGGAGCGACGCTCCTCCCTGATTCAAATCCCGCTCCCTGTGCGTGGATGTTCCTTGCTCACTGCGTTTGCTCGAAAATCCATGCTCGGTCGGGGATTTGAACCCCGGTCATCGGCTCGAAAGGCCGAAATGATTGGCCGGACTACACCAACCGAGCGCACGGCATCACGCCGTGTGGGGGGATTGGACCCGCCGTATTTAAAATCGTCTCTCTGAACCCGGTGTGTCCGTCCCTGACGTGGACCGGTCGACGGACCGCGCCGAGAGCGAAGAAGCCGTCGGCGAGGCTATCGAGCGGTTCGATGTGATCCGGCTCAAGTACACCTCGTGCACCGCTACGAGGAGACGAGGCGGCGCTCGGAGCCGAGGAGGACACCCGGCGCGACCTGCGGAGTCCGGCGGGTGCTCGACGCCGCCCGGACATCGCCCAGCGCGAGGGCGCATCCGGTGGCAGGCGGTATTGTCTGAACCTGGAATCCGAGCGGAAACACCGCTCGTACGACGACCCGACCGGTTTTGTCGATCGCGCCACGAGTCAGGGTATGCGCGTCTGGCGAGGGCGAGCCGACACGGTCGAGACCGACCGCGCGATCACCGACCGACTGGTCGAACGCGTCGCGACCGACGGATCCGGGGAACGCGAACCGGCCGTTCGCGTCCGGCGACCACACAGGCATGTCGCGTTCGGCCGGCGGGACGCGACCGCCGGGGGATACGACCGCGCCCGGGAGGCCGCCCGCCAACGAGGCTTCCCGGCCGTCGAGCGCGAGGCGGGCGGGCGCGCCGTCGCCTACACCGGGTCGACGGTCGCGTTCCTCCGGGCCGTCCCGGTCGAGGGCCCGCGGGGCGGCATCGCCGAGCGCTACGACACGACGCTCGCCGACCTCCGGGACGCGCTGGACGCGCTGGGCGTCGACGCCACCGAGGGCGAACCGCCGGGGTCGTTCTGTCCCGGGAGTCACTCGCTGCAGGCGGCCGGCCCCGACGGACGGCTGCGCAAACTCGCCGGCCTCGCCCAGCGGGTCCGGACGGACGTGGCTATCGTCGCCGGCGTCCTGCTCGTCCGCGACCACGACGAGATCAGGGGCGTCCTCGACCCCGTCTACGAGGCGCTGGACGTGCCGTTCGACCCCGACACCGTAGGGAGCGTCGCGCTCGCCGACGGCGATGCCGGTCCCGAGCGAGTCGTCCCGTCGGTCGAGCGGGCGCTCGTCGGGAATCGGGAGGCGGCCGTCGAGTCATGCGGTCGGTTGTAACGATTTGCCGGTATTTCGCCGCCCCGGGGCGACGAATATCTTCACGAAGTTACAGCCGGCAGTATCAGTCGACGGAAACGCGCGTAGCCGGGGGATTTAGGGGGGCGGGCGCGAGACGTGGGGTATGCTCGTGCGGAACGCGGCGCTCGCCGACGGGCGCCGGCGGGACGTCCGGGTCGAGGGTGAGCGCATCGCGACGGTCGAAGACGGACTGGAACCGCTTGCAGGCGAGCGCGCGGTCGACGCCAGCGGGAAGCGACTCCTCCCCGGCATGGTCGACGCCCACGTCCACTTCCGGGAACCGGGCGACTCGCACAAAGAGACCTGGACGACGGGGTCGAAAAGCGCCGCCGCCGGGGGCGTGACCACTGTCGTCGACCAGCCCAACACGTCGCCGCCGACCGTCGACGGCGCCGCCTTCGACGAGAAGTTCGAGTGCGCTACGACGTCGCTCGTCGACTTCGGCATCAACGGCGGCGTCACCCCTGACTGGGACCCCGACTCGCTGTTCGCTCGCGACCTCTTTGCCCTCGGCGAGGTGTTCCTGGCCGACTCGACGGGCAACATGGGCATCGACGCGGACCTGTTCGCGGAGGCGCTCGCGGCGGCCGACCGCGAGGGCGTCCCCGTCACCGTCCACGCCGAGGACGCCGAGCAGTTCAACGCGAGCGCCCGCGAGCGCGACGACGCCGACGCCTGGAGCGCCTACCGGACCGCCCGCGCCGAGGCGACGGCCGTCCGCCGGGCCTGCGAGGTGGCGGCCGACCGCGGGACGACCGTTCACGTCGCCCACACCTCGACCCCGCGGGGGATCGACATCGCGAGCGAGGCGGGCATGACCTGCGAGGTGACGCCCCACCATATGCTCCTCTCGCGGGAGGACCTCTCGGAGTTGCGGACGTTCGGGCGGATGAACCCCCCATTGCGCCGCGAGCGGCGCCGCCAGCGCGTCTACGACCGCGTCGTCGACGGCACGGTCGACATCGTCGCGACCGACCACGCCCCCCACACCCGTGCCGAGAAGGACGCGGGCATCTGGGACGCCCCCTCGGGGGTCCCCGGCGTCGAGACGGCGCTCCCGCTCCTGCTCGCGGAGGCCCGCGCCGGGGACCTCGCCTACGAGCGGGTGCGGGACCTGACCGCCGCCAACCCCGCCGAGGTCTTCGACCTCCCGAACAAGGGCCGGGTCGCGGCGGGCTACGACGCCGACCTCGTCCTCGTGGACCCGGCCGAGACCCACCCCATCAGCAGTCCCCGGTTGCACACGAACTGCGACTGGACGCCCTTCGAGGGGCGCGAGGCCGTCTTCCCGCAACTCGTGACCGTCCGGGGCACCGTCGTCTACGAGCGCGACCCTGACGTCGTTCCGGGCAGCGAGTTCGAGCAGTTCGCCGACCCCGTGGGCCGGAACGTCCGGGCTACGAGCGCTGACGACGAAAACGCCCGGATCCACGGGAACGCGGGCGACGGGGGGGCGTCCGACCCGGACGAACGTGACATCGCGGACCTCGCGGCCGACGTCGTCGAGGACGGCGAGACGCGGGAGTAACCGACCGTATGATACGGTCGGTTGTAAATCATTTCCGGATTTCGTCGAACCGGTCGGCGAAATACCGGTACACCGTTACAACCGACCGTATCAGTCGTCGGACTCGACGGTCGCGTCCCCGCCGGCGTCGCCGGCGGTCGCCTCGAAGTGGCGGCCACAGTCGGGACACTCCACCTCGTCGTGGCGCAGCGCCACGGAATGTTCGCGGACGTCGCGCATCACCTCGGAGATGCGGTCCTCGGCCTCGAGCTCCTCCTCGACGGAGAGTTCGACGCCCTCGACCTCCAGGAGGAACTTCGCCACCTCGGTGGCCTCGTACATCACGTCGTCGAGTTCCTCGGCGGTGAAGAAGTCACACATCGCCCCGTAGAGGAAGGTCGCGCCGGCCATCCGGACCTTCTCCTCGAAGGAGGCCCGCGCCTGATTCACGGCTTGCGGCGAGTAGGTGTCGGTCATAAAGGGGACGAGTTCGGGCAGGTTCCTGCCGATCTTCGTCATCTCGACGCCGGTTTCGGTACGGAAGTCGGCACAGAGGCGCGCGATGGCCCACTCGCGGGCGGTGATGTAGGTCCGGTCGCGGAGGAACTCGTTGGCGCGGTCGTAGGTGCCGCCGTCTATCTTCTTGAACCGGTCGTATTTCCTGACGTCCGGCGGCACCGACGACCCCTCGGACGCGGCGGTCGCCCCGCCGTCCGGCGTCGATCCCGTGTCCCGGTCACCTGCTGCCCCGTCTTCCGTCGAAGGCGTGCCAGCCTCGCGCCCGGTCCCGGTACCGTCGCCCGCCTCCTCGGCGTCGTCTCCTGCCGGTCCGTCCGTCATGGTATACCCGTGTTCCGCACGGGGAAAAAGCGTATCGCCGCGTCAGACACCGGTAACGCGGCTGATACGTCCGGTCGGGACGGACACGCGGGATCCGCGAGAGAGCGGTGTCCCCGCGTCCGGGCCGGGTTGGCAACCGTTATTAGGGTCCACCGAGAAGTCTCGAAGGACAATGGCGAACGCGGCGTACCTCGCAAGCACGCTGGTAATGGCGCTCCTCGGGGTCGGCGTCGTCGTGCTGGTCCTGCGCGGGCGGCGCTGGGAGCACTACCGCCCCCGGGCGGCGTACGCGCTCGACGCGGGCGGCGGCCGGCCGCGGTCGGCGCTCTCCCGGGTCGCGGGATCGACCGGGGCGTGGACGCTGGGGTTCGTCCTGCTCGTGGGCGGGTTCCTCGCGGCCGTGCTGGTCACGGTCAGCGGCGCCATCGGCGGGACGGGCGTCATCGCCGGCCTCATGGCAGCGATCATGGTCTACCTCGTCGGCGGCGTCTACCTCGCGTTGCGTGGCAACGGCCGCCCGACCGCACAGGCCGTCGCCGGCAGCGCGGTCATGCTCGGTCTGCTGTCCGTCGCTGTCATCGGCGCGAAACTGGTCATCGGATTCTGAGGCCGCATGGCCCACGCAAACCCACGCGTCGACCCGATCAACTGGCCGACCGAGTACACGGTCGTCGCCGTCGCGCTCGGCGTCGAGTCGGTTCTGACGCTCGTCCACCTTCTCGGCACGTCCGGCGCCGTCACCCGGCCGCGGTACGTCCTCTACTCGTTCGTCTGGATCAACGCCGTCCTCTGGGCCGCCGTCCGGGTCGACCAGCCGACCGCTCCGCGCCGTCGCCACGCCGTCGCCGCCGTCGCCGCCGCCGCCTACTTCCTGCTGCTCGCAAACTGGGGTGGGCTGGTCGGCCTGGTGGGACTCGGTCACCACCCGCCTTCGGAGTTCTCGCTCGGACTCAGCGTCGCGCCCGTCTCCCCCACCATGGTCGAAGTCACGTACACCACCCCCGAGCTGTTCGTCCGTTTCGTGCCGTATCTCGTCGTCGGCTACTTCGGCCTCGCGTATCTCGTCTACGTCGCCATCCTCGACGTGACCGGGGCCGTCGTCACGGGCGCGGTCGGCCTGCTGTCCTGTCTGAGCTGTTCGTTCCCCATCTTCGCGTCGCTGGCCACCGGCGTCTTCGGCGGCTACGTCTCGCTCACGTCGACCGTCTTCGCCTACTCGTTCGACCTCTCGACCGTCGCCTTCCTCGTCTCTGTCGGCCTGCTCTACTGGCGGCCCGGGTTCCCCTCGGTCGGGCTCGACGGCGGCGAGTCCGACACCGGATCGGCGGGCGAGAACGGGGACGCGTCCGAACGGGAGTGAGAAGCGGCGTCATACGGTCGATCGTGAGTCATTTCCGAGAGTCATCCCTCGGCGAATCACCGGCAAACAGTGACGACCGTATCAGACCCCGGGAGAGACTTCGACGGTCACGGTGTCGGTGTCCTGGCGGTCGGTGCTGTCGACGACGGTGACGGTCACGGTGTAGACGCCGGCGGTGTCGAACGTGTGGACCTGCGTGGCGCCGGTGGTCGTCCCGCTCCCGTCGTCGAACGAGAAGCGGTACTCCTCGATGTCGCCGTTCGGGTCAGTGGAGTTCGTCGCGTCGAACGAGACGGTCAACGGGGCGTCGCCTTCCGTCCGGTTGGCCGAGAGACGGGCCGTCGGTGGCGCGGGTTCATGCGTCGCCGTGGTGGCGCCCGATGCCGTGACGGTCGTGGTCGAGAGGACTGTCTCGATGCCTTCTCCCGCGGTCGTCATCACGCCGTCGGCGTCGGTCCCGTCGAGGACGGCCGTCCCGTCCAGCGAGCCGGTAGCCGCGGCGTCCACGCTCCCGTTAGCGCCGGTCCCGGTCGCCGATGCCCCGGGGCGGGCGCCCTCGCCGCAGGTCGTCGCGGTCTCCTGGTCGTCGACGAGGATGGCCGTCCGGAACTCGCAGTCGTAGGTCGCCGGCGAGTCGGCGGGCAGGCGGAAGGTCGTGCCGCTGACCGGTTCCTCGAAGACGACCTGGAACTGGGCGCTCACCGCCGTCGCCTCCGTACCGGGACCGACGCTCTCGCGGACGTGCCTGGTGAACCACTCGTCGACGCGGTCGTTGTTCATCGTCACGGTGAACGTGACGTTCCGCGTCTCGCCCGGCTGGATCATCGTGTCGGGGCCGACGCTGCGGAGCGTGAACTCGTCGGTCTCGCCCTCGAACAGGCTGACGTCGTTCATGTCGATGGCGAGACCGACGCCCTCGGGCGCGGCCGGGACCGGCACGTCCCCGGGGTTGTGGACCCGCAGGTGGATCACTGCCGTCGTCTCCTCGTCGCTGACGGACTCCCAGGTGGCCCAGGCTCGCTCGACCTCGTAGCCGGCAGTCACCGACGAGTCGCCCGTCGGGCCGGTGTCATCGAGGACGGCGTCGTCGTACTGGGACGCGTCGACCGATTCGGTGTAGGTATCGGTCGTCCCGTTGGCGGCCGCCGAGAGCGCGCCGATGACCGGGCGCTCGCCTTCCAGAATAGTGCGGTTGATGTGAACGTCGCGCTCGACGGTGGCGACGGCGTCGACCGTCAACGTCGCGTTCACGTCGAGTTCGACCGTCTCGTCGGCGCGGACGAACGCGACCCACCACGTCGGCAGCTGGTCGTTCAGGAGGTCAGTGCTGAGTTCCGTCGTGCTGTTGCCGGTCGGGACCGCGATGTCCGACTTCGACCCCTCGGCGACGCGCACGCCGTTCATGTAGATGTCGTAGTCGGCCGTCAGGCTCTCACCCAGCGATATTCCGACGGGGTTGGGGTTGTTCACCCGGACGGTCGTGATGATTTCGGTGCGCTCCTCGGTGACCTCGCCCCAGTCGCCGCGGTCCTCCAGCCCCGCCGACGGCGCACCGATGATGCCCGCCAGGTACAGGGCACCGAGCACGGTGACGAGCGCGACGATACCGACAGCGATCCGCCGCGGCCACGTGTTGACGAGCGCGCGAAGCCGGGATTTCGGCCCGCCGGAACCGCCGGTCGACGCGCCGGCCGCGGACCCGTCTGGCGACCTGTCGCCCGAGTCATCCGTCGAACCGTCTGCCCTGGACATGCCTGGCGGCTACAAGACCGGGGTCGGGCTAAACCCTGGCGATCGCTCACAGGATGGAGTAGGCGGCGGCGGTCGTCAGCGCGAGCGCGACGAACACGCCGCCCAGCGCGAGGTAGGTGACCGCGCGCGGTTCCCAGCGCAGGTGCTGGTAATAGCCGGCGACGAACACCGCCTTGATCGTCGACAGCGCGATGATGAGCCCGAAGGCCACCCAGTAGGCCTCCTCGAGGAGGCCGGTCATCTCGACCAGCGCCTGCGTGGTCGAGAAGACCATCAGGACCACGAATATCGCGGTGTAGAGTTTGGTTCGTGCCATCGTTACAGGATGTAGAACAGCGGGAACAGGAACAGCCACACGATGTCGACGAAGTGCCAGTACAGGCCGAAGTACTCCAGGCTGTCCTGGTTCTCGCCGAGGTAGGCGCCCCGCATCGCCCGCGGGATCATGTACATGAGCATGATCAGGCCGACGATGACGTGGGCCGCGTGGAGGCCGGTCGTCAGGTAGAACGTCGAGGAGGCGACGTTCGTGCCGAGCGCCCAGCCCTCCGGGAACGCCTCCGTGTGGATGTGGAACAGGTGTTCCCACTCGATGGCCTTGTTCACGAGGAACCCGACGCCGAGCAGCCACGTCGCGGTGAGGCTGGCGATGACGCCCCTGCTGGAGTTGCGCTCGGCGGCCACCAGCGCGAGCACGACGGCGAAACTGCTCGCCAGCAGCAGATACGTGTTGATCAGCCCCGGCATGACGACGTGTTCCTCGGGGATGAACGCCTCGTGCCAGTGCATCCAGCCGTTGGCGACCCGCAGGAACAGGTACGAGCCGATGAACCCGCCGAACAGGACGATGTCCGACCCGAGGAACGTCCACATGCCGAGTTTCATGTTCTCGACGCCCTCGAACGGCCACTGCTCGGCGAACCCCGGTTCGGGCGCGTGGAACGACTCCTGGGCCAGCCCGACGAACCCGACCGCCGAGAGGAGGCCGCCGGCGATGGCGAGCCACGGGTAGAAGCCGCCCTCCCGGACGCCGGACAGTCCGAGGAACGCCAGGAAGCCGGCGAAACAGACGACAACCGGCCAGTAACTGGCGTGGTCGGCGTGTTCGGGTTCGCTCTCGACGACTTCGGTGGCCAGCGCCTGCTCGGCCGTCGCGAGCGCGCCGCCGGTCGCCGTCCCTGTGCCGGTCGCCGCGCTGGTCTCGGCCGTCCCGCCGTCGGTGGCGGTCCCGCCGTCGGCCGTGAGGTCGCTCTCGTCGAGGAAGCTCAGCTTGCCGCCGCGGTAGTCCGGGATCCCGGGGAAGTTCTCCAGGGGCGGGGGCGAGGAAACCGCCCACTCGGCGCTGGTCGCGTACTCCCAGGGGTTGTCACCGACCTCCTCGCCGACCGCGAGGCTCTTGAACAGGTTGTAGAGCATCACGAGCACCGACAGGCCCAGCAGGAAGCCGCCGACGGTGGCGACCTTGTGCCAGAAGGCCAGCCCGGTCTCGTAGACGAACACGCGGCGCGGCGTCTCCCAGGCGCTGAACATCGGGAAGTACAGCAGGTTGAACCCGACGAAAAACAGCGCGAACTGGGCCTTCCCGAGGAACTCGTCGTACATCTTGCCCGTGATCTTCGGGAACCAGTAGTAGAGGCCGCCGATCAGGGCCGTCCCGCCGGCGAACATCACGTAGTGGAAGTGTGCGACCACCCAGTAGGTGCCCCGGAACTCGTAGTCCAGGACGACCGCACCGAGAAACACGCCCGTGATGCCGCCGATGATGAACAGGACCAGCGCACCCAGACAGAACAGGAACGGCGTCGTGTACCGGATGCGACCCTTGATCATCGTGTAGATGAGCGAGAACACCATCAGGTCGAAGGGCAGCGAGATGCCGATGGTCGTCACCATGAACAGGGTCTTGATCTCGAGGTTGATCCCGGTCAGGAACATGTGGTGCATCCAGACGATAAAGGACTGGAGCGCCACGAGCACCATCGAGAGGACGAACCACTTGCGCCCGACGAGGCGGCGCCCGGTGAACGTCTGAAACACCTCGGCCATCACGCCCAGCGCCGGGAAGAAGACGATGTACACCTCGGGGTGGCCGAAGAACCAGAACAGGTGGGTCCACAGGAGCGAGCCGCCGTCGACGTTGAAGTAGTTGACCCCGACGAGGTGCTGGGCGCCGAGGATCATCAGCGCGGCCAGAAGCGCCGCGAACGCGAACAGCATCATCCACACCGTCAGCAGGATCGACATCGAGAACATCGGGAGGTCGCGCATCCGTAGTCCCGGCGCGCGCATGCGGTAGATGGTCGTGATGAAGTTGACCGACCCCATCGTGACGGCGGCGACGAACATGATGAGCGCCAGGACGACCGTCGTCCCGCCGATGTTTGGCATGTAGGTGGGCACGTTCAGCGGGGCGTACATCGTCCATCCGCCGCTGAACGTCCCGCCCTGGAAGAACGAGACGATGAAGAGCAGGCCCGAAAAGAGGTACGCCCAGTAACTCATCGCGTTCAGCCGGGGGAACGCGAGGTCGTCGGCGCCGATCTGCAGCGGGACGATGTAGTTGGCGAAGCCGAACGCGAACGGGGAGATGAACCAGAAGATCATTATCAGCCCGTGGGCCGAGACCGCCTGGTTGTACGCGCCCTCGGAGAGGATGGTCGCGCCGGGTTCCCAGAGTTGCACCCGCATCAGCATCGCGAGCATCCCGCCCAGCAGCAGGAAAAACAGGGCGGTAATGGTGTAGAGGATGCCGATGTCCTTGTGGTTCGTGGTGACGAACCACCGCTTTACCGAACTCATCGGGGGGAAATCGTGGCCGTGGTCGTGTTCCGTACTCATTCCGCTGCCTCCGTGCTGTTGGTCGAATCGGTTTCACTGCCGGTCGTGTTCGCGTACCAGTCCTGGAACTGCGCTTCCTCCATGACGACTACCTCGGCGTCCATGTAGGAGTGGCCCTGGCCGCACAGTTCGTAGCAGTTGGCAGTGTGCGTCCCGGTCTCCTCGGCGACGAACCAGGCATCAGTCGTCTGTCCCGGGATGGCGTCGGACTTGATCCGCAGGTCCGGAACCCCGAAGTTGTGGTGGACGTCCTGTGAGGTCACCGTGAGGTTGACCACCGTGTCCGCCGGGACGTAGAGCTTCCCGCCGGCCTGGCTGTCCTCGACGTGGCCGTTCGGGTAGATGAACTCCCAGCCGAACTGGTAGCCCTCGACCCGGACGTCGATGGAGTCGACGTCGCCCTCGGCCTGTGCGACGCCGCCGTCCTCGACCATCACCAGCGCGCCGTAGGTCCAGGCGACCAGCGACAGCACGACGATCGCGCTCAGTCCGAACGAGAGGAAGAGCTTCTTGCCCTTGCCGCCCCCCTCGGGAACCTCACCCAGCTCCGGCCGGTCGGCGTCGGGGGCAGGGTCCGCGTCCTCCCGGTACCTGTACTTGTACGCGTTGTAGAGCGTGTAGCTGATGACGACCGTCCCGACGAGCGTCCCCAGTCCCAGGAACACCAGGAAGATCCGCTGGAAGACCTCCGCTGGAGCCCGGATGCCGCCGACGCCCGCCAGCACGACGTCTGCCGCCACGCCGACAGGTGGCACTGCCATCCTATCGGACCATAGCACCACCCCGTCTTATCGCTTGTGAATGTGCCGTCACCGCCTTGTCAACTACCCCGCCCTGCTCGCGCTGACGCGCTCGCTGAGGGCGGGGCTTGCACGCCGGCTCGTCGGGTGGGACTCACCCGCTCGGAGTCGGCTTGTGGCGCAGGGCCAGGCGCCAGCGGCAATGTAATTGTCGGTGTCCTCTACTCTATCCCCGATTGACACCGGGGAGCGGAGCAGCACGTGGCGTCACGCTCGCTTCGACGGACCCGACTTCGGGGCCGGTTGACTGCGACCCGTCCATGCCGAGAAACGTACCGTGGCCTCATTGGCACGCCAGCCCTCACGGACTGTCTGTGGCCCGTCATGGACAGCCAAGTGTTCGTTGC
>PXRS01000030.1 GCA_003023785.1 Halobacteriales archaeon QS_5_68_33 | reverse complement strand
CTATCCCGAGCGAGACCTGCTGCGGTTCCGGATGCGCCAGTACGACCGCGGCCGCGTGGAGCTGTTGGTCTCGGTCGGCGAACGGAAGTACGTCACCGTCGTCGACCCCGACCACCTCCCCGAGGCGCCCGAGCGACCGCCGAACTTCGCGATGATGCTCCGCAACAGGCTACAGGGCGCCGAACTCGCGGCAATCGAGCAGTTCGAGTTCGACCGCATTCTCCAGTTGCGCTTCGAGCGGGACGGCGAGACGACGACCGTGGTCGCGGAACTGTTCGGGGACGGGAACGTCGCGGTGCTGGACACGACCGGCGAGGTGGTCGACTCGCTGGAAACCGTCCGGCTGAAGTCCCGGACCGTCGCGCCGGGGACGCAGTACGAGTTCCCGTCGGCGCGGTTCAACCCGCTCACCGTGGACTACGAGGGGTTCGAGGCGCGGATGCGCGAGTCCGACGCCGACGTCGTCCGGACGCTCGCGACGCAACTCAACTTCGGCGGCCTCTACGGCGAGGAACTGTGTACCCGCGCTGGCGTCGACTACAACGTTCCCATCGAGGAGACGACGGCCGACCAGTTGCGGGCGGTCTACGACGCCGTCGAGGGCCTCGCCGAGCGCCTCCGCTCGGGCGACCTCGACCCGCGCGTCTACTACGAGACCGACGGGGACCGAAACCGGGACGAGATGGCCGACGACACCGAACCCGACGGCCGCCGGGTCGACGCGACGCCCGTTCCGCTGGCGGAGTACGACCACCTGCACAGCGTCCCGTTCGACTCGTTCGCGGCGGCGCTCGACGACTACGTCACGTTCGCCAGCGACGCCGACGAACCGGACGATGAGGGCGCCGGCGGACGCCAGCGGCCGGACTTCGAGTCACAGGTCGAGACCAAAGAGCGGATCGTCGCCCAGCAGGAGGGGGCCATCGAGGACTTCGAGCAGCAGGCGGCGGCCGAGCGCGAGAAGGCCGAGGCGCTGTACGCCCACTACGACCTCGTCGACGAGATCCTCTCGACGGTCCGGACGGCCCGCGAGGAGGGCCACTCCTGGGACGACATCGCCGAGCGGTTCGCCGCGGGGCGCGAGCGCGGCATCGCGGCCGCGGAGGCCGTTCGCGACGTGGACAGCAGCGAGGGGAGGGTGACGGTCGCGCTGGACGACCACGAGGTGACAGTCGACGTCGACGAGGGCGTCGAGCGCAACGCAGACCTGTGCTATCAGGAGGCGAAACGCATCGAGGAAAAGAAGGAGGGCGCGGAGCAGGCGATAGCGGAGACCCGTGCGGAACTGGCCGAGATAGAGCGACGGCGCGAGGAGTGGGACGCCGGGGACGGTGATGCCGAGGGCGCGGGCGAGTCCGGGGACGGGGAGTCCGGCGACGAGGAGGCGGACGTCGACTGGCTCTCGGAGCCGTCGATCCCGGTCCGGCAATCGGAGTCGTGGTACGAGCGGTTCAGGTGGTTTCACACCGGCGACGGCTTCCTCGTCATCGGCGGGCGCGACGCCGACGACAACGAGACCATCGTCGAGAAGTATCTGGACCCCGGCGACCGCTTCTTCCATGCGCAGGCCCACGGCGGTCCCGCGACCGTCCTGAAGGCCACGGGGCCGAGCGAGTCCTACGATGGCGACGTCGAGATCCCCGAGTCGAGCGTCGCCCAGGCCACGCAGTTCGCGGTGTCGTGCTCCTCGGTGTGGAAGGATGGGCGCTTCGCCGGCGACGTCTACGAGGTGGCCCACGACCAGGTCACGAAGACGCCCGAGAGCGGCGAGTACCTCGAAAAGGGCGGCTTCGCGATCCGTGGCGACCGGACCTATCACCGGGACACGGCCGTCGGCATCGCGGTCGGGATCACCTGCGAACCGGAGACGCGCGTGGTCGGCGGCCCGCCCGATGCCATCGAACCCGTTGCGGAGACGACCATCCCCATCGAACCCGGTCGGTACGCGCAAAACGACGTCGCCAAGCGCTGTTATCGGGAGTTCAAGGAGCGCTTCGCCGACGAGTCGTTCGTCCGGAAGGTCGCGAGCCCCGACCTCATCCAGGAGTTCCTGCCACCGGGGACGAGTCGCATCGCCGAGGAGTGACCGTTCGTCGACGAACGAGTCCCGTCGGCGAGGGGTCGAACGACGTCCCGGAACCGACCCGCGAGGCGTCGGGACACAATCGTTATATCAGGGCCGGGAGAGGTTCGGTGCATGCTCGAAGAGGCGCTCTCGTACCCGCATGACGACGAGGACCCGGCGCGCCCGTTCCTGATCGGGAGCGTGCTCCTGTTCTCGTCGTTCATCGTCGGACTCACGATCATTCCGCTGTACGGCTACCTCCTGGAGGTACTGGACCGCGGTCGGACGGGCCAGCGCGGCCTCCCCGCGTTCGAGGACTGGGAGACGCTCATCGTCGACGGCCTGAAGGTGTTCGTCGTGAACCTGATCTACACGGGGATTCCGACCATCGTCCTGTCAGTCGTCCTTGGGGTCCTGCTTTTCTTTCTCGCCATCACGGGAGCAGTCTTCGGGTCCGACGGCGGTGGCGGCGGCGTCGCAGTGACGCTGGTCGCGCTGCTGGTAGGCGGCGCCGTTGGGTTGGCCGCGCTCGTCGTGTTGCTCGTCGCGACGCTCATGCTCCCGGCGGCGCTGGCGCGGATGCGCGTCGAGGACGACCTCCGTGCGGCGCTGCAGGTCCGCGAGGTGTTCGCCGTCGCGAAAAACAGCGACTACATCGTCGCCATCCTGCTCGCGTTCGTCGTCGGGTTCGGGTTCTCGCTCGTCGGCGGGCTCTTGAGCATCGTCCTCATCGGCATTCCCATCCTCCTCTATGGTTTCGTGCTCGTCTTCCACCTCTACGGGCAGGGCTACGCCCGCGCGGTCGAGCAGATGGAGCGAAACGCCCCGGGGTCGACGCCGGGGAGCGATTGACCGTCCTGCGGTCATCCGTCCCGGATTTCGCCGAACCGGTCGGCGAAACACCGGTACGTCGGTACGACCGACCGTCTCATACTGTCGGACACAAGTGATGCCACCGCCCCGGTGACTGTTTCGGGGTCTTCGAGATGCGTGTCCCCAAACGTCGACGAGCACGTTCACGTCCTTGTGTCCGACAGTATCAGTCGGCCGGTTCGACGCCGACGGGGTCGAACCCCGCGTCTTCGAGGTCCGCCAGAACCCCCGACTGGTCGGTGTCGGCCTCGTAGTAGAAGACGACGACGTAGGCCCCCTCGCGCAGGAGCTGCTGGCACTCCCAGACGAACCCGTCTTCCTCGACAGTGAGCCCCTGGTGCTGGTTGATACCGAACTCGGGGTCGTCGTTGCCCGAGTAGACGTAGGTGTCGGCGGGGTCGTACCCCGAACGCTCGGCGATGACGTCGCCGACCTCGATGGTGCGCTGGTGGAGCATCGGTTCGTCGTCGGTGTCGACGTCCATCGGAACGATGACGCCGACGAGTTCGATCTCGCCGGGTTCGAGCAGCGCGCGTGCCCGCCGGCGGAGCGTCTCGTCGACGGCTTCCGTAGCTTCGCTCATGTCAGACAGTGGCAACCGCCGCCTGATACGCCTCACGGTCCCCGTCGGCGGCGGGTGCCGGCCGGGAGAACGGTGCCGCCCGTCGAGCGGCGCGATGCCGCCGAGCGGCGCGGTGTTTCGCGACGAACGCAGTCGCTGTTCGTGAGACGGACAGTGCCGCGCGAGCGGCAGAATCCGTTACAGGCGCGTCAGGTTCTTCGCGCGCGGACCCTTGTCCGCCTGTTCGATCTCGAATTCGACTTCCTGCCCTTCCTCGAGGTCGGGGCCACCGACGTCCTCCATGTGGAAGAACACGTCTTCCTCGGAGTCCTCGGTGTCGATGAAACCGTAACCGCCGGTGTCGTTGAAGAAGTCAACAGTGCCTTGTGCCATCGTTAGAGACGCTCCAGGTTCTGGGCACGCGGGCCCTTGTCTGCCTGAACGATGTCGAACTCGACTTCCTGACCCTCTTCGAGGTCGGGACCGCCGACATCCTCCATGTGGAAGAACACGTCTTCCTCGGAGTCCTCGGTGTCGATGAAACCGTAACCGCCAGTGTCGTTGAAGAAGTCAACCGTACCGGTCGCCATTGCACACGTACTGACGAGACG
>PXRS01000029.1:52606-58285 GCA_003023785.1 Halobacteriales archaeon QS_5_68_33 | reverse complement strand
ACGGGCTACCCACACCACAAGGTTCGGTACTCTCTCCGGGTCCTGGAGGAGGAGAACCTCATCGAGCCCTCCAGCCAGGGCGCGATCACGACCGAGGACACGGGCGAGTTCGTCGACGACCTCGACGGCAAGATCGACCACATCATCGAGAAACTGGAGGGCATGAAGATCGAGGACGCGGCCGAAATCGAGACCTGATCTGATCTGCGTGCCGGTACCCGACGAGGCGGTTTTTCGAGCGTTGCTCAGCGAGCGATGAGTGCACCCTTTCTCCTAACACACGTCGCGACCGACAGTCGGACGGGCGGCGTCGCGTCGGTCTACAGTTCGGGGACGGCGAGGTGGAACTGGTCCTCGCGGGCCTCGGCGAGACAGAGGTGGTAGCCGCGCTTGCGCGAGAGTTTGACGAAGCTCTCGCGCTTGTCGCGGCTGAGCAGGCTGCCGCTGGTCGCGTCGGCGGCCGTCTCGAGGGCCTCGGGTTCGAAGAAACTGGACGTGACGAACACCGCGGCGGCCAGCGAGGCGTTCGACTCGCTGACGCGGGAGGTGGCCGAGACCAGCGAGTTCATCATGCTCTCGGTGGCCGCCTCGCGGGAGTTGTTGAGGTTCGCGACCACCAGCGGGTTACCCATCCGGTCGCGGAGGACGATGTCGAACGACTCCTCGCTGGTGCGCTGCTGGCCGTCCCCGGTGAACTCGGCGGTGACGGTGCCGGCGAGTTCCGCCCTGTCGATGTCGGGGATGGCGTCGTAGATGTCCTGGAGCGCGGCCACCGTGCCCGTCTCGCGGACCTCGTAGATGAGGTCGTTGACCACCCAGGTGACAAAGCGGTACTGGAGGGTCCCGCGGAGGTACTCGTCGAACGGCTGGTCGCCGACGGTCGCATCGGCGGCGTCGAACTGGGTGTGCAGTTCCAGGTCGAGGTTCTCGCTGACCTCCTCGCGGGTGGCGTTGCCGCCGTGGGCCGACTCCAGGGTCGCCTTCCCCTTCGAGCCGTAGCGGACGAAGAGGTTCGTTCCCTCCAGCGCCTCGGTCGGGTTCAGCCGTCGGCCGCCGTCGGCGCCGCCGCCGAACTCCGCCTCCAGTTCGTCCAGCTGTGACCGGAGCCGCTCGGTCTCCGCTTCGAGCTGTTCGACCTCGGCCGCCAGTTCGTCGCGCTCCTCGCGCAATTCGTCGCGCTCGCGCCGCAGGTCCTCGCGCTCGCCCTCGGCCGACGCGAGTTCCGACGCCAGGCGGTCGATATCGGCCTCCAGGTCGGCGACCCGCTCGCTCGCCCCCGAACCGCGGTCGGGCCCGTCGCCTGACGGCTCCGCGCCGGGCGAGCCGGCCGGTGGGCGCTCCTCGGCCGGCCGGGTCGCCGTCTCGTCCGTCCGCGGCCGCGAGTCGCCGGACTCCGCCCCCGATGCGTTCGCGGTGTCCGACGCCGGGTCTCGGTCCGGCGCGGCGCTCTCCTCGCCGGGGTCGCTCCGGGAATCGACCGCCGTCGCGGCCCCGCCGACGGCGTCGCCACCTGGGTCGCTCGTCTTCGCGGGGTTCAGCGACGGGACCGACCGCGTCTCCAGTCGCTCAGCGGGCGTCGTCACGTCGCCCGCACCGGCCGACGCGTCGCCCGCCCGTGATTCCCCGGACGAGGGGGCGCTTTCGCGACTCTCCGTCCGCTCGCTCCCGGCGGTCGAATCCTCGCGCACTGCTCGCTCGGCGGGTTCCGTGTCGCCGGTCGCCCCGGCCGCGTCGGCCGTTGCCACCTCCGTCGTCTCCGTTCCCTCGGTCCGGTCGTCCGTCGCCGACGTCTCGCGGGCGGGCTCGCTCGCGTCGGTCGCAGCGTCGCCGGCGTCGGTCCCGCCCGTCCCGTCACTGTTCGACCCGCCGGCAGCCTCCGCTGGCGCTCCGGCGGCAGTCCCCGCTGTCGCTCCGCCGCTCCCCGCGGCCGCCCCGCCCGAAGCGCCAGCGGGTTCGGGGATCTCGACGGGTTCGATATCGACCTGGCGGACCTCGTAGATGCCGACCTCGTCGTCGGCGCGCTCGAACGCCTCCTCGCCCGTGAGCAGTTGCTTGCTGTTGCCGACCCAGGCGACGGCCATCGACCGGCCGGCGTGGTAAACGACGTAGTAGTCGCCGCTGAGAACGTTCTCCGAGAGTTCGACGAACCCGGAGAAGCCGCCGTCCGAGAGCGTCCGGTCGACCTCCGAGATGGGCGTCTCCTCGGTGTAGTACTTCGCGCGCACCTCGTCGCTCCGGTCCTGCATCATCGCCAGCAAGGGGAGCGCGGGCGACGACGCCTCGTAAGCGGTCCCGCTCGCCCCGTCGAAGCCCTCGATGCTTCCGTCCGGGACGCCGACCGCGGTCCCGTTCAGGAGACACAGTTTCGCCGCCCCGGACTGGACGATACCGGAGAACTCGTCGTCGACGAGGTCTCTGAGGCCCGCGTACCCCCCGCTGAAGGGGCTCGACTCCCAGTCGTCCATCTCCGCGACTGCGCGCGTGGTCATTGTCTCTCACAAGCCGTATGCGATTCAAATACTTTATGCCGGGTTTGACGAGAGATCCGACGATACCCCGCCAGTCCGGTCCGGAGAAACGCTGTCACGCGGTGACCCGACCGACTCATCGGTAAATGCTCGTGGCAAACACTAGCATACGGTCGGTTGTCAATCAGTTCCGGATTCCGTCGAATCGGTCGGCGAAATATCGGTCAATCGGTACGACCGACCGTATCAGTCGTCGTGGATCTGGTCGCGGATCTCCTCGGGGACCGACGGATCCCGGAGCGTCGTCGTATCGCCCAGTTCGTCCCCGTTCGAGATGTTCTCCAGCAGGCGCCGCATGATCTTCCCCGAGCGGGTCTTGGGCAGGTCGTCGACGAACGCCACCCGGGCCGGCCGCGCGAACTTCCCGATCTCGTCCTCGACCGCCGCGACGATGCGGTCGCGAACGTCCTCGGACGGTTCGACCCCCTCGCGAACGACGACGTAGACGTCGGGCACCTCGCCCTTCTCGTCGTGTTCCCGCGCGGTGACTGCCGCCTCGGCGACGTCCTCGACCTCTGCAACAGCGGATTCCAGTTCCATCGTCCCCAGGCGATGGCCCGCCACGTTCATCACGTCGTCCAACCGGCCCAGCACCCGGAAGTAGCCGTCGCGCTCGTGGACCGCGCCGTCGCCCGCTTTGTACACCCAGTCCGCCGCGTCGTCGCTGTTCACGTCCGAGAAATCACGCCAGTACTCCTCGATGAACCGCTCGTCGTCGCCGTACACCGTCTGCAACATTCCCGGCCACGGCTTCTCTATCACCAGGTTACCGGCGCGTCCGCTGGCTTCCGCTATCGGCTCGCCGTTGTCGTCGTACAGCGCCGGCTGGATGCCGGGGCAGGGATGCCCCGCGGACCCGGGTTTCATGTCTTTCAGCGCGGGCAGGTTCGTGATGAGGTGGCCACCCGTCTCGGTCTGCCACCACGTGTCCACGATGACGGCCGACTCGTCGCCGATGTGCTTGTAGTACCACAGCCACGCCTCGGGCTGGATCGGTTCACCGACAGTGGTCATGTGCCGGAAGTCGAAGTCGTACTCCTCGACGTGCTCCGGTCCCCACTTCATGAACATCCGTACCGCCGTCGGCGACGTGTGGAAGATGTCCACGTCGTAGCGCTCGGCTATCTCCCAGATGCGGCCCTTGTGCGGGTGGTCCGGCGTGTCCTCGTACATCACCGACGTCGTCCCCACGGAGAGCGGCCCGTAGACGATGTAGGAATGCCCCGTGATCCACCCGATGTCCGCCGCACACCAGTAGGTGTCCTCGGGCTCGATGTCCAGCACGTACTTCGAGGTGGCCGTCACGTACGAGAGGTACCCGCCCGTGCGGTGCTGGCAGCCCTTCGGCCTGCCCGTCGTCCCCGACGTGTACATCAGGAACAGCGGGTCCTCCGCGTCCCGGGAGACGGGGTCGACGCGGGCCCGTTCGTTCTCCGCGAGCAAGTCATCGACCAGCACGTAGGGGTCGTCCTCGCTTATTTCGACGTCGGGGTGCAGGTCGTCGTGGCGCGTCCACAGCAGGACCGTGTCGACGTCGCTGTCGGCGTGTTCCAGCGCCTCGTCGCACTTCTCCTTGTGGTTGAGAAACTCCCCACGCCGGTAGTAGCCGTCGCAGGTGACGACGACGTCGGAGTCAGCGTCGTCGATGCGGTCGGCCAGCGCCTGTGCCGAGAAGCCCGCAAACACCTCCGAGTGGGGCGCCCCGACCCGCGCGCAGGCCAGCATCGTCACCGGCAGCGCCGGCAGCATCGGCAGGTGACACGTCACCACCTCGTCCTCCCGGACCTCGACGTCCCGGAGGACCGCGGCCGTCTCGTTGACGCGGTTGTACAGCTCCTGGTAGGTGATCGTCTCGCGCTCGTCGCTGTCGGTCCCCTCCCAGATCAGCGCCGCCTGGTTCTTGCGCTCGTCGAGGTGGCGGTCGATGCAGTTGTACGACGCGTTCAACGTCCCACCCCCGAACCACTCGTAGAACGGCGGGTTCGAATCGTCGAGCACCTCGTCCCAGTGCTCGTCCCACTCCAGCAGCCGGGCGTACTCCTCGAACGCCTCGGGGTAGTTCTCGTCGAACCGCTCGTAAATCGACGGCTCCGTGGCGTTGGCTTGGCCGACGAACTCCGCCGGCGGCCGGAAGTACTCCTGCTCGGTCAGCCGCGCCTCCAGTGGTGTCTCGTCTGTCATGATCGACCCTCGACGAGTTCTTCGAAAGACTACCGTATCAATCTAATCCTATCCCCGTGCCGTCCCGAGATGAGGCGACACGGGCCTGCCGAGCCCCACGGCCCGGCGGGTCCTGGCGACGCAGGAAGGGACGCCCTCTCGTCCACGGGGCGGGGCGTCCTGACGGCGGTGCGATACGTTTTTGCCCGCACTGGGAGAGAAGGACCGTAGACGCGGGTCCCCGCGTACCCTCCACCCATGAGCGTCATCGAGATAGAGAACCTGACAAAGCGGTTCGGCACAGTCACCGCCCTCGACGACCTCTCCTTCGAGGTCCGGGAGGGCGAGGTGTTCGGCTTCCTCGGTCCCAACGGCGCCGGGAAGTCGACGACGATCAACGTCCTGCTGGGCTTTTCCCGGCCGACGGCCGGGTCGGCCCGCGTGTTCGGCCACGACGCCGAGACCGAGAGCAAGCAGATCCGGTTTCGCACCGGCGCCCTCCTCGAAGGCTATGGCGTCTACAGCCGGATGACCGCCCGCGAGCACGTCCAGCGGGCCGCCAACGCGAAGGGCGTCGTCGTCGACACCGACGAGATACTCGAGCGGGTCGGCATCCCGCAGGCCGCCAACCGGAAGGCCGGCGGCTTCTCGAAGGGGATGTGCCAGCGCATGGCCATCGGGATGGCCCTCGTCGGCGAACCCGACCTGCTGATACTGGACGAGCCCTCGACCGGGCTGGACCCCAACGGCGTCCGCGAGCTGCGCGACATCATCCGCGAGGAGAACCGCCGCGGTGCGACCGTCTTCTTCTCCTCGCACCTCATCGACCAGGTCGAGGCCGTCTGTGACCGCGTCGGCATCCTCAGAGACGGGGAGATGGTCACCGAGGGCGACGTCGACGACCTGCGTGCCCGCCTGGACGCCTCGGTCGTCAGCGTCGCCGTCGAGTCGACGCCCGATTCGCTACTCGGCGAGTTGCGGGCCATCAGCG
>PXRS01000029.1:30778-52525 GCA_003023785.1 Halobacteriales archaeon QS_5_68_33 | reverse complement strand
GCGAGGCGGGCGAGAGAGGCGCCGCTAACCGGACGGGGCCGTCGACGGAGGGGGACGCATGAGCCTCCGGACGGTCGTCGAGGACGACCTGTTGCGGTTGCGGCGGTCGCCGCTGGGCTGGGGCGTCGCGTTCACGGTTCTGGCGGTCACGGCCGGCATCGGGATGATCGTCCTCCTGTTCGAGATCGTCGACGTGAGCGGCGGCGACCCGGCACCCTTCGACAACATCATGATGACCGTCGGCGTCCTGCTCTCCTTTCTGTTGCCGTTCGTCGCGATGCTGGGGAGTTACAGCGCCATCGTCCACGAGCGCGAATCGGGGTCGATACGGTTCCTGCTGGGCCTCCCGAACTCGCGGCTCGACGCCTACGCCGGCAAGTACGTCAGCCGGACGGTCCTCCTGTCGGGTTCGATCCTCGCGGGGTTCGTCGTGCTCGGCGCTATCGGGTTCGCCATCCTGACCGAACCCGACGCCAACTCGCTCATCGGCGCGACCGCCGGGATCATCGGTACCTACGTCGTCTTCCGCGGCGGGTGGATGATCCTCCAGTTCGCCGGCCTCTACCTCTCGCCGGCCCAAGGCGAGGTGACCGGCCCACCCTACCCCGACTGGTTTTTCTTCCTCGGCCGGGCCAACCCGATCAACGCCTACCTGAAGATACTCGTCGGGGTGTTCGACCGGGGCCAGGACAGCCTCGTCAGGCAGATCCTCCTCACGAACCCCAGCCCCCCGGTCAACACTATCGCCACCGAGACCTCATACGCCGTGTTCACGACGATCGGGTGGCTGGTCGTCGTCCCCGTCGTCGGCTACCTGCTCTTCCGGCGCCAGGACCTGCTGTAGGGTCCAGGTGCGGGACCAGGGCCGCGAACCGCCGGAAATCCCTGTCGGACCTCCCGGAAGGCCCTCGTCAGATCACCCGGATTCCGCGGTCAGGCCACCCGGACCGTCTCCTGGTAGCTCCCGTAGTTGTCCTCGAAGACTGCCATGATCTCGCCCATCGTCGCGTAGGCTTTCACGGCGTCGATGATCGGGGGCATGACGTTCTCGTCCGCCCGGACGGCCTCGTCGAGCGCCGCGAGTCGGGCCTCGACCGCCTCGTCGTCGCGGCCAGCCTTGACCTCGGCCAGGCGGTCGAGTTGCCGGTTCTGGACTTCCTCGTCGACCGTGAGGATATCCGGGTCCGGGTCCTCGTCGCTCTCGTAGGCGTTGACGCCGACGACCACCTCGTCGCCGTCCTCGACGCGGCGCTGATACTCGTAGGCCGCGTCCTGGATCTCCCGGTGGAAGTACCCCTCGTCGATGCCCGACAGGACGCCCTCGACCATCGATCCGTCGCCCCGCTCGCGGATCGCCTCGATGTAGGCGCGCGTCTCGGCCTCGACCTCCTCGGTGAGCGCCTCGACGGCGTAACTCCCGCCCAGCGGGTCGACGATGTCGGCCGCGCCGGACTCCTCGGCGATGATCTGCTGGGTGCGCAACGCGACGCGGACCGCCTCCTCGCCGGGGAGCGCCAGCGCCTCGTCGTAGCTGTTGGTGTGGAGGCTCTGGGTGCCGCCCAGCACCCCCGCGAGCGCCTGGACGGTCACGCGGACGACGTTGTTCAGCGGCTGCTGGGCGGTCAGCGACTGGCCCGCCGTCTGGGTGTGGAACTTCATCGCCTTCGTGGCGTCGGCCTCGGCGCCGTACCACTCCTCCACGAGGCGCGCCCAGAGGCGCCGGCCCGCCCTGAACTTCGCCACCTCCTCGAAGATGGCGTTGTGCGAGTTGAAAAAAAAGGACAGTTGCGGGCCGAACTCGTCGACGTCGAGCCCCCGCTCCTGGCAGGCCTCGACGTAGGCCAGGCCGTCGGCGAGCGTGAACGCCAGCTCCTGGACCGCCGTGGAACCCGCCTCGCGGATGTGATAGCCCGAGATGGAGATGGGTTTGAACTTGGGGGTCTCCGCGACGGCGAACTCGACGGTGTCGACGACGACGTCCAGCGATGGTTTCGGCGGGACGACCCACTCCTTCTGGGCGATGAACTCCTTGAGCATGTCGTTCTGGAGGGTCCCGCGGACCGCCTCGCGGGGGACGCCCTGCCGGTCGGCCAGCGCGACGTACATCGCGTAGATGACCGGCGCGCTCGGGTTGATCGTGAACGAGGTCGATACCTCGCCCAGGTCGATGCCGTCGAACAGGATCTCCATGTCCCGGAGGGTATCGACGGCGACGCCCTCCTTGCCGACTTCGCCGTCGCTCATGGGGTCGTCGGAATCGAGGCCCATCAGCGTCGGCATGTCGAAGGCCGTCGAGAGGCCGGTCTGGCCCTCCTCGATGAGGTAGTGAAAGCGCTCGTTGGTTTCGCGGGGGGTCCCGAACCCGGCGAACTGCCGCATCGTCCACGTGCGCCCCCGGTACATCGTCGGGTAGACGCCGCGGGTGTAGGGGGGTTCGCCCGGGAAGCCCAGGTCTTCCTCGTAGTCCACGTCGGCGACGTCCCCGGGCGTGTAGAGGCGGTCGACCTCGTGGTTGGAGACGGTGGCGAACCGGTCGCGGCGCTCGCCGTACCCCTCGAGGACCGGGTCCAGCGTCTCTCGCTCCCAGTCCGCGCGGGCCTCGCGGATCGACGCGAGGTCGTCCTCGTCGAACATGCGCGCAAATATTGCCGGAGCGCGCATAAGGATTCGGGCGGGGTCGCCGAGTAGTGACCAGATAAAACATTGCCGCAGATAGGACCGGTTCAACCAGCGTGAAAGCCCCCGGCGGCTCCGGTCGCGGGCCTCGCTGCGCTCCTCACTCCGTTGCGGTGCTTGTGTCGGCCGGCTTCCCGGAGCTGCCGGCCCCTTTCAGTCCCACCCGCTCAGACCGTTGGGCCGGCTGAATCGGGTGGGGCTTTCACGCTGGTTGCGGTGGTTGCGGTTGGACTCTTATCCGAAACGAATCGGGGGTTACTTCAGGCCCTCGCTGGCGAGGTGGAACTCGAAGACGGTCTCCATCCCGCGGACGAGGGCGTCCAGGTCGACGCTCGTGGCCTCGGTGCCCCGGCGGGTAACAGAGCGGTGCAGGCGCTCCCAGCGGCGGCGGTAGCGCTCCTCGATGCCGTGGTCCCGGACGCTCCGGACGAGCTGCTCGTGGTCGCCATCCCCCAGGTCTTCCGGCGTCAGGACGCCCTCCTGGAGGGCCGTGACGACGACGCCGGACGAGTAGTCGCCCTCCCCGAGTTCGCGCTCCCAGGTGGTGACCCAGTTGCCGATGCGGGCCATCTCCTGGAGGTCCCAGACCAGGTCCCGGAGCGCGCCGAAGTCGCTCAGGTCGAACGCCGGCGAGTACATCAGGTCGATGTCGGTGTAGGCAAAGAGGACCATGTTGTGCGAGTCGTAACGACGGGCGCCGGTGATGTTGGCCATCTCGGGCGTATCCGAGAGGACCGCGCTGTATTCGACGGCGTTGATCGTCTGGTCGAGGTCGTAGGCGAACACGTCGGCGAACGCCTCGCGGCGCGGCGCGCCCTCCTGTCCCGTCTCGAAGGCCGTCCAGACGCGCTGGACGAACTCGACGGTGTCGGCGTCGACCGCCGCGGGGTCGGGGTCGGGCTCCAGCCCTTTCCGGTGGCACTTGCAGACCTCGAGGAAAGTGGCCCGGTCGCCGTGTGTCTCCAGCAGATCGTCCAGTATCGTCACGTACATCGTCAGTATCGTCTTCTGCGTGCGGACGTGGCGGGCGTACTCGTCCGCGACCGACGAGAGGGTGAACTCCGGGAACAGCGCGTAGATCCACTGCCAGAGAAAGCGGTCCCGGTCGTCGAACTGCCGGTCGTACGCGTCGGCTAACCGGTCGACGCGCTCGGGCAGTTCCACGTCCCGGACCGTCTCCAGCGGGGAGTCGGCCGGGCCGCGGCCGTCAATCCCGTCGGGTGCGCCTGCCGTCGCCATCTATCGGCACTCCTTTGCGCGAGACCCGGTAAGCAGTTGATACCGCCCGTCGAGCGCGTCGAAACCCGAACGCACGAGCAGTCCGTCCTCGGTCGTCTGATACGGTCGGTTGTACCGATTTGCCGGTATTTCGCCGACCGATTCGACGAAATCCGAACACGACTTACAACCGACCGTGTGAGCCAGCCATGCAGCCAGTAATGCCCTGTTACTCATCCGATGGAACAGTCCGGCCCCAGGTCTGTGTGTTGCCATGGTCGAGTATGAGCTACCTACCGTAAAATACGTTATTTCCGGAACGCGTCCGGTAGACGACTGATTCGGTCCGGTTGCGTTCGCTTGGTTGCGGGTCTGCTATCGACACGTACCAGGAGGGGGCGCTCTCCGCGCCGTACGGAGTGCCGCGTCATGATGTCACATCGCATCGGTAAGTCTATTTTACCAGCGGAAAGAGACGATTAACAAGGCGTTACCGGGGGTCCAGGGGGGTCGAGCCGGGTGAACGGACGACGGGACCAGCTGGCGCTGAAAAGGACAGCGTAACGCTCCGCGAGAAACAAACGCCGGTCAGCGATTGAAAACCATCTGCCAGGGCGACGCGGCGCCACGGAGCACCTGCGGGTTCACCGGGCTCTCGGTGCTCGTGCGGTTCTGTCCGGTGATGTGCACGGTCCCGCCCCCGTCGACGACGACTCGCTGGTCGGCGTAAGTAAAGGCGACCCGACAGCCGCCGCCGGACGCACAGAGCCTGTCGAGGGCGTCCGGGTCCACGACATCGTAGAGCCGGACGTCCAGCTGTGCGGGGTCCACTCCCTTCGAGTCCGCGAGGGCGCGGATGACTGTGTCACTCACGGTCTCTTCCGCCGTCGGTTCATATACGTCGGGTGCTTCGACCATCGTCATTTTTGGATACAACAGCTTGGCGGTTAGGCCTGCTCGCTAACTGGATTCGACGGGGTCGACCCCGACGCTATATGAATACGTCTCCGATTCGACACGTCGCGCTCCGAGGTGATGGTCGAGCCGGGCGCGCCCGAGTCACTCCTCGAAGAGCAGTTCGAGCAGTTTCCGTTCGCCCACTCGCAGGTGGCGGTTGATCGTGGGTTGGGAGAGGTCGAAGGTCTCGGCGATCTCCTCGCCGGTCGTGGTCCGGGGCCAGTCGAAGAAGCCGCTGAGGTAAGCCGTCCGGAGGACTCCCCACTGGCGTTTCGTGAGGCGGTCCTGGGCGGTGGCGCGGAAGCCGCCCTCGCTGCTGGCGGCGGGCGCTCGCTCGCGGCGCGCCCCCAGGGAGACGGCCCCGTGGTCGGCTTCGAGCGCCTCGACGAGGTCGCGGACGCTCGTCGTCGGCGCGAGGTCGACGGTCGCCTCGATACCGTCGCCGGTGACGACCATCGACCGGACCCGCGACCCGTGGTCGGTGACCGACCCCGGTACAGTCTGCCCCGAGACGTGGAGCACGACCAGCGGGTCCGTCTCCGCGTCCGAGCGGTGTTCGACCCGGCGGACGACCGTCCGGCCGTCGGCGGCGGCCCGGACGGCCGCCAGGTCGGCCCCCTCGACGCTCAGGAACACCCGGGCGAGGTCGTCGGCCTCGGGGACGGTCCCCTCGTGGACGAGCGTCGCGCCCGTCTCGGCCGCGATGGCAGTGAGGGGGCTCGACGGCGCGTCGATGGTCAGGTCGACCTCGGTGACGGTGTCGGCCGAGAGCCACTGTCTCGTGTCGACGACGCTCAACGCGTTGGCGACCGTCTCACCGAGTTCGCCGAACACGTCGACCATGCTCTCGTGGATCCCCTCCGGTCGCTCCGTGTAGGCGGTCAGGACGCCGTAGGTGACGTCCCCGTGGGTCAGCGGGACGCTGACGGCCGACCGGAGGCCGTGGGCGAGCGCCTCCTGGCGCCAGGGTTCGGTCCGGAGGTCTGTGGCGACCGACGGACAGACGGTCGCCGCCTCGGAGCGGGCAGTCCGCACCGAAGGCGGGCCGTTCTCGGCGTCGAGCGAGCGCTCCACGGCGTCGAGGAACCCGGAGGCGTCGCCGGCCCACGCGTCCGGGGCGACCCGCTCGTCGTCGGCGTGGCCGACCCACGCGAACGAGAAGAGCTCGGAGTCGGCCAGGCGGTCACACACGGCGGATGCGACCGCCTCGCGGCTCTCGGCGCCGACGAGCGCCTGGTCGAGCCCCCGGATCACCTCGTTTGTCGCCTCCAGCCGGCGGAGCCGGTCGTTCTGCTCGCGGAGCTCCCGGTCGCGCTCCCGGAGGCGCTGTTCCCTGTCGACGCGGTCCATCCCGGCCTCGGCGTTGGCCGCGAGGATGTCGACCAGTTCGGCCGTCGACGCGGCGAACTCCTCGCCGACGGGGACCGCCGCAAGGAACACGCCGTGGGTTCCCAGCGGGAGGTAGGCCCCCGCGCCGGCAGCCAGTTCGGCGCCGCCGAGCGACAGCGGCGACCCCGACCGGTCGCGGGTCCGCTCGCCGGTGGCGAACGTCTCCCAGAGGTCGCCGCCCTCCGGGCCGACCGGCGACAGCCCCCCGCCGTCGGCACCCTCGATGGCGACCGGCCGCAACGCGGAGGCCTCCTCGTCGAAGAGGTAGACGGCCGCCGCCGAGAGCCCGACGAGGTCGTCGGCGGCGTCGGCGACGATCCGCGCGACCGCCTCGCGGGTCTCGGCACCGAGCAGCTGCTGTGTCGACTCGTGGATGGCCGACAGGCCGTGTTCGTACCGGATGCGGTCGCTGATGTCCCGGACGACGCCCACCTGGCCGTAGCTCCCGTCGCCGAACGGGTACACCGAGAAGCGCGTCTCGACCGGGAACTCGTCGCCGTCGGCCCGCTGGAGCGTGGTGTTGATCGTCGCCGCGTCGCTGTCGCCCGAGACCAGCGCCGCGCTCACCGCCGCGGCCTCCTGGAGCGTCTCCTCGCTCGCGAGGATCGAGGCGTTCGCACCGGTCAGTTCCGACCGGTCGTAGCCCGTCAGCTCCGAGACCGCCTCGTTGACCGAGATGATGTTGAACGCGTCGTCGAGGATGTAGATCCCGTCGTCGATCGTCTCGACGATCCGCTCGTACTGTTCGAGGTTGCGCAGCCGCTCCCGGCTGTCGGTCACGTCGTGGACCACCGCGACGTGCCGGTCGCCGTCCGGCGCCGACCGCCGCTCGACCGCGAGGTCGAACTGCGCGTCGGTCCCGTCGGCCAGCCGTCCCCGGACCGTCAGCGGGTCCGGCGCGTCGTCCTCGCAGTGGTCGGCGACCGCCGCGACCGACAGCGAGGGACAGAGCGTCCCCAGCGGTTCGCCGGCGAGGTCCGACCGCTCGTAGCCGAGCCGGTCCGTGACCGCGGCGTTGAGCGCGCGGATCGTCCCCTCGCCGTCGAAGACGACGACCGGCGCCGGCACGCCGTCGATGGCTGCGGCGAACCCCTCCTCATCGAGCGACGCCGCCGTCCGTCCGGCCGTGGGGTCGTCCATACTCGGTCCATAACTGAATGGCACTGAAAAGCGTGCTCGCAGTTTGGTTACCGGTTGGCTTCGCCCGCGGAGCGAAACCGGGCAGTCACGGGGCGCGGCCGGTCCGTCAGCACTCGTCGCGCAGGCGGTGGGTCTTCTCGACGAGCGGGTGGGCGGCGTAGTCGACGACGGCGATGTCCGCGATGGACTCGAGGCCGTCGCGGGCGGCGGTCTTGGCCATTCCGAGGTCGACGGCCGATTCGAGGACGATGACGTAGGCGTCCATCTCCTCGATCCCCAGGCGGGCGGCGGCTTTCACGCGGTGGTGACCGTCGGCGAGGTAGCGGTCGCCGGCGTTGTCGATGACGACCAGCGGTTCCGCGAGGCCGCGTTCGAGTTCGTACCGACGCCCCTCGAGTTCGTCGGCGTAGACCTTCGATTGGGTCGGGGTGAGCCGCGCCAGTTCGACCTCCCGCCGCTCCTGGGTCGGCGAGACGTCGTGGATGGACGCCAGCGTGCGCACCAGTTTGTCGACCTTGCCGGGGGTGGCGCGTTCGATCTGGCTGCGGATCACGTCGGCGTTGCTGATGATCCCCACGAGGTCGCCGTCGTCGCCCACGACCGGGAGTTTCCGGATACCCGAGCGGAGGATGACGCGGGCGGCGTCGTCGACGGCCATGTCCGGGTGGGCCACGAGCAGGTCGTCGCTCATCACCCCCGCGATGGGCTCGGTGTCGGCGGCCCGCAGGAGGTCGCTCGCGGTGACGAATCCGACGACGCGGCGCCCCACACAGACCGGAAAGCCGCTGTGTTCGTCGCTCTCGGCGATCCGGCGGGCGACGGCCCCGACGCGCTCGTCGGGCGACACCGTGTCCACGTCCGGCGTCATGTACTCGCCCACCGTCGCTTTGCGGTCCGTGGCCATCGTCCGTCCACACTCGTCTCAGGGGGAAAAACGCCGCGGTCAGGACGACCGGTCGTCGTCGCCCTCGGCCGCGTCGTCGGCACCGGCGGGGTCGACGTCGCCGGGGTCCACGCTCCCGAGGGAGAAATCGGGCTCGCCCGGGACATCGTGTACCTCCTTGCCGAAGACGTTGTGGCCGTCGTCGGGATAGAGGTCGGTGACCCGACGATTGGTCCGGGAGTCGTAGGCCTCGACGAAGCGGTTGACCATGACCGAGTCGACCACCGCGGTCAGCGACTCGTCCTCGCCGTCGACCGTCTCCAGCAGCCCCAGCGAGAGCTGGGCGCCGGCCATGTCGGCGTGGCCGCCGGCGCTGCCGATCCGGCCGAACGCGTCCCGGAGCGTCTCGCCGAGGTCGATGTCGGCGCCCCGGGCCCGCGCCGAGACGTAGACGGTCCCATCCGAAATGCCGTAGACGAAGGTGGTCGTCACCTCCTCGATGTTGAGCAGGCGGTCGGCGGCCTGCGCGAGCGCGTCCCGCGCCCGCAGTCGACCGACGCCGCTGATCAGCGCCGTGCCGTGGCGCTTGCGGTTCCGGATGGCGCGGGTGATCGTTTCCAGCGTGTCGGCGCTCATGCTCGGGGAGTCGATGCGGTCGAGTGTTCCCAGGTCCGCTCCCGGAAGGAGGTACGCGGCCGCGGCGAAGTCGTCGGGGGAGACCTCGCGGGTAAACTCGTCGGTGTCGATGCGGATGCCGAAGAGGAGCGCCGTCGCCGTCCGCCCGGAGAGGGCGGCGTCGAGACGCCGGAGGTAGTCGACCATGAGCGTGCTGGTGGCGCCCACGTCGCTGCGCAGGTCGACGAACCGGGCGTCGACCGGCGCCCGCGGCGGGTGGTGGTCGATCACGATGTCGACGGCCGTGTTTTCGGGGAGACCGTCGTTTACCCCCGCCCGCGAGTGGTCGACCAGCGCGATGCCCGCGTACTCCGCGAGGTCGGCACCCCGGTCCAGGTTGTGCATCTCGATGTCGAGCAGGTTGACGAACGCCCTGTTTTCCTGGTGGCTGATCGTCCCGAAGTAACAGACGTCGGCCGCACAGCCCGCTTCCGCGGCGGTCTCCTGAAGCGCGACGGCGCTGGCGATGGCGTCGGGGTCGGGGTTGTCGTGAGCGACGACCGCCAGCGGGCCGTCCAGCCCCCGGAGGACCGAGAGCAGTTTCCGCGCCCGGACGCTCCCGTCGCCCGACGCGTCGAGGACGCGGTCGGCCGTCTCCCGCGTGGGGTCGACCACCTCGTCGGCGACGGCCGAGAGCGCCGTCCCCGTCTCGGGCGCGGGGTCGACGCCGGTGAAGGCCAGCATGAAGGTGTCGGGATACGCGTCCCGCGCGGCCCGGGCGGCCGCCTCGTTGCGCGCGGGGTCGTCCGTCGCGACCACGACGGCGTTCGGGGCCGGCCGGCCAGCGAAGGCCTCGGGGTCGGTGATGTCGGCGTCCTCGGCGCCGACGCCCTCCTCCCGGAAGGTGCGCGCGGCCGCCTCGTCGTCCGCGAGGACCGTCAGCCCGCCGGCCCGGTCGGCGAGACGGCCCACGAGCGCGTGGGCGAGCCGCCCGCTCCCCAGCACCAGCCGCGAGGTCATACCGGACCGTTTGTGCAAGGGCGCCTAAAAACCACGGCGTCCCCGGTCGGCCCGATGGGTATCACTTCAGTCGTTCCTGGAGGAAGGAGGGGTGGGCGGCTGTGACGCCCTCGACACCGAGGATGCGCTCGTCGATGACGTCGCCGACGGCGTCGCCGTCCTGTGCGCGGACCTCGGCCATCAGCATGTGGTCGCCGCTCGAGGTGTACAGCGCCTCCACCTCGGGGACGTCCTTGAGCGCGCGGATCACGTCGACGTAGCGCTCGCTCTCGGCGTCCAGTCCCACCAGCGCGATGCTCCGGCTCGGGAGCTTCTTCGGGTCGACGTCGGCCGAGTACCCCACGATGACCTCCTCGTCCTCGAGGCGCTCGATGTACTTGCGCACCGTCGGCTTCGAGACGTCCACGCGGTCGGCGATCTCCGCGTAGGAAGCCTGGGCGTCGTCCTCCAGGACAGATAAGATGCGTTCTTCCGTCGATCCGGCACTCATGCGCTATCGTTTGCTATCCCGAGAAAAATATCTTGCGAATCCGTAAACGTATTCCCGTCCGGAAGAGCCGGCCGAGGCTCCGCCGGGGACGGCGCGGCTACGTGTGCTTCTCGATGAGCGAGTCGGCCGACCGTTCCCACTCGGCGTCCTCGTCGAAGTACCGCTCGGCCAGCGGTTCCCCGGGCATCTCGCCGGTCGAGCGTTTCTCCTCGCCGTAGGAGGGGCGTTCCGAGTCCCGGTAGAAGCGCCCGGTCAGCACCTCTCCCTCGTAGAGCTTGGACTCGACCTCGTACATCATCTCGCCGGCCTCCTGGCGGTTCGTCACGTCGAAGTCGTACTCGTCGGAGTCCTGGACGTCCGTGTACGGGACGTACTGGCGGGCGTCCTTGTTCCAGGTGGGACACTGCGTGAGGAAGTCGACGTGGGCGAACCCGTCGTGTTCGATGGCCTCGGCGAGGATCTCGGCGGCTTGGTTGGGGTTGACCGCGGCCGTGCGGGCGACGTAGGACGCCCCCGAGGCCAGCGACAGCGAGAGCGGCCGGACGGGGTCCTTTGCGCTCCCGCTGGGCTGGGTCTTGGACTTGTGGCCCTTCGGGCTCGTCGGGGACGTCTGGCCTTTCGTGAGGCCGAAGATCTCGTTGTTGAACACGATGTAGGTCATGTCGTGGTTCTCCCGGGCGGTGTGCATGAAGTGGTTGCCACCGATGCCGTAGCCGTCGCCGTCGCCGCCGGCGGCGACCACTTCGACGCCGGGATTGGCGAGTTTCGCCGCCCGCGCGACGGGCAGCGACCGCCCGTGGATGGTGTGGAACCCGTAGCTCTCGAAGTAGCTGTTGAGCTTGCCCGAGCAGCCGATGCCCGTACACAGCAACACCTCGTCGGGGTTCTTCCCGAGGTCGGCCATCGCCTTCTTCAGGGCGTTGTTGACGGCGAAGTCGCCACAGCCGGGACACCACGTCGGCTGGGGCTCGATGCCGGGTGTGAACTCGTCCTCGTCCGGTTCTCGCTGCTCGCCGATCGCGCTGAATGCACTCATGTGTTAGTCACCTGCCGCGGGGACGTACTTCATGTTCGTTTCGCCCAGTTCCTCGCCGTTGACGCTCGATTCGAACCCCTCGACGACCTCGGCGGGTTCGAAGGGGTTTCCGTCGTACTTGAGGAGGCTCGACAGCTTCGGCCCGAACCGGCCGGTCTCCTTCTGGGTGAGCCCCCGGAACTGCCCCGTCGCGTTCATCTCGACGACGACGCACTCCTCGACGGATTCCAGGAACTCGCTGACCTCCGCGACGGGGTAGGGCATCATGTCGCTGACGCCCAGCGCCTTCACCGAGTGGCCGGCCTCGTCGAGGCGGTCGACCGCCTCGAAGACGGTGTCCTGCTGGCTGCCCCAGGTCATGACGCCGTACTCCGCCTCGTCGGGCCCGTAGTGGGTCTGGTTGCCCTCGGCGTCGAGTTCCTCGCGGATGTGCTCGAACTTGCCCAGGCGGCGGTCCATCTGTAGCGTCCGGTCCGTGGGGTCCTCGCTGATGTGGCCGGCCTCGTTGTGCTCGTTGCCGGTCGCGAGGAAGCGCCCGCCCTTCTGGCCGGGGACCGTCCGCGGGCTGACGCCCTCCTCGCCGTCGTAGCGGAACCGCTTGAACTTCTCGGCGTGGTACTCGGCGGCCTCCTCGATGGCCGCCTCGTCGAGCACCGACCCGGGGTCGGGGTCCGGATCCCGGTCGAAGAAGCTCGCGTCGATGTTGCGGAGTTCGCCCTGGAGCTTCTGGTCGTAGATGAGGACCGTCGGGATCTGGTAGTCGTAGGCGACCTCGAAGGCCGTCCGGATCTGCTCGTAACACTCCCGGTGGTTGCCGGGGGCCATGACGACCCGCGCGGAGTCACCCTGGCTGGTGTAGAGGACGTGTTCGAGGTCGGCCTGTTCGGGCTTTGTCGGCATCCCCGTCGAGGGGCCGGCCCGCATCGCCTCGATCAACACGAGGGGCGTCTCGGTCATCTCCGCGAGCCCGAGGGGTTCGCTCATCAGGGCGAACCCGCCGCCCGAGGACCCGGACATGGCCTTGACGCCGGTGTGGGAGGCGCCGATAGCCAGCGACGCGGCGGCGATCTCGTCCTCGACCTGCTCGGAGATGCCGCCGAACTTCGGCAGGGTCTGGGACATGATCGTGAACACGTCCGTCCACGGCGTCATCGGGTAACCGGCGATGAACCGACAGCCCGCGTCCAGCGCGCCGTAGGCGATCGCGTCGCTCCCCGAGACCAGCGCCTGGGTCTCCTCGGGTTCGTCGGCGGTGGGCATCGAGAAGTCGGGGTGTTCGTCGAACTCCTCGGCTTTCGCGGCGCCGTCGGCGATCACGTCGTGGTTGGCCTCGGCGATCTCCTCGTCGAACACCCCGCTGATGATCTCCTCGTAGTAGGCGGTGTCGAAGTCGAGCAGCGTCGAGAGCACGCCGATGCCGGCGTTGTTGCGCATGACCTCGCGGCCGTGCTCTTTCGCGATGGCGCGCAGGTCGACCGGGTAGACGTGCCAGTCGTTCTCCTCGGCCTTCTCGTGGAGGCCGACCTCCTCGACCTGCTCCTCGTCGATGAGGCCGGAGTCGTAGACGATGATCCCGCCCTCGTGGAGGTCGTCGAAGTTCTCGTAGAGGGGCTTGAGTTCCTCGTTGCCGTAGTAGGCCTCCTCCTGGGGGTTGCGCGCGAAACTGTCACCCAGCGCCAGGAGCACGTTGTACCCGTCCCCACGCGACCGGACTTCGCCCTCGGCCGCGCGTACCTCGACGTACGTGTGGCCGCCCCGGATGCGCGACGGGTAGTGTCGGTGCGTGAACACGTCCAGACCCGAGCGCATCAGGGCCTTGGCGAAGTTCCGGCTCGTCGAGTCGATGCCGTCGCCGGAACCGCCCGCGATCCGCCAGATCAGTTGGTCGTCTGTCATGGATATGACCGGCCCCGTTGCGGTGCCGTATTGGAAACAGACGTGGACCGGACTAAAGGGTTTTCACTATGTCGCCACCGATTAATCGTGAAGGATGGATACGAGGCTTCTCGCGCCGAAATTCGAGACCGGATGACAACCCCAGACACAGGGGCGAACGGGGGGCCTGTCGCGGCGATGAAGGCCCGTCCCCGTCGACGCGAGCCGTCGGGACCTGCAACGTGAGACGACGCTGTTCCGTGTCACCGAACGCGTGTCGGGAAACGTGCGAGCGCCGGTCAGCTCAGGTCGAACTTCTCGGCGGCGGTCTGCATGTCCTTGTCGCCGCGGCCACAGAGGTTGACGAGGATGGTGTCGTGTCGGTCCTCCTCGGCGAGTTTCAGCGCCAGCGCGATGGCGTGACTGGGTTCCAGCGCCGGGATGATCCCCTCGGTTTCGCTGAACTCCCGGAACGCCGCGAGCGCCTCCTCGTCGCTGACGGCGTGGTACTCGGCCCGGCCCAGTTCCTGCAGGGCGGCGTGTTCGGGCCCCACGGCCGGGTAGTCCAGCCCGGCCGAGACCGAGTGGTTCTCGGTGTCCTCGTCGATGACCTTCGTCTTCATCCCCTGGAAGACCTGGGGCTCGTCCTGTTCGGTCCTCGAGAGCGGCGCCGAGTGGTGGTCCTCGCTCTTGCCGCCGGGCTCGGCCCCGTAGAAGGCCACGTCGTCGTCTTTGAACGCGTGAAACAGGCCGATGGCGTTGGACCCGCCGCCGACGCAGGCCACGCAGGCGTCGGGCAGGTCGCCGTGCAACTTCCGGATCTGCTCGCGGGCCTCCCGCCCGATGACCGACTGGAACTCCCGGACCATCCGCGGGAACGGGTCCGGCCCCACCGCCGACCCCACGAGGTAGTGGGTGTCCTCGTAGTTCTCGATGAGGTCCTCCATGGCCGCGTCGACGGCCTCGGCCAGCCCCTCGTTGCCGCGGGTGACCTCCTCGACCTCCGCCCCCAGGAGGCGCATCCGGAAGACGTTCATCTCCTGGCGCTCGACGTCTTTCCGGCCCATGTAGACCTTCGTCGGGATGTCCAGCAGCGCCCCGACCATCGCCGTGGCGGTCCCGTGCTGGCCGGCGCCCGTCTCGGCGATGAGTCGCTCCTTGCCGGCGCGCTCGGCCAGCAGCCCCTGGCCCAGCGTGTTGTTGAGCTTGTGCGCACCCCCGTGGAGGAGGTCCTCGTGTTTGAAGTAGATGTTCGCGTCGTAGCGCTCGCTGAGCGTCTCGGCGCGGAACACCGGCGTCGGGCGCCCGCCGTAGTGTTTCTGCAGGGACTCGAGGCGCTCGTGGAACTCCGCCGAGTCCATGGCCGCCTCGAAGCCCGCCGTCAGTTCCGCGAGCGGTTCCTCGAGCGGTTCCGGGACGTGGCGTCCGCCGTAGCCCTCGAACTCACCTTCCGATGACATATCTACTCCTGTGGGGGCTCGCGGCTAAAGCTTTAGTGATCGGCCTGACGTCCTCCCACGGCTAAAGCCGTGGGGTTCCCTCACTTGGGGTTGAATCCACGAGTAGGGGGAGGTTCGCAGGTTCGTCGTCACGTTGGATGATGACCTGCGTTTCGGGCTGTGCCAGCACAGCCCCCGCCTCGGACAGCGGTTTCGAGAACTTGCCCAAGGCTCGTTTACCGATATTCAGCGCACCGTTCTTGTCTGCGTTGTCGTCCAGTCCACACTCGGGACACTCGAAACGTCCCTGCGTCTCTCGGACGCCCTCGCAGGCACAGCGGTTGCACGTCTGCGACGTGTCGTACTCATCGACCAACTTCACGTCAATGCCAGCGTCGTGGGCTTTGTACTCGATGTAGTTCAGGAGGCGAGCGAACGGCATCTTGTGGGTCTTGTCGTTGACGTACCGCCCCTTGTCGTTGTCTTTGCGAATCCCGCCGAGGTCGCCCACGACGATGATCGCGTTCCGTTCTTCAGCGTCCTCCACGATTTGTCGAGCAATCTTGTGGAGGCGGTCGTCTACCTTCCGCGCTTCCGCATCACCGATGCGCTCGACCACCTGCTGTCCCTGTCGGGGCTTCGCTTTCCCGATGGACTTCCGCAGTTGCTTGTAGTGTTCACGGATACGACGCACTTCCGCGCCGTAGAAGGTGGTTTTGCGGTCGGAGAGGAACGCACAGGTAGCGACCCACCGTGCCCCCATGTCGATAGCCAGCACGTCGTCGTACTCGTCTTGGACGGTCACAGACCGTTTGACGACGAGATGTACGTACCAATCACCGTCACAGCGCACCAGTTCGCTGTCCCGAACATCGCCCTCACGGACGAGTTGTTCGTCCTTGTGCGGGACGTGGGCGGGACACCAGATAGAGTTGCCCTGACCCCTCTCGGGGTCATAGACAGGGACTTTCACCCACCACGACGAGAGATCTGTGTCCTCGTCGTGGGCAACGTCCAGCACGTCGTTGCGGAGAACAACGGGTTGTTCGGTGTCTTGGTTCGGGTCTTTCTGTCGCTGGACTTTCGACGCCTGTTGCTTGGTCGCGGAGTAGAGGTTGGCGTCTCCGCCGTGAACCTCGCGTTGGAACGCCTCGTATTCACGGGCGAGCAGGTCGGCCTTCCTATTGGTCAGCGAGTGGAGTTTGACCCGTATCGTGGTTGAGACGTTCCGTTGCATGACTACTCACCTGCTTGGGCGTCGATGTATTCCTCAATAACCTCGCTGGATACGTCGCCCGCACTTGAGACGAAGTACGAGCGCGTCCACAGCGAGGGCAAGCCGAAGTCGAACCCGTCGCGGAGGTGGCGGGAGGAGTAGCCTTTGACCTGTTGCATTATCTTGTTCGGGGTGAGCGTTGGGTCGCCCGTGATGAACAAGTGAACGTGGTCGGGACGAATTGCCAACTCCAGTATCTCTAATCCGAGTTCGTCGGCTTTGTCCTCGATAAGTTCTTTGAGGCGGTCATGTACCTCGCCTTTGAGTACCGACTTACGATACTTCGGGCACCAGATGAAGTGGTACTGGAGTTTATGGACGTTGGTACGTTCCCTGTCGAACCCACGAGGCATCGTCAGTATATAGAAACCACTCATCTAAAGATGTTACGCAAGCATCCAACCCCTGCCGTGGCTACAAACGTGGACAGATTCCCAGTTGTCGGCTTCATCCCACCCGTGAACGGGTGAGCTTTCGCCTCGCTACCGTTATAACAGTCACTGTTGCCGACGCTGGCTGTCGCGACCGGAAAACGGGATGGAAACCGACGACGCCGGGTCAGACCGGCGACCAGCCGCATACCGAGCACTCCGTCGCGCCGGAGTCGTGGAGTCCGCCGCAGTCGGGACACTGCTTCTTGTTGTAGCTGCGGTCCCAGCTCTCGACGTCGTGGCCGCGCTGGGCGAGGAATTCGTCGAGCATGTCTTCGTCCGTGCTCGGTGCTGATGCCATACGTGCTATGGTATACCACAGCACTATATAGGTCTACTGGTACGGGAACATATCACACGATCCTGGCCGGTGAACCGACCCGGCGGGGTGAACTACCCCGCCCTGCTCGTCCCCTCGGGCGCTCCACGGCTGATAGCAGGCCGTGTGCGGTCGGTTGTGATACTGCCGGCTGTAAGTCCGTCGAGAATTTCGCCGGACCGCCCGGCGAATCACCGGGAAACGGATACAGCCGACCGTGCTGTTCCGTCACCAGTCCCACGAGTTAGGGTCGTCGCCCAGCGCGGCCTCGGTCACGGCACCGCCGCGAGGTGCGTCGTCGCGGTGCCCCCCCTGTAGCGCTATCGTCACGGTCGTCCCGTCCGCAGCGGCGACGTCGACCTCGCCGCCCATCTCGGTCACCAGCCAGTTCACCATCCATAGCCCGAAGCTGCTCCCGTGGTCCACCGGGGACTCGCTCGCCTGCTTGAGCACCCGCACCTCCATGGCCGGCAGTCCCGACCCGTCGTCACATACCTCCACGTTGACGCGCCCTTCGTCGTCGTCCGGCGGCACGACTGCAACGGTCACCGCTGATCCGCCGGCGGCGATGGCGTTTTCGACCAGTTCCACGAGCACCGTCTCCAGCCGTTCGGTCGCCATCGCCTGCTGTTCGTCCGGCAGTTCACACCGGATCGTCACCTCCGGATGCGCCTCCTGCAGGTCCGCGACGGTCCGTTCGACGACCTCGACGACGTCGAGCGGCCGCGGCGCAGGGTCGTCCCGAAGCGTCGTCTCGACCACCTTCGCCTTCTCGCTGACGGCCACCAGGTCACGGGCGGTCTCGGTTACTGTCTCGGCACGAGTCGCTAGCTCGCCGTCGGCCGTCGCGGCGATGGTTTCGCCCAGCCCCGCGATGACGGTCATGTCGTTGCGGAGGTTGTGTCGCAACACTCGATTGAGGACGCCGATCAACCGTTCGCGGCGCTTCCGGCTGGTCACGTCGCGCTGAATGCCGATGAAGTGGCTCGTTTCGCCGGCCGAGTCCGCGACCGGCGTCACTGTCAGTTCGTTCCAGAACGGTGTCCCGTCGGCCCGGTAGTTCAACAACTCCTTGGTTTCAGGCCCCTGGAGGAACCGGCAGTTCGTTCCGAGAGCAGCCTCCCGGTCGTACCCCGTCACGTCGGTGAACGCGTCGTTGACGTATACCAGCGGGATGTCCGGTTCGGACGCGTCGGCGATGGAGATACCGACCCCGGCCTCGTCCATCGCTCGCGTCCGCAACCGCAGTTCCTGTTCGCGCTCCTTGCGCTCCGTGATGTCTTGGAAGGTTCCCCGCAGCCGCACTGTCTCGCCGTTCTCGCGGGTGGGCCGGCCCTGTGCACGCACCCAGCGGAGGTCGTCGTCGGCTGTAACGATCCGGAATTCGAGGTCGTGCGGTTCGCCGTCCTCGATGGCGCGGTCGATGGCCGCCTCAATCCGTGGCCGGTCCTCCGGATGGTAGAACGAGAGGGCGTCCTCGACGGTGGGCGTGAACTCCGCATCCACGCCGTGGATGCGGCGGACCTCGTCGGTCCAGTAAAGCTCGTCGGTCCGACAGTCGTACTCCCAGCCGCCGACACTGGCAAGCCGTTGACTGTGCGCGAATAGCTCCCGCTCGCGGTCCAGTTCCTGTTCGCATGCCCTGGATGTAGCGGCCATCACTGAGTTCGACGGCACTGGCGCTCATCTCGATCGGGATCCGGTCGCCGTCGGCCGTCTGGAGTTCGAGCTGGCTGCCGTCGGGCAGCGTACTCGTCGTGTCGCCGGTGGTCGCCAGGTTCTCGAACAGGTGGTGGTACTGGTCGCGGCCGGTCGTCGGATGGAGCTCGAACACGGTCATCCCTTCGAGGTCGGCACCGTCGTAGCCCGTGAGGGATGTGGCCGCCTCGTTGACGTCGGTGATCTCGGCGGTCTCGGTGTCCACTATGAAGATGGCGTCGGGGGCGGCCTCGACGAGGGTGCTCCGGCGCTTGTGCGCGTCCGTGAGATCCGTCTCGTAGCGGGTGGCGGCCAACTCGCGGCCGAGCAGCCGCGCGATGAGTTCGACAAACGCCTTCTCGCTGGCCGTAAAGCTGTCCTCTCGGGCGGTCTCGTCGATGAAGCAGACTGTCCCGTAGGACTCCCCGCGAACGAAGATCGGAGCCCCGAGATAGCAGGCAAGCCCGTGTTCCTCGTAGGCGGGGTCCTCGGCCCATCCTTCCTCGGGCGCATCGGCGAGAGCGACCGGCGAGTCGGCGTCCATCGTGCGGCGGCAGTACGTCGTCGCCCGGTTCAGCGTCTCCCCCGACGGAAACAGGGTCGCGGGGCCGCCGACGCTGGCGACGACCTCGTGGGTGCCAGCCGCTTCGTCGGCACGTTCGATGTGGCCGTTCTGCACCCCGAGAAACTCGCGTCCGAGCGCGAGTGCTTCGGTCTGTTTGTCCTCCAGCGACAACTCGTCGTCGGACATAATCCCGTACAGGGTTTGCCGTGTGGACTCTTCCGGCACGTGGGATCGATTCAAAAACATGCGCTGAATCCGTGTCCCTGGTCCAAAATACGGCTGCAACGTATTATACAGCGCGCTTCAGATATCACTGTTGATACTCGGGGAGTCACCGCGAAGCTGTCGCAGGAACTCCGCGGTCTCTCGAAGGGGTGATCAGGCCGGCACAGGCGTAACCGGCCTCGATACCGCCGTTCAGGGAGCGTTCGGGGTACTGCGCCCGCGAGGCCATCCCCGCGTAGTAGACGCCCTCGGCCACCTCGTCGCCCAGGTCGTAGGGCACCACCATGTCGAGATACCCGCGCTCGTAGACCGGTGCGGTCCGGGGGTTGCGGGCGGTCTTGACCCAGTTCACGCTGTCGGGGTCGAACTGTGGAAAGAGGTCCGCGATGCCGTCCCGCCACCGGGCCTCGACCGCCTCGTCGCTCATTCCCCAGAGGTCCTCGTCGTAGTCCTGGACGTAGCTCGCGGTGTAGTAGAGGTGCTCGCCGCCGTAGCGCTCGGGGGGCACGAAGTTCGTGTGCTCGATGAACACGCCGAACGGCGCTTCGTCCTTGATGTTGAGCCAGTAGGTGTCGGTCAGCGACTCGTCCATGCTCCAGACGGAGCAGACCGTTCCCTGGAAGTCGATCCCGCAGGGATACCCGGTGAGGTCCTCCAGGACGTTCGGCATCGCCGCGACGACGACGGCGTCGACGTCGTGGGTCTCGGTCACCGTGTCGACGCCCTCGGCGGCGCTGCCGTCGGCCCTCGTCCGTCGCTCGACAGTGAGCGACTCGACGCTCCCGTCGCTCGTCGCGAGGTCGGTCACGCGTGCGCCCGTGGTGATAGCGTCCTCGCCCACGTCCGCGAGGAGGGCGTCGAGGAGTCGGCCGAACCCGCCGTCGAGATAGCCCAGTATCTCGCCCCTGAGGAGGTCGCGCTCGCCCCGGAATTTGACGCGGCCCAGCAGCCACGCGGCGGAGACGTCCTCCGTGCGCGACCCGAACTTGGCGTCGAGCAGCGGTTCCCAGAACGACTCGTAGACGTGGCGGGTCGTGTGTTCGAGCAGGAAGTCCTTGATCGGGACGTCCTCGTAGTCGGTGATGTCCTCGTAGGCGTCGAACCTCGGGACGCCGCCGCGCACGTCGATTTCGAGGACGAGCATCCCCAGCCTGAACTTGTCGTACAGGGAGAGGTGCGGGTAGGCGAGGATCTCCCACGGTTTGTCCATCGGGTGGACGACGCCGTCGACGTAGTAGGCGTTGGACATGTACCGCCACTCCAGGGCCTCGCCCAGGCCCAGTTCGTGGACGAGGTCGACGATGGTCTCCTCGGACTTCGAGAGGTGGTGGTAGAACGTCTCGATGGGGTCGCCGGCCGTCTCGTAGACGCGGGCGAGGCCGCCGACGTCCTCGCTCGCCTCGAAAATGCGGACGTCGCGGCCCGCCGCCTGCAGGCGGTGGGCGGCCGCCAGCCCGGCGATCCCCCCGCCGACGACACCTATCATGGCTCCCCGTACCGCCGTCGCCCGAAAAGCCCTTTCGCTGTGGGACGCCCCGAACCGGACCTGCCGTCGCACACGAGAGATTCGACGATACCCCGCCAGTCCGGTCCGGAGAAACGCTGTCGCCCGGTGTCGTCGAACCGGTCGGCGAATCATCGGCGAACAACCGACCGGATGAAGCCGACGTCGCCGAGGAACGGCCCGCCCACCGGCAGGAAATACCGGACGACCACGTAGCCCGCGAGCGGGGCCGTTCTCCGCTACCTTTTTGCCCGGGGTCCGGCAACTCGACCCTACATGGTGACGGTGCGGGCGCCGGCGACGAGCGCGAACCTGGGGAGTGGCTTCGACGTCTTCGGGGTGGCGCTGGACCGCCCCGCCGACCTGGTGACGGTCACGAAGGCCGACCGGACGACCATCGACGTGACCGGCGCCGGCAGCAAGTTCATCCCGGAGGACCCCGACTCGAACACCGTCGGCGCCGTCGCCGACGCGCTCGACACGACGACACACATCGAGATCGACAAGGGCGTCCGCCCGGCCTCGGGGCTCGGGTCCTCGGCCGCCAGCGCCGCCGCGGCGGCAGTCGCGCTCAACGCCCTCTACGACCGGGGCTACTCCCGGAAGGAACTCGTCCCCATCGCCGCCGAGGGCGAGGCCGTCGTCTCCGGCGACGCCCACGACGACAACGTCGCACCGGCCATCCTCGGCGGGTTCACCGTCGCCACCGACGACGGCGTCAGCCGGGTCGACGCCGACATCCCGCTCGTGGCGTGCCTGCCCGACATCGTCGTCTCGACGCGCGACGCCCGTAGCGAAGTGCCCGACGGCGCCCGCATCGGGGAACTCGTCGAGACGGTCGGGAACGCCGCCACGCTGACGACAGGGATGCACCGGTCGGACCCGGAACTCGTCGGGCGCGGCATGGACGACCCCGTGGTGACGCCCGCCCGCGCGGCGCTGATCGACGGCTACGACGACGTGCGCCGGGCCGCGTTCGACGCCGGCGCGA
>PXRS01000029.1:0-30694 GCA_003023785.1 Halobacteriales archaeon QS_5_68_33 | reverse complement strand
AGCCCGCGTCTACCAGACCCGCATCGGCCGCGGCGCCCGCGTTCTCGACTGAAACGACCGGTCGAAGCTGTTTCCCGTTTTATCAATACACACGTTTCGGTCAAAAAGAAGGTCGTTTTACGTCTCCGACCCCGAACGTACCCGCTGGCGTCACGACACAGTGCACCAGCAGTCCCACGAATTGGCCCCGCGTAGCGGAGCCACTCCGACCCTTCCCGATCCCACCCCACCCACCTCATCCCCCCGTTCGGGGGGTTCGCGACCGCGAGCGCAGCCGACCCAGTGGTTTTAACTGTTCCCTCGGCTGTCAGGATCTACCATGGCACACGAGGGGTACAGAGGTGGGCTGGGCTCGCGCCGGCGTCGACTGTCGAGTCCCGACGCGCTCGTCCGGACCGGGCGGCGCCTCGGGATGGCGCTCGTGGGCGCGGCGCTCCCGGCGCTCCTGGCGACGGCCGGCGCCGCCACGCTCACGGGCGGGGCGGAGTCCCGGCCGCTCGCGTGGGCGTCCGGAGCGATGGCGACGCCCGTCCTCGGCGGGACGGGTCTCCAGTGAGCGTTTCACGTCGCCGCCGTCGTCGAGCTGGCGGGCCTGTGGGCGCTCGGCCTCTCGCTCGTTGCCGAGGGGTACCTGGGGTAGGGCATACTGCCGGCTGTCCGTCTGTGACGGATTTCGCCGCCACCGAACGGCGAACGTCTTCACCAGGGGAAAGCCGACCGCATCAGTTCTGCTCGCGCGGTTCGACCGGTTCGGCGGTCGATTCCGAAACGTTCTGGACCCGGAACCCGCCGGTCTCGCCGCGCCCGGACAGTTCCTGCTGGGGGAAGGGGATCTTGATGCCCTCCGCCTCGAAGCCCGCTTTGACGCTCGTGATGACGGCCGAGACCGCCTTCCACTTGCGCGGGGGCGTTGGGTGGTCGATCCAGAAGCGCATCTCCATGACGACCGCCGAGTCGCCGAAGGACTTGGGGAACACCTGCGGGGGCGGCGCGTTCACCACCTCGGGGAGGTCGCTGATCGCCTCCAGGGCCACCTGTTTGGCGTGGTCCGGGTCGTCGGCGTAGTCGATGCCGACGTCGACCCGCAGACGGAGCAGCCCCTTCTGGCTGCGGTTGATGATCGCCTGGTTCGAGACCTTGTCGTTGGGGATGACGACGAACTCGCCGTCGAAGTTCTCCAGGCGCGTGTTGAAGATGGTGATGTCGGTGACGATGCCGTCCTGGTCGCCGACGCGGACCCAGTCGCCGATGGTGAACGGGCGCGAGAACATGAGGACGAACCCCGCGAGCATCGACCCGAGCGTCTGACGGGCCGCAAGACCGACGACGATACCCAGGAAGCCGGCGCCGACCAGCAACCCCCGGAGTTCGGTTCCCCAGACGGTCAACAGCCCCAGACCGACGACCGCGAAAAGCGATAGCTGCGACACCCGGAGGACGATCTCCTCTTGGTGTTCGGTGATCCAGTCCGTCTGGCGGCCGAAGCCGTCGACTTTCTCGGCCACCACGCGCGCGCTGATGTACGCGAGCGTCACGAACGCGACAGAGGCCGCCAAGCGGCCGAGAAGCACCGTCTTCCCGTCGAGATACGCGACGAACTCGTCGACGTAGACGCCCTGGTTCCACGTGAACAGGACGACGACGGCGCTGGCGGCGGCCAGTCCGATCTGCGTGAACCGCACGAGGGCGCCGGCGAGCGCCCACTGGAGGACCGAGCCGCGGAGTTTCTCGACGCCCCGGGGGAGCAACAGCCAGCCCACCACCACGACGACGCCGCCGGCCAGGGCCGTGACGCCGGCCCTGGGGCCGAGACCCTCGATGCCCTCGAAGAACGCACGGGCGCTCTCGACGGCGGCCGGCTGGAACATACCACTCCTACACGAGTCGACCGTATTGGATGTTGTGTTCGCGCGGACACCGCCCCGGGCCCCGACCCGGCCCGGACTGACCGATCTCTGGTAGTTTTAACTGCCTGACCCGTGTCGCCCTTTCATGGAGTGTCACGAGTGCGGGGCGACCATCTCGGAGAAAGCGGCCGACTGTCCCCACTGCGGGACGTCGGTCCGTGGCGTGGCGGGAAACGAGGAGCCGGTGGGGACCGGCGACGGAAGCGGGAGTAGTCGCCCGCCCGCAGGCGGGGACACGACGTCGACCTCCGGCTCGGACGCCGGGCGACACGAACCGACCGTTCCCGGGTCGTCCACCGGCGGCACGGGGACCGAGGGGACTGACCCCGACGAAGCGGAGACCACGCCCGGAGGTTCCCGCGACGGCGGGGGCGAGGAGACCGGCTGGGAGGCCGCGGGCCCGCCGCCGGGCGAGGACGAGACCGGCCCGGTCGAACGGGAGACGACGCTCGATCCCGGGGTAGACACCGGAGACACCGGGGCCGACGCGGGCGGTCAGGATCCGACCACCGGTGACCAAGGACCGACGGTTCCGGGCAGTGCGGAACCGGCCGACCCGGCAACCGGAGACCGACAGGAGACGGGCGCCGGCGGTCGCGAGGCGTTCGGGACCGGGACGGACACCGGTGGGCCGGCCGTGGAGACAGGCGAGCCGGTGAATTCGGCCGACACCGACGGGACGAGTGAGACGTCGTCTTCGGACGGGTTCGACCCGGTCGCGGGGATAAAGGCGCTGCCGTTCCTGACGGCGCCGCTCGCCGGCGTCGTGACCGCCGCGGTGGTGGCCGTCCTCTCGGTGGTCGTGGGCGTGCTCGTCCCGAACACCGGGGTCGACCCGGTGACGATGGGCGGTCTCGTCGTTATGGACCTGCACTTCGCGACGTCGAGCCACGTCACGTCCGACATCCTGACCCAGTTCGACACCGCCCGCCCGCCGAACTCCGTGCTCGGGGTCCTCTATCTGCTCCCGCCGCTGTTTCTCTACACCGCCTCGAAGTTCGTCGCCGCCTACAACACCGACGAGTCGACGCTGACCCCGATGGCCGGCGTGGGCGGGGCGCTGGTCGCGGTCGGGTACTTCCCCGCAACGGTGGTCGCGCTCTTTCTCGCGCCGGACGGCCCGTTCTCGTCGGTGTCGCTCCTGGCTGCAATCCTGCTCGCCGGCATCGCCTACCCCGTCTGCTTCGGGTTCGTCGGCGGGCTGGCCGGCGGCGCCTTCTCCGGCAGCGAACGCCGCGTCGGAACCCTCTACGGGATCATCGCCGCTTTCGTCGTCGCCATCGGCGCGTTCGCGCTCACCATCCCGTCGATCCAGGTCGGCGACGTCGGGCTCCTCCCGCAGATCCTCGCCTCGCTGTACACGGTCGTGGCCGCGAACGGCTTCAGCCTCGGCGGGCCCGACACCGGCTTCCTCGTCCTGCTGGCGTACCCGCTCGTCGCGTTCGTCGTCTTCGCCACCGGTTTCCTGCGCGCCTGGAACGCCGAGGACGTCGCGGGGCCGCTTCGCGGCCTCGCCAAGGGACTGAGCCCCGCAGTGACGTACTTCACCCTCCTGGGGTTGCTCGGGGCCGTGCTCCCGCTGTTCGCCGACCCCTGGATCGTCGACCAGCTCGGGTTCTCCGTCGCCGAGGCGGCGCTCGTCCGGAACCCCATCGAGACCGAGTTCTACGAGGTCGGGCGCTACGTCACCGCGGTCTTCGTCGGGACGCTCGTCTACGCCGTCTTTCTCGGCGGTATCGGCGGCACCATCGCCGGCACTGCGCGCCGCTTCCTCTCGGACGAGAGCTGAGACGGTCGGTTGTCAATCAGTTCCGGATGTCGTCGAACCGGTCGGCGAAATACCGGTACATCGGGACAACCGACCGTACGACGCGACAAAGCGATATTCGGCGGTATCGCGCCGTTCAGACGCCTCGGCCCTGCATCTTCTCTTCCTCGGGGAGGTCGACGTTGGCGTCGCCCGCCATGCCCTCGCCGACGTTCGTCGCGATGTCGACGAGCGTCCCGGGGTCGTCCCAGTTGTTGACGGCCTCGACGATAGCCCGGCCCATCGCCTCGGGGTTCTCGGCCCCGAAGATGCCCGACCCGACGAAGATGCCGTCACAGCCGTGGTGCATCATCAGCGCGGCGTCGGCCGGCGTCGCGATGCCGCCGGCGGCGAAGTTGACCACCGGCAGACGGCCCATCTCTGCCGTCTCGTGGACCAGGCTCGCGGGCGCCTCGTTCTCGCGGGCCCACTTCTCTCGCTCTTCGTGGCTCATCCCCTCGAGTTTGCGGATAGCGCCCTTGATGTTGCGCTGGTGATGGACCGCCTGGTTGACGTCGCCGGTGCCCGCCTCGCCCTTCGTACGGATCATCGCCGCGCCCTCGTCGATTCGCCGGAGCGCCTCGCCGAGGTCGCGCGCACCACAGACGAACGGCGCGGTGAACTCGCGCTTGTCGATATGGAAGCGGTCGTCGGCCGGCGTGAGCACCTCGGACTCGTCGACCATGTCGGCGCCCGCCGCCTCCAGGATCTGGGCCTCCTTCGTGTGGCCGATGCGGGCCTTGCCCATTACCGGGATGGAGACCTCGTCGATGATCTCCTGGAGGGAGCCGGGGTCGGCCATGCGCGCGACGCCGCCGCGCTTGCGGATGTCGGCGGGCACGGCTTCGAGGTTCATCACCGCGACCGCACCGGCGTCTTCGGCGATGCGGGCCTGTTCGCGGTTCACGACGTCCATGATGACGCCGCCTTTCTGCATCTTGGCGAACCCCCGCTTGACGAGGTCGGTCCCCCGTCGCAGGTCTTCGAGGTCGGTCGCGTCGGTCATGTCGTAGCGTTTGCGTCGGAATCACTTAACGAGTCGCGTTCCGGCGCGACACCGTCGACACTCCACCCGGACGTGATCTGCTCGACTCGTGCCGTCACGGACCCGGCGTATCACGAGCCGAACTCGCCGATCCGGTGTCGTGACACGTAACAGAGTCGCGTTCGGGTGGAACGGACCCCGGGGGACGGCGACCCGACCGCCCGACCGCTACCGTTTTGCGGGCGGGGCCCTCACCGTCGCCCATGTCGGTCGTGAATCGGGCCGGACGCCGGGTCGAGCGCGCGGTCGCCCGGTACTTCGACGGCGACCTCCCCGAGCGCGAAGGGCTCCCGCGGTACGTCGCGCCGCTGCCCGCGTGGCTGGCGGACCTCGGGCTGCGTCTGGCCTGGCCCATCGCCGCGATCAACCTCGTCGGCACGCTCTTCGGGTTCTGGTACTACGCCGGCCGGCCGACGGACCTGGCGTCGCCCCTGCTGGACGGGCAGCTCGGCGCCGCCCCCGTCGCCGCATACCCGCTCATCCCCGACTCCCCCGTGGCGACGATGTTCATCGGCCTCTCGCTGGTCGCCTGGAAACTCGACCTCGAGGCCGACCCGCTGCACGCCCTGGCCTTCTTCGGCTGTATCAAGCTCGGCCTCTGGACCCCCTACGTCCAGTTGGGCATCAACGGCCTCGGGAGCATCGCGCTGTGGCTCTACTGGTTTCTCATCTTGAGCCACCTCGCGATGGCCCTGGAGGCGTTCCTGGTCCACCGCTACGCGGCCTTCTCGGTCCCGTCGGTGGCAATGGCGCTCGCGTGGTACGGGTTCAACGACGTCGTCGACTACTTCGTCCCGATACTAGAGGGGCCACACCACACCGTCCTGCGGGCGGAAGTCGTCGCCGACGGGATCGACCACTCGCTGCCGGCCCACGACCTCGCCGCGGCGTGGGCGGTCGTGCTGACCTTCCTCGCGACGTTCCTCGCGCTCGCGACCCGCGTCGAGAAGGTGAAACGGGGGGAGTGATGCGGTCGGTTGTACCGATTGACCGGTATTCGGTCGACCGGTTCGACGACATCCGGAACTGATCGACAACCGACCGTCTCATACGGATTATTGTAGCGATTTACCGGTACGCGCCGACCCCGGGGTCGGTGCTATCCGAAAACAATCTACAATGATCCGTATCAGCCCACGACGACGACAGCGTTCTCGGTTTCGACCATCTCGCCATCGCCGGAGTAGGTGCGCTCCCTCTCCATCTCGAACATCTCGGGGGCGAGTTCGACGCCGGCGACGTGGAGTTCCTCGTCGACAGCGTCGGATTCCGTCCGGCTATCCGAGCCGCGTTGTGCCTCGCGCACCTCGAACTCGCCGGCCTCGATGGCGGCGTCGATGTCGCCGACCCGGTCGCCGTACTCGGGGCCGACCAGCGAGTAGTCGAGGTCGACGCCGGTGACCTCGGTGGTGACCTCGGGGGTCTCGTCGAACGTCTCCAGCGAGCGGACGTGCATCGCCTCGGCGATGGCGTCTTCGAATCCCGTGACGTGGCCGTACACCTCGACGCGGTCGAGGTCGGCGTTCAGCGCCATCCCGTTCTCGGTCTTGTAGCGGCGCAGCGCCGAGATGGCCTCCATGGCCGTCTCGCCCGCCTCCAGGTCGGCCTCGTAGCCGCGCGTCTCCGGCCAGTCCCGGGCGTGGACCGAGTCCAGACCCTCGCTCGTACCGGCGGCGTCGGTCGCGCCCGCCGCGTAGAGGCGCTGCCAGAGTTCCTCCGTGACGTGCGGGAGGAACGGTGCGAACAGTTTGAGGAAGGTCCGGTGGGCGGTGACGAGGGCGTACTCGGCCGAGGGGTCGCGGTCACCGGAGAGTCGCTGTTTGGCGATCTCCAGGTAGTCGTCACAGAAGGAGTTCCAGAAGAACGCCCGCAGGTCGTTGCGCGCCTTCGAGAACTCGCAGGCGTCGAAGCGCCCGGTGAGCGTCGCGACGAGGTCGTCGAGTTCCGCCAGCAGCCAGCGGTCGACCGCCGCCAGGTCCTCGTCGGCGGGCGCCTCGACCGTCCCCGGTTCGGGGGTGGTCTGGTCGACGAGTCGCGAGGCGTTCCAGAGCTTCTGGAGGAGGCGCTCGCCGCCCTCCAGGTCGCCCTCCTTGTAGGGGAAATCATCGCCGATGGACGTGCCGGCCGCCCAGTAGCGGGCGGCGTCGACCGGGAACTTCTCCAGGACCTCGTCGGGCGTGACGACGTTGCCCTTGGACTTGGACATCGCCTCGCGGTTCTCGTCCAGGACCATCCCGTTTATCATGACGTTTTCGAACGGGACCTCGCCGGTGTGTTCGTAGCACTTGACGACGGTGTGGAACAGCCAGAACGAGATGATGTCGTGACCCTGCGGGCGCAGGTCCATCGGGTACAGTTCCGGCCGCTCCATCGTGTACGCCTCGCGCTCGCCGTCCCAGTCCCAGCCGGCGTTGATCAGGGGCGTCAGCGAGGAGGTGGCCCACGTATCGAAGACGTCCGCCTCCGGTTGGAATGCCGCCCCGCCACACTCCGGGCAGGCGTCGACCGGCGGGTCGTCGGCGATAGGTTCGACCGGCAGTTGCTCCTTCTCCGCGAGGACCGTCTCGCCGCAGTCCTCGCAGTACCAGACCGGAAACGGAATGCCGGAGTCGCGCTGACGGGAGATACACCAGTCCCACTCCAGACCCTCGATCCAGTGCTGGTACCTGGTGAACATCTTGTCCGGGTACCACTCCATCTCCCGGCCGGCGTCGAGGTACTCCTCGGTCCGGTCGAGCAGCTCGACGTACCACTGCTCGGTGACGAGGTACTCGACCTCGACCTCGCAGCGCTCGTGGACCTGGACGGTGTGCTCGTGGTCGCGGCTCTCCAGGAGGTAACCCGCCGCCTCCAGGTCCCCGATGATGGCCTCGCGGGCCTCCTCGGTCGTCATGCTCTCGTAGTCGTCGGCGACGTCGGTCATCGTCCCGGACTCGTCGATGGCGATCCGGAGGGGAAGGTCGTGGGCCTGGTACCACTCGATGTCGGTCCGGTCGCCGAAGGTACAGCACATGACGACCCCGCTCCCGGTCTCCATGTCGACGCGCTCGTCCTCGATGATGGGGACCTCCTGGCCGAAGATGGGGACCCGCGCGGTACCGCCGACGAGGTGCTGGTTCTCCTCGTCGTCGGGGTGGACGAACACCGAGACGCAGGCCGGCAACAGTTCGGGGCGGGTCGTCGAGATGGTGAACGTCGGCGTGTCGCCCGGCCCAGGGGCCTCGGGGTCGTCGGGCGCCGCGTCGGGGTCGCCGAACTCGACGACCTCGAAGGCGATGTCGTTGAACGTCGTGTGCTGGCGGGCGTCCTCCTGTTCGACCTGGGAGATGGCCGTCTCGCAGTCGGGACACCAGATGGTGGGGGCGCGCCGGCGGTACTCGCGGCCCTGCTCGTAGAGGTCGATGAACGAGAGCTGGGAGACGCGCTGGACGCGGGGCTCGATGGTCTTGTACGTGTTCGACCAGTCGATGCTCATCCCCAGCGCCTGCATCTTCTCGGTGAAATCGGCCTCGTAGTCGCGACAGACCTCGCGGCACTTCTCCTGGAACTCGCGGCGCTCGAAGTCCTGATGGCGGATCCCGAGTTCCCGCTCGGTGAGTCGCTCAGAGGCGATGCCGTTGTCGTCGTAGCCGAAGGGGAAGAACGTCTCGTACCCCCGCATGCGGTTGAACCGCGCGACGAAGTCCTGGAGCGTGTCGCCGTAGACGTGTCCCCAGTGGAGGTCGCCCGAGACGGTCGGCGGCGGCGTGTCGATGGAGAAGACCGTATTCGGGTCGGTCGTCGCCGTCTCGTCGTAGGCGTAGGTCCCCGCCTCGACCCAGCGGTCCTGCCACTTCGGTTCGACGGCCTCGGGGTCGTACTCGGGGGGTAGACCCGAATCCTCGGCGCTCCCCCCACCGGAGGTGTCACCGGGGTCGCTGTCGGTGCTCATCAGTCCCTACCCCCCCGGTGGCGGGTGGTTTGCGGGCGATACAGTCGGTGTCGTCGGTCGGCGGTGTCTCGATACATGGTGGCGTGTCGCTTTCGGTGGCCGGAACGATTCGAACGCAGGTCGAGAATGGGTGTAGCGGGGCTAGGACGCCCCTACGGGTACGACGGGTACGGCGGGGCCGCTGGTCCGAGCGCGCTCGACGGCAGCGGACGGCCCTGTCATCACCGAAAGTGGTCGAGGCTCGAAAATAACTCTTACGTCATCGTGACAGTCCCCGCCGGAGGATGACTGCGAGCGAGAACCCCGGCAGGTCGGTAAATCGCTACAATAATCCGTATCAGTCGTGGATCTCGACGGATTCCAGCACCACGGAATCGATGGGGCGGTCGCTGGGGTCGGTCTCGATGTCCCCGATCGCCTCGACGACGTCCATCCCGTCTGTCACCTCGCCGAAGACGGCGTGGTTGTCGTTGAGGTGTGGCTGGGCGTCGAGCGTGATGAAAAACTGCGAGCCGTTCGTGTTCGGGCCGCGGTTGGCCATCGAGAGCGTCCCCGCCGAGTCGTGGCGCAGGTCGGCGTGGAACTCGTCGTCGAAGGTGTAGCCGGGGCCGCCCCGGCCCGTCCCGGTCGGGTCGCCGGTCTGGATCATGAACCCGTCGATGACGCGGTGGAACTCGATATCCGAATAGAGCGGGTCGATCCGCTTCTCGTCGGAGTCGGGGTCCTCCCAGGCGCCGGTCCCCGGGGCGACCTCGGCGCTCTCGTAGTCGTCGGCGCCCTCGGCCAGGCCGACGAAGTTCCCCACCGTGTTCGGTGCCCGCTCCTCGAACAGTCGGACCTCGATGTCCCCCTCGGACGTGTGCAGCGTCGCGGTCAGATCGTCGCTCATGGTTTCGACCACGGACAGCGTGAACAAAACACTGCTGGTCTGACAGGGCCGGACCGGTCGACCACGCCGAGAGGCGACCGGGCCGCTGGTATCAGAACGCCTGCAGGTCTGCCAGCACCGCCGCGGCGCTCCCGTCATCAATGGCAGCGCGGGCGTCTCCCAGTCCGTCCCGCAGCGAGTCGGCGTCTTCGCGGGCGTAGATCCGGAGGGCGGCGTTGAGCGCGACGGCGTCGGCGAACCCGTCGTCGCGCTCGCCCGCCAGGACCGCCTCGGTGATCCGGGCCGAGTCGGCGGCGACGTCGGCGACGCCCAGGTCCTCGCTCTCGAAGTCCATGCCGTACTCGGCGGTCTCTATCTCGAAGTCGTCGAGCCCCTGGTCACCATCGCCGTCTCGCGGGTCGCTCGACTCGCGGTTCGCTTCGCTCTCCGCTCGCACGTCCGTGGCGCTCCCGTCGGTCGCGCCACGCGTTCGCTCCTCGCTCGACAGTTCGTCGGTGCGTCGCACCGACCCCCACTCCGCGACGACCGTCGTCCCGGGCCGGACGTCGTCGTAGCCCTCCATGCCCTGGAAGAAGAGCGTCCGCGCGACGTCCTGGGAGCGGGCGACCCGGAGCGTGTCGGTCATCCTGATCGCGAAGGGCAGATGGTAGAAGGAGCCGAGGTGGACGTCGGCGTTCGCGGGGTTGGCGAGCGTCTCGACGGTGTTGACGAAGGTCCGCACGCCCATCTCGTCGCGGCGGTCGAGCAGTTTCACGACGCCCGGGTTGAAGTTGGGCTGGTAGTAGAAGCCAAAGCCGACGTCGTCGACCATGTCGGCGCTCTCTCCGGGGTCGAGGTCGGTCTCGACGCCGAGTTCGTCGAGGACGTGCTTGTAGGCGTCCTGCTTCTGGGTGGGGACGCGGTCGCCGCTGTGGGCGACCACGGGTGTGCCCGCCGCGGCGGCGACGACGCCCGCAGCGACCCCGAGGATCGCCGACCGGCCCTTGCCGTCGTAGTTCGCGCCGCAGTCGACGGGGTCGGCCGTCGGTTCGGCCGTCTCGACCGACTCCTCGCGCATGACGTCGAGGAACGCCGCGAGTTCCTCGGGCGTGTTGCGCTTCCAGCGGTTGGCCAGCCAGAACGCCCCCAGCGTCGTGTGGTCGGGTTTGCCGCCGAGGATCCGCGCCATCGCCTCGCGGGCCTGCGCGCGGTCCATGTCGTCGGCGGACTTGTGCCCCGACCCGACGACCTCGGTCATCAGCCGCTTGAGCGGCCAGTCGCCGTACTCCTGGGTCGCTTGTGCCATGTCCGCCCGTTCGGGCGCCGCCCGCTAAAGGGTCTCGCTTCCCGCAACGGTGGATCTCCCGATGCTGTGGCTGCACCCTCCCGGACCCGCCGGGGGAGTCGAAAGAGGTACACGGCACCGTTCCCAACACCCGTCAATGAGTCGGGGCACGGGCGACTGGCGGGCCCTCGTCGACGACGTGGACGCCGCGCTGATAGACGGCTACCAGAGCGGGTTCCCGGTCGCGGAACGCCCCTTCGAGCCCGTGGGTGCCGACGTCGGGGTCCCGGCCGCGGACGCGCTCCGGCGGGTCGAGCGCCTCTCCGAGGAGGGCATTTTCCGGCGGTTCGGGCCCGTTCTGAACCCGCCGGTCATCGGGAGTTCGACGCTTGCGGCCGTCAGCGCGCCCGAGGGCCGCTTCGAGGAGGTGGCCGAGACGATCAACGGCTACCGGCAGGTCAACCACAACTACGCCCGCGACCACGAGTGGAACATGTGGTTCGTCGTCACGGCCGCCTCGAAGGAACGCCGCGACGCGATCATCGACGAGGTCGCCTCGCGGACAGGGCTCGAAGTGCTCGTCCTCCCGATGCTGACCGACTTTTACATCGACCTGGAGTTCCCGGTCGTCAACGCCGACCGCTTCGCCCGGGAGAGAAGCGAGGCGCGAAGCGCCCCGGGATCCGCGAGCGGGCGGAGCCCGCGAGCGTCGAACGAGACGGCGGTCGACGCGACAGCCATCAGCGAGCGGGCGGCCGCGGACCTCTCGGACCTGGAGCGGCGCCTCCTGCTCGCCGTCCAGGGCGGGTTCCCGCTGTCGGCGACGCCCTACCGCGACCTCGCGGCGGAACTGGACGCCCCGGTCGCGGACGTGCTGGGAGCTGTCGAGCGGTTGCTGGCGGCGGGATGTATCAAGCGGGTCGGCTGTGTCGTCAACCACCTCGCGACAGGGTTCGACGCCAACTGCATGGTCGTCTGGGACGTCCCCGACGGGGACCTGGACGAGCGGGGCGTCCGGGCGGGCCGGCTCCCCTCTGTGACGCTGTGTTACCACCGGCCGCGCCGCCCCGAACAGGACTGGGAGTACAACCTCTTCACCATGGTCCACGGGCGCGAGCAGGCGGCGGTCGACGCGAAGATAGACGAGCTGGCAGCCGAACACCTGCCCTTCGCGCACGAGCGGCTCTACTCGACGGCGACGCTGAAACAGACCGGCGCGCGCTACGAGCCGCTGGTCGGCGAGGGCGACGCGCCGGAGTCCGACGGCGTCGCCGGGTCCGAGACGGCCTGACCTCGCTCGGGTCGACCCGGCCGACGGGGCGGTGTCGGGTCGATTCCGACGGAAAGTTTTTGCACCCGCTTTACGCATAACACGACGTTCAGAATGAGCGAGGAGTCCGGCGTGGTCCTGATCGTCGACAACGAACCCGACGTCGCGGACTCGTACGCGGCATTCCTCCGGGATATGCACGAGGTGCGAACGGCCTACAGCGGCGAGCAGGCGCTGGCGAAACTCGACGACGACGTCGACGTCGTCCTTCTCGACCGCCGGATGCCGGACATGGTGGGCGACGAGGTCCTAAACCGGATCCGCGACCGGGGGATCGACTGCCGGGTCGCCATGGTCACGGCCGTCGACCCGGACATCGACATCATCGACATGGAATTCGACGACTACGTCGTCAAACCGGTCTCTCGGGACGAGGTGCTCGATACCGTCGAGCGGCTCCGCAGGGTCGCCGAGTACGAGCGGACGCTCCGGGAGTACTATCGGGTGACCCGCAAGTACGTCACGCTGGCCGACGCGAGCGGGAACGACGAGTTCGAGACCGACCCGGAGTTCGTCGAGTTGACCGAGCGTCGCGACCGCCTCCGCGAACGCCTCGAATCCACCGCCGAGCGCTTCGCGGACGGGGACTTCGAGACGCTGTTCGGCGACTTCTCCGAGTGACCACGGGCGGCCGTGGTCGCGGCTCACAGTTCACTCCGGATAGTATCGTTCGCGGTACACGAAAGTCAGACGTACGTGGTGGCCCCGACCGGATCGCGGCGGATACTGACTGACGCACCCGATGACATCGGCCCCGGCGGGCGGGACCGGCGGCTGAGGTAAGTCAGACGTATCCCGGTGCGCCGCGAGCGGCGTGCAGTCCAAGCGTACCTATCCACGCGAGTGTCGCTCAATAACCAAGGGAGTATCGAGGGTTGGTCGACACGCATGTATCGCATGCTAGCGACTCTGTGTATCGTCGCCCTGCTACCCCTGGCGGGATGCGGCGGCCCCGGCCCGGCCGCCAACACGACTGCGCCCGCCGAAGACGGGGACATGTTGACCCCCACCGACCCGCCCCTCGACGATACTCCGATGGACGAAACGGAGACGCCCACTGACGAAGACGGTATGGCGACGCCCACCGAAACGCCGGACGACGGCATGGCGACGCCCACTGAAACCGAAACGCCGGACGACGGCATGGCGACGCCCACCGAAACCGAAACGCCCGTCAACGGGACTGCGACCGCGACGCCCATCAACGAGACGGACGTCGGGACGCCCACCAACGAGACGGAGACGACAGCGGCCGGCGAGTGATACTGCCGGCTGTAACTTCGTGAAGATATTCGCCGCCCCGGGGCGGCGAAATTCTTGACAGACTTACAGCCGGCAGTATGAACTCACGCGGTTCCGTCGCGGCGGCGAGCGCCCGGCAGCGCGCGCTTCCGGAGCCGTCGCGTTCGAGTCAGCTGGGTAACGCGCCGAGCGCACACGGCGAGTACCGGAGCCCGAGCCGCCGCTCCCCCTCGGCTGTCGGCGGCGGCAGGGGGTCGCCACAGGCGTTCGTCTCGTCGAGATACTGCCGCCGGACCTCCGCCGGTCGCCAGAGGTAGCTGCCGACCATCGGACTCGCCACCACCCGCCCGTCGCTGACGGTCGCCCTGCCGTGGGCGTGGGTGAGTCCGAGCGCGTGCCCGCACTCGTGGAGCAGCAGTTGGGTCGCCACGCCGGCCACCGAGTAGCGCAGGTCGCCCGGGGCCTCCTCGGGGAGGTCCATCTCGGCGATGTACCGGGCGCCGGTCGAGGCGGCGACGTATCGGCGCCCGTACCCCGCCGGCTGTTCGGTCGGGTCGCCGTCGGTCACAAGCAGGTTGACGCCGGTGGTCGGGTTCACGTCTCCGCCGACGGCGCCTTCGAGGACCCGTCGCGGCCAGTGTCGCGCGAGAACCTGCCGGCCGCCCTCGGCCGGCAGCGTGACCGTCTCCTCGGCCATCGTGACCTGGACGCCGTCCCCGACGGGCGCTAAGGCCGAGTCGAGGTGCTCGCATGCGCGCGAGCCCACCTTGTCGTACTCGGCCGCACGGTCGCTAAGCCAGACGCGGATCCGGAGCGGGTCGTCGCTCGCCAGGCCCCCCCGGCCGAACACGCCGAGCGACGCCACGGCGCCGCATCCCGCCAGAAACGCCCGTCGGTTCATCACCCGACGATTCTCGATACGAGTCATAACGTTTCGGGGCGAGTAATCACATCTTGTACTCGGGGTAAGAGAAGCCAATCCCGTTGTGGGCGTCGAAACCGCGGAACTGGCCGGCCGACTGGGTGTGACCGACAGCGACCACGCCGTCGAGAACCGGCGAGTAAGACGCCGTTACCCCCGCGGAGCGCGCACGGACGGGGCGCTCGCGCGACCGCTATGGGTCGATAACAGGGATTTTTGGAACCCGCCTCCCTCTCCGGGTGTATGCGTGTCGCGTTCGTCTCGATGGAGACGACTCGCCACCGGGACACCGACGGGACCCGACGGGTCGAACGCGTCGCCCGACACCTCGCCGACCGCGGCCACGACGTCACGATATTCTGCGCCCAGTGGTGGGACGGCTACGAGGAGACGATCACCCGCGACCACGTCGACTACCGCGCAGTCACCGTCTCGCCGACCGTCCCCTCGTTTGCCACCCGCCTGCCCGTCCTGCTGGCGCTGCACCGCCCGGACGTGGTCCACGCCCGCCCGGACCCGCCGGCCGGCGTCGTCGCCGCGTCGCTGGGCGGGACCCTCGGCCGTGCCCCCCTGGTCGCCGAGCGCTACGGTGACGAACCCATCGAGGACGACCGCTTCTACGAGCGGGTCGCGACGGCGCCCGACGCGCTGGTCACCCCCTCGGAGACGGTCCGGACCGAGATGCGCGAGCTCGGTGCCCCCGACGAGCGCAGCCACGTGATCCCGGAGAGCATCGACATGAGTCTCGTCCGGAACGTCGATCCCGCCGAGGAGATCGACGTCGTCTACGCCAACCCCCTCGACGGGACGGGCAACGTCGAGAGCCTCCTGCTGGGCCTGGCGGAGTTGCGCGACCGCGACTGGTCGGCGACGATAATCGGCGACGGCCCCGAGCGCGACTCCCACGAGGGGCAGGCCGCCGACCTGCGGATCGACGACCGCGTCACCTTCACCGGCGAGTGCGACCGCGAACGACGCGTCGCCCTTTATAAGGGGGCCCACGCGTTCGTCCAGACCGCCCGTCGGGCGTGCTTCGCCACCGAGTTCCTCTGGTCGCTCGCCTGTGGTTGTGTGGGCATCGTCGAGTACCAGGCCGAGTCCAGCGCCCACGAACTCGTCCGGGAACACGGGCGGAGCTTCCGGGTGACCGACCCACAGAGCATCGCCGACGCCATCGTCGACGCCGGCGAGTTCGACCGCATGGCCGTCGACGAGGGCTGGCAAGAGTTCGACCACGACGCCGTCCTCGAACGCTACCTCGACGTCTACCGCGACCTGGCCGACGCCTGGGGCCTGCTGTGAGCCGCGCCGGCGCCGTCTCGAACCCCCGGGAACGCCCGGGAACGCCGAAACCGGTAACGGAGGCCACGTACCACAGCCGATTTATCCGTCCTCACGAAACGCCGCGACAGTGACGGGCGTTTTCGCGTCGGAGGGGCGCCAGCGGGTCGTCATCGCCATTGCGGGAGCGACCCGGTTCATGGCCGGAATCCTGATGGGGACCGGGATGGCGGTGTACGCCGGCGACGCCGGCGGGTCGGCCTTCGCCGTGAGCATGGTCCTGACGGCGTACTTCGTCGGGATGACCGTCTTCGCGCCCGTCTGGGGCGCGGTCGCCGACGTGACCGGCCGCCGCCGCGCGGTAATGGTCGCCACCGGGACGCTCGCGACGCTGGCCGTCCTCCCGCTGGTGGCCGTCGGCGAGGTCGGCCCGCCCGTCCGTCTGCCGGGCCTGACCGTCGACGGCGTCTGGGTCCTCATCGGCCTCCGCGGCCTCTATGCCGTCTTCGCCGTCGGGTTCGTCCCGGTAATGTTCTCGGTCGTGAGCGCCCGCGGCGGCGCCGACGGCCGCGGCCGGTCCCTGGGCTTTTTCAACAGCGCCCGCGCCGTCGGCTTCTCCGGCGGCCAGGTCGCCGTCGGCACGCTGCTCGGTCTGCTCGCACCGTCCTCGCTGTACCTGCTCATCGCCGCCGTGAGTCTCCTCTCGACCGTCGCGGCGGCCGCCGTCGTCGACCCGACGCCCTCGCCGGCAGGATCGCCCGGCATCGGCGACGTCGCGAGCGAGGTCAAACGGCGCCTCCTGCCCGCCGTGGGCGACCGCGCGCACCTCCGGACGAACGGCCTCCGGTGGCTCTACGTCGCGCTGGCGTTGCGGAACATGACCGTGCTCGGCGTGATGAGTCTCATGCCGGTGTATCTCACCGGCCCCGTCGGCGTCTCGACGCTGCTGATGGGCGTCCTGCTGGCGATCAACCCGACGGCACAGGTCGCGTTCATGTACCTGTTCGGGCGCGTCGCCGACCGCGTCGGCCGCAAGCCGCCGGTCGTCGCCGGTATCGCCGGCAGCGGCGCCTTCGCGCTCGTCGCGGCGGCCGTCCCGGCTCCCGGCGGCACCCCCGTCCAGTTGCTGGTCGCCGGGGCCGCGTTCGTCGTCATCGCGGCGGCGTTCTCGGCGATGACGACCGGCGCGCTCGCGTTCATCGGCGACGTCGCGCCGCCCGACCGCGAGTCGGAACTGATGGGGTTGCGCTCGACCGCGAAAGGCGTCGGCGGCATCCTCGGCCCACCCGTCGTCGGGATGCTCGCGACCGCGACGGGCATGCAGGTCGCGTTCGCCGCGGGGAGCGTCCTCGCGCTCGCCGCCGCCGGCCTGGCCGCGGTCGGCCTGACCGAACCCGAGGACGCCGCGACCGGACGCGTCGACCCGCCCGCCGACGCGGAACCCGCGACCGACTAGTCCGGCAGCGGGTGCAGGAACGTCTGGACTTCGACAGTTCGCCCGTCGGGGTCCTCGGCGAAGAACTGGTAAATGTCGTACTGGTCGTTCTCCTCGGGCGGGTCGCGTGCGCAGTCGTCGAGGCGGTCGTAGAGCGTGTCGACGCGGTTGCGGTCCGCAACGTAGACGGTGACGATGCCACAGTCGTCGGTCGTCTCGCGGCCACAGAAGCCGAACTTGAACCCGCCGACGCGCAGGATCGTACAGCCGTCCTGGTCGAGCCACGTCTCGGCGTCGAGGCGCTCGCGGTAGAACGCGACGATCCGGCGCTCCTGTTCGGTCCGAAAGAAGACGATGCCGTCCATACCCGCCGTCGGGCGCGACGCCGAGTAAACGTTCGGGCCGTGGCCAGTGTCGGTGTCTCATACTGTCGGACACAAGTACACGAACGTACTCTCCGATGTTCGGGGACGTGACGTCTCAAAGACTCCGGCATCGCCATCAGATGGTGGCATTACTTGTGTCCGACAGTATCAGTCGTCGATCGCTTTCTCGAACACCGCCCCCGGATCGGTCGGGCTGTCGGGGTCACACACCCGGATGGCACCGTCGTCGCGAACGAAGACGCGCCACCCGTCGATGGAAAAGCGCAAGACTGCCGACGTCCCGTCGTCGCTCGGTCCGCCGAGCAGCTGGTCTATCGCCTCCGGGTCGACGTCGTCGTAGATCGGGTCGAGTTCGGCCGGCGAAACGCCTTCCGCGGCCGCGACCGCTTCGACGACCGCTACGGACGGAGGGCGACCGCTGTCTCCGCCGAACCGCGTCTCTAACATCGGTGCATACTCACAGCGGTGACTTACTACTTGGTCGTCCATGTACAGATCGCAGGAACGGTCACACTTGTACCTCCCGTAAGAAGGTATAACAAGGTGGACCCTGACGGCCAGTCGTGAGTACTACCTGGTCGGTATCGGTCAACCTCACCACCCCCCGTCGACGTCGACCGGCGCGGTCTCGAAGGCGCCCTCGTCGGCCGCCCTCACCGGCAACCGGACACGGACCGGTCGACCGACACCATCAGGGGACCGTCGCGGAGCGGCGAGAGCTCCCGCGAGCCCGCAGGCGGTTTCACGAGAAACGTGTCACTCGTGGCAGAGATGACGGAACCGTGGCCGTTAACCGTCGGTATCGGTGAGTGAGCGTGTGACCGGCGCAGACACGGAGCAGTCACTGACGAGCGAGGCCTACCACATCACGGTCGACGGCGGCCGGGACTCGTTTTACGCGCTCAGCATCGAGCGCGAGGACAGCGACACTGCCTGGCTGATGTCCGACACCGTCCGGAGCCTCGCCGAGATGCGATGACAGCATCGACGGCGTTGCGTCGCTGTGTGCACCGACGCGGAGTCGTGACGCCAACCGACCGTATCACACATTCACACCCCGAGCGCCAGCGGCACGAGCAACACGCCCATCAGGTTCGCGCGGCGGGCGCCGAACCGCACCGGTACCAGCCCCACCAGCGTTGCCGCGGCAAAGACGCCGATGCCGGTCGGACCGGCGAGGACGACCATCAGGAGGACCAGCAGCGCGAGGACGCCGACACACAGGCGGGTGTAATCCAGGCGGCCGACCGCCCGGAGGTACCGGTCGCCCAGGCTGACCACGAGGACGAACCCTGCGGCACCGCCGGCGACGACGCCCGCGAGCAACGCGGGAAGATGCACCCCGACGCCGGCCCGCTCGACGGCCACCAGCACGCCAGTCCGGGGCGTTCCGAACGCGACCAGCGCGAAGAGCGCGAACACTGTGTTCGCCGTGTTCACCCCGCTGGTCGTCACGAGGAAACCCCGGGCGCCGGCCGCGGGGACGACACCCAGCGCGAGCGTCGCCGCGACGGCGCTCGACACCCCGGGCAGGTAGCCCACGGCCGCGCCGCCGAGCGTCCCGACCAGCGCCAGCGCCCCGACGGCCGCGGGGGGCGTCGTCACTTCCGGCGAGTCCTGCTCGGGGACGCCCGCGCCGGTCAGCGCGTCCAGCAGGACGGGCGCGCCGAACAGTCCCGCGAAGAGGGGCGCGAGCATGTTCCCGGCGGCGACCAGGCCGCCCGCTGGCAGGTCCAGCGTGAGGACCCCGAGGGCGCCGCTGGCGCCGACGGCCAGCGCCCCGCCGACCCTCCCGCGGAGGCCGGACTCGGTGAGCGCGAGCGCCAGGGCAGTCCCGCCGAGCACCAGCGGCAGGTGCGCCCGGACGGCGGGGTAGACGACCCGCATGACGCGGGTCACGGGCACGGCCAGGCCGGCGGCCAGCGCGACGGCACATCCGCTGCCCAGCGCCGAAAGCCGGAGCGCCTCCCGGCCCCGGCCTTCGAGGACGAGGCGATGCCCGGGGAGGGCGCTCGACGCCATCGCGGGGTCGGGGACGCCCAGCGCGAGCGCGGGCACCACGTCCAGAAAGGTGTGTACCGTTCCCGCGGCGAGCATCGCCGCGCCGAGAAAGGAGAGCGGTCCCGGGACCGATGTGGCCACCCCCGCCAGCAGAAGCGCGAACGTGTTCGCGTGGATCCCCGGAGTGAGGCCGCTGACGGTCCCGAGCGCGACCCCGCCGGCGAGGTAACCACAGAAGACGAGCGTCCGCGTCGGAGCGAGGACCACCCAGGCCGCGGCCGTTCGGACGGGGTCGAGTGCCAGTCCCGCGAGCGGGTCCATCGCGCCGGAGTGGTCCCGCGTTCGGGCTTAAACTCTCGTGCCGCCGAACACGGTGACCAGCCCGGGGTGTTGTCGATGCCGACAGCAGCGGCTCGTCGGCGCGACAAATCGGAGAGGCGTCCGGGTTAGCCGAAGAGTTCGCCGAGGCCCTCGCCGCTGGCCTCGTCGTCGCCGTCGTCCTCGGGTTCGACCTCGCCGCCGGCCGCGCCACCCGTTGCCGCGGGGACGGCGGCGGCCTGCTCGACGGCCTCGTCGATGTCGACGTCCTCGAGCGCCGCGACGAGCGCCTTGACGCGGGACTCCTCCACGTCGACGCCCGCCGCCTCGAGCACGTCCGTCAGGTTGCTTTCGCTGATCTCTGCGCCGGTCTCGTTCAGGATGAGTGCTGCGTAAACGTATTCCATTGTCGTTATCCGAACATCGCGCCCATGGCGTCGCTCGCGTCGCCGTCGTCGTCATCGTCGTCGCCGTCGTCGCCGTCGTCGGCGTCTGCTTCCGCTTCGTCCTCGTCGTCGGCGTCGCCATCGGTCTCTTGGTCGTCGGTCGATTCCTCCGTGTCGGTTTCCGCGTGTTCCTCGACGTCCTGCAGGTCCTCGGGCAGGGCCTCGGGGTCGTCGACCTGGCCGGCGAGCGCCCGCACCTGTGCGTCGGCCCGCGAAAGCAGGTCGTCGACGACGTCGGGGTCTTCGATGGCCGCCTCCAGCGCGAGGCTCTTGGCGTCGCCCCGGGCCTGCTGGAGCAGTGTCGCGGCCGTCCGGTCGGTCGGATAGACGGCGTTGACCGAGAGGTTGCGGCCCCGTGCGGCCGCCGCCTCGACGTCGGCGCGGTACTCGTCGACGTCGATCTCCAGTTCCTCGGGCTCGAAAAGCACGCCGTCCGCGTGGACGGCCCGCAGGTCCAGCCCGACCTCCTTGGGTTCGATCCCCAGTTCGTTGAGGACGTTCGCCAGGTCGGCGGAGACTTCGCCGCCGGCCGAAAGCACCGTGGAGTCCTCCAGCACCCGGATCGAGCCGTCCTGGATGCGGGCGCTGGCGCCCACGCCCTGGAGTTCGCCCACGAAGGGGCCGGGGTCGATCCCCGTGTCGCCCTCCGGAATGGTGATGTCGTTGGGGGCGACCTCGCCGGCGTTTATCGGCGCCGGTGTCTTCGACGCTTCCAGTTGCTGGAAGAGGCCGAAAGGGTTGTCGTTCGTGCCGATGAGGCCGACCTGGCCGGAGACGTACTCCGTCAGGCCCTCCCGGCCTTCGTCGACCTCCTCCAGCGTGTGCACGAGGAGCGTGTTCCGCGAGACGCGCAGCTCCGCGGTGCCGTGCAGGTCCCGGCGCATCTCCTGGAGCTGGCGCGAGGGGATGCCCGTGATGTCGACGACGCCGACGCTGTCGTAGGACTCGATGGTCGCGACGATGTCGTCGACCTCCTCGCGCTTCCACTCGGGGATCGTCTCGGTGCGGCGCTCGCCTTCGGCGCTCATCTCAGGCCACCTCCACGGCCGGGCCCATCGTGGTCTTGACGTAGACGCTGTCGATGTTCAGCGGGCCCTTCTCCAGGTTGGCGTTGAGCCGCCGGAGGATCACGTCGATGTTGTCGCCGATCTCCCCGGCGGACATGTCCCCGGCGCCAACCCGGGTGTGGAAGGTCTTGCGGTCGCCGCTCTCGACGGTCACGGAGTTTTTCAGCCGTTCGACCATCTCGACGACGTCGTCGCCGGGTTCGACCGGGTCGGGCATCTTGTTGCGCGGCCCGAGCACGATCCCGAGCTGGCTCGCGATGTCCTGCATCATGGCCTGCTCGGCGAGGAAGAAGTCGGTCCCGTCCGCGAGGTCCTTCGCCCGGTCCTGGTCGTCGGCCAGGTCCGCGAGGTCGTCGCCGTCGAGCACCTCGTCGGCGATGTCCTCGGCGCGCAGGGCGGTCTCGCCCGCCGCGAAGACGACGATGCTCGTCTCCTGGCCGGTCCCGGCCGGCAGGACGACATCCTCGTCGATGCGGTTCGACGGTTCGTCAAGGTCGATGTCGCGCAGGTTGATAGCGAGGTCGACCGTCTCGCGGAAGTTCCGCGGCGGAGCATCCTCGAGTGCGCGAGTTACTGCTGTCTCGATTTCCTGGTCTGCCATCGTTCACCTCCGTAGTACGCCGTCCGGCTCCTACGGGTCAGTGAAACAGGCCACGCCTGTCTCGTCCGGAAGGACGCTGATGGGACACTTAAGCCCGTCGAACCGGATCCGCGTGGCCGGCTCGCGTCCGGCCCGAATCTCTCATCCCGCGACCGACGCCGGTCGCAACCGCACGACCACGACGCTCCCCTCCGGGGTCTCCCGCTCGAAGTCCAGTTCGCCGCCGTAGCTGTCGACGAGCCACTTGACGAACCACATGTCCAACCCTCTCCCGTGGCGGAGCGGCGTCTCCCTGTCCTCGAAGAGGACCTCTATCTCGGACCGGGGAAGGCCCGTCCCGCCGTCGGCGACTCGGACCTCCATCCGGTCGTCCGCCTCCCGAACGGTGACCGTCACCACGGGCTCGGCACCCGGGTTGCCGATTGCGGTTTCGACGAGCCGTTCGACCGCCTCGCCGAGCGACTCGTCCGCTATCGCCCGCCGCTCGGACGGCGTCTCGACGGCGATCGTCGCGTCCGGGTGGGCGTCCCGGAGGTCCGCACAGCGTTCCTCGACGACGGCGGCCACGTCGACGGATGTCGTCGCGTCGTCGCGGTCGAGCACGGCCTCGATCCGACGTGCGGTCTCCGCGATGTCGATGATCTGTTCGCTCGCCTCACAGATGAGACGGGCCGGTCGTGCGTGTTCGTCGTCGAGTTCGGTCGCCAGCCGTTCCGCGTTCCCTCCGATCACGTTCAACTCGTTGCGTAAGTTGTGACGGAGCACGCGGTTGAGCACCGACAGCTGTTGCTCTCGCCGTTTCCGCCCGGAGATGTCCCTGACGACGCCGACGGTCCCCCGGAACTCGCCGTCCTCGAACGGACGCAGGCTGAGGTTGAGTTCGCAGCGGATCTCGTCCCCGTAGGCCGTCTGGATCGCGATCTCGCACCGTCGACTCCCGTGTGGGTCCTCGCGGAGCAGCTCCTGAATGAGCGAGAGGCACTTCTCGACGTCCTCGTCGTCGAGGATCTTCGTGACGAACGAGCCGACGAGGTCCTCGCGCTCGTACCCGCTGTCGAACGCCTCGATCGCCGTTTTGTTGATCCACGTGATCCGCCCTTCGGCGTCGAGCATGTACACGCCATCGTGGATGTTCTGCATCGCCGTCTCGTACCGTTCGAGTCGCTTTCGTCGCTCGCGGCGCTCCGTAACGTCCCGGACGACGCAGACGATCCCCCCGTCGGTCAGCGAGAGCGACAGCTCCTGGGTGAATTCCCTTCCGTCCTTGCGTCTGCCCGTCGCCTCGCCACGCCACTCTCCAGCCTCGCGCAGGACCGGCATCACCTCCGACTCGAACCGCTCGACCTCCGACTCGCCGTAGAGCGTTCGCCAGTCCTTCCCGACGAGAGCCTCGGGGTCGTCGAAGCCGTACAGGTCGGCGTGGGCCCGGTTGACGTACCGGTACGTCTCCTCGTGGTCCAGAATCGCGATGCCGTCCATCGCTGCGTCCGCCGCCTGCTTCAACGCCCACTCGTCGCACCCCGTCGGATCTGACATCCAGAAGTGGATCATTATTTCCGAGTAAAAAACTTTCGCGCGATCGTATCGGTAGAACATCATTAGTTCGGAAATCGCGGTCTCGGTCGGCTCGACTCCGGTTTCGCTTCCCGATCGACGCCGCGATGCGATGGGACCGAGCGGGTCGGACGACGCCGCGGGCTCGACGCTGAAACAGTTCGGCTTCGGGCAGTCGGTCGGCCGCCCGCGCGTGCCCGACTCCGGGGCACGCGGCGGCGGGTCAGCCAGAGGCGCCGGCCGATCCCGTCGGGCGCGACCTTCTGTCCTCGGCCGCGAGCAGACGATGGACGAACGGTTCGAGTCCTGTCCTACGGAAACTGATGACCGGAAGGGTACTGGGTGTCGGCCGCTCAGCCGTCGATTCACTCGACGAGGTCGCGGAAGACGGCGTCCCTGTCGAGCCCCCGGACGACTCTGACGTCGTGGCGGGCGGCGTCGTGGCTCCACGTCTCCCCGTCGGTGAGCATCGGGCTCGGCACCCGGACGGACTCGACGGCCCCGGGCGTCGCGAGGACGGCCGTCGCCGCCAGGTCCCAGATAACCTTCGACCACGCCCGCTCCCCCGCGCCCTCGTACCCGGCCACCCGGTCGACGAGGAACTGGCCGATGCCGCCGGCGCCGTCGTCGCCCTCTCCCCCATCCGCGCCGTTCGCGTCCCCGAACAGCGCGCGGAGCTCCGGAAGCGTCGTCCGGACGTGCTCGGCGACGTTGACTGTCGGGACGTGGACGAGGGGCACCCCCGAGTCGAAGAGGACGCGGGCGGCCGGGACGTCCTGCGAGAGGTTGAACTCCGCGGCGGTGTGCCAGCCGTGTGGCGTCCCGCCGAGCCACACGACGACGACCTCCTCGCGGATCGAGGGGTCCGTCGCGATGGCCGAGGCCACGTTCGTCGCCGCGCCGATGGCGACGACGTACAGCGGGCCGTCCCGATCGGCGTGTGCCCGCTCCAGCAGGTCCGCGACCGCCGGGCTCTCGACGGGGTCGTCCACGCCGTCCATGTACCGCTCCGCGCCGCGGAAGACCGGGCGGGACTCTCCGAGACGGTCGAGGACGCGCCCTATCTCCTCGTAGCTCTTTGCCATCCCATCGGCCGGACCGTCGGACCGATTGTTGTGGAACGGCGCGGCGTACAGCGCCTCGACCGTGTGCTCCGACCGGAGCGCGTGGGCGACCGCGAACTGGTCGTCGACCTCGTTGTACGCGTCCGTATCGAGGGCGAGGTCGACGGACCCGGCCGTTCCTGGGAGCGCGAGCCGCCGGACGCGCTCGGCGGCCGACAGGTCGCCGGGGGTCACGGGTCCATCCCCTTCTCGGCGAGTTCCGCGAACGCCGACTCGCTCTTGTCGAGGTCCAGCCCCATCCCCCGGAGGACGTGGTCGGCCTTCGAGAACTGGACGTCGGCGTAGGCGACGACCTGGATCCGGTTGCCCCACGGGTCCCGGAAGTCGAACCCGGGGGTGTCGAGGCGGTCGACGCCCGCCTCGTCGAGTCGGCGGTCCAGCGCCTCGGGGTCGTCGACGACGAGGCCGAAGTGGCGGTGGGCGTCGACCGTCTCGCCCGCGCCGTCGCTCTCGGAGAGCGCGAGGAACTGGTCGCCCATGTCGAGGAAGACCGCCCCCGCCGAGCGGCCCCGTATCTCGCAGTCGAACAGGTCCGTGTAGAACGCTTCCGCCTCGTCCGCGTCGCCGACGTCGAGCGCGACGTGGTTGATCCCGACCATCCGCGGGCGGTCGTCTGTCTCGGTCATACGTTCGTCTCGGCCGCGACGCTCTTCAGTGTTCGAGTCGCGGCCAGCGGGACGGACTCCGGAAGAACGACTCGCCACGCTCCGGCTTCCGCTGGGAAAACAGCGTCAGACTCGCAGAACTCGTCCGACGAGCCTTCGCAGCGGAAGCCTCGCTACGCTTCGACTCCCTCGGCAAACACGCCGTCGCGGGGGTCGTTGCCCTCGATGGTCACGCCCAGCGAGGTGCAGGTCCCGACGACCTCCTTGGCGGCGTTCTCGAGGTCGTAGGAGAGCAGGTCGGGGTGTTTCTGCTCGGCGATCTGTTTGACCTGCTCGACGGAGAGGTCGGCGACGAAGGTCTCCTGGGGTTCGCCGCTGCCCGTCTCGAAGCCCGCCTCGTCCTTGACGAGTTCGGCCGTCGGCGGGACGCCGACCTCGGTCTCGAACGAGCCGTCGTCGTCGTACTCGACGGTCACGGGAACTTCCGTGCCGTCGAAGGCCGCTGTCCGGTCGTTTATCTCCTGGACGACCGCCTGCACGTCCACCGGGGTCGGTCCGAGTTCCGGACCGAGGGGCGGGCCGGGCGTGGCCTCCCCGCCGGGGACGAGCACCTCGATAGTTCCAGCCATACCTACCGGATCCGTCGGCGCGGGTTTAAGAATTCTCTTTCGCTCCCGCGGCGTGTCACACGCACGTCGCTCCCGCGGTGTGCCGCGCGCACACGTTGCCCTTGCTGCCGCTCCTCGGCACACGCCACTGTCTGCCGGCGTTGCCCTCTCTACCCCGCCGAATTACGCTGTCGCTCCGCGCCGCGACAACGTTGTTACTATTGAAGTAAAAACGAAGCGTTACTTATATGAGTACTCGTCCCCAAGCGTGAAACGCGAAGCAAGGCGCACCGGCAACGGGCGCCTCCCAGACCATGACAAGCACTGACCGGACCATACGGACGAGGACGAGCGGGTCGGTCGAGCGCGAGGAATCGACCGAGCAGACCGAACAGGGTCGCTGTCCCGAATGTGGCGCGCAGGGCGTCACCGACGAGAAGCACGGGGAGACAGTCTGTCAGGAGTGTGGCGTCGTCTTCGAGGAGGGCCACGTCGACCGCGGGCCCGAGTGGCGGAGCTTCGACGCGACCGAGAAGGCCGAGAAGTCCCGCGTCGGGTCGCCGACGACCGAACTGCTGCACGACAAGGGGCTGTCGTCGGTCATCGACTGGCAGGACCGCGACGCCAACGGACAGACGCTCTCGGCGAGAAAGCGCGAGAAGATGTCCCGCCTGCGGACCTGGGACGAGCGGTTCCGCGCCCAGAGCGCCCAGGACCGCAACCTCAAGCAGGCCCTCGGCGAGATCGACCGCATGGCCTCGGCGCTGGGCGTCCCCAAGAACGCCCGCAAGACCGCTTCCGTGATCTACCGCCGGGCGCTGGAGGCGGAACTCATCCCCGGTCGCTCCATCGAGGCGATGGCGACGGCCTCGCTCTACGCGGGCGCCCGCCAGGCCGACGTCCCCCGGACGCTGGACGAACTGGAGACGGTGAGCCGCGTCGACCGCAAGGAGTTCGCTCGCGCGTACCGCTACGTTGCGCGCGAACTCGAACTCGCGATGGAGCCGACCGACCCGACCCAGTACGTTCCCCGACTCTCCTCGGACCTGGACCTGCCCGAGGAGACCGAACAGCGCGCGGCCGAACTGCTGGAGGCGGGCAAGGCCGAGGCGGTCCACTCCGGAAAGAACCCGGTCGGCCTCGCCGCGGCGGCCATCTACGCCGCCGGTCGGCTCACCAACACCGACGTCACCCAGCACGAGGTGGCCGACGTGGCCGACGTCTCGGCGGTGACGATCCGCGACCGCTACACCGAACTGCTCGACGCGGCCGAACGGGCCGCCTGAGAGCCGTGCACGGACACCACCGCCGTCGAACCCCTTATCAGGCCACCCGACGATGACCGCCACAACGCCACCGAACATGACTGATTCCGACGACCTGGACGCCGATGCCGACCTCGTCGCCGAAACCACGTCGGTGCTCGAATCGCTGGGCCTCACGGAGTACGAGGCGCGGTGTTTCGTCGCGCTGACCCGGATCGGCCAGGGGACCGCCCGCGAGATCGCCGAAGTCGCCGGCGTCCCCCGCCCCCGGGTGTACGACAGCGTCGAGGCACTCCAGGGGCGGGGGCTGGCCGACGTCCAGGACGCCCAGCCGCGACGGTTCCGCGCGCCCGACCCCCACGACGCCGTCGAGACGATCCGCCGGGAGTACGGCCGGCGCCTCGACAGGCTGGACGGCCTCCTCCCGCGGTTGCAGTCCCCGCCCGCCAGGGAGGACCGCGCGGGCGTCTGGGTCGTCGAGGGCGACGAGGCCGTCAGCGACCGGCTCGCGGGCCTCGCCGGCGACGCGACCGAGGAGTTGCTCGTCGTCATCGCCGTCGAGGACCTGCTCACCGAGGAGGTCACGGCCGGACTCGCGGCGGCCGCGGACCGCGGCGTCTCCGTCACGCTCGGGTCGCCGGGCGGAGAGATCCGCGAGGCCGTCGCGACCGCCGCGCCCGACGCGAGCGTCGTCGAGACCTGGACGTGGTGGGAGGATTACCCGATCCGCCCCGGCGAGATCAGTTCCATCCTGATGGCCGACGCCCGGGAACTGCTCGTCAGTTCCGAGGTGGAGACCGACCTCCCCGGCGTCGCGAAGCACAGCGCCGTCTGGACCGACGACGAGCGCGCGCCGCTCGTGGGTATGATGCGCCCGCTCCTCTCGAACGCGATCACCGCCGGCCGGCCGGGGTAGCGACTCGTCGGGCGGCTGACTCCCGGCAATGACGTCCAACCGACCGTATCACTCGACGGCGACGCCGTTGCGCGCGAGGAAGTCGCTGGCGCCTTTGATCTCGACGGGACTCCCGATGATCCGGACCCGACGCTCCTCCGAGAGAATCGTCAGCGTGAACCGCTCTTCGAGTTCGTGCCGGATGCCGTCGATCGCCGATTCCGGCAGGAGGATTTCCGTGCTGTCACGGAGTCGGGCCGGGGATGGCATGCTCACGATGTCTTCCTCTCGTCGTATAGGTGTAACGGAAGCGCGCTCGCGCGCGCAACAACAGAGTCATCGGGAGGTCTCTATAGCCGGGAGAAGGGGAAACCGAGACGAGACCCCCGGACGCTCCGAGCGGTCGTCGGCGAGGCGGCCGCTTCGACGGGCCGGCGCCGACCCCGGCGGCCGGTCGGGAAGAACACGCTTTTGCGTTGCGCTCGCGGAGTCACAGGCGATGGGCCTCGAAGAGGAGATCGAGGAACTCCGCGAGGAGATAGCCGAGACTCCGTACAACAAGTCGACCGAGGCGCACATCGGTCGGCTGAAGGCCAAACTCGCCGAGAAGAAGGAGGAACTGGAGAACCAGTCCTCCGCGGGCGGGGGCGACGGCTACGCCGTCGAGAAAACCGGCGACGCTACCGTCGCCCTCGTCGGGTTCCCCAGCGTCGGCAAGTCCACCCTCCTGAACGCCCTGACCAACGCCGAGAGCGAGACCGGCGAGTACGAGTTCACGACGCTCGGCGTCACCCCCGGGATGCTCCAGTACCGTGGAGCCAACGTCCAGTTGCTCGACGTCCCCGGCCTCATCGAGGGGGCCGCCGAGGGTCGGGGCGGCGGCCAGGCCGTCCTCTCGGTCGTCCGGACCGCCGACCTGGTCGTCTTCCTGCTGTCGGTCTTCGAGATACAGCAGTACGACCGCCTCCGCGAGGAGTTGTGGAACAACAAGGTTCGACTGGACCAGGACCCGCCCCGCGTCACCGTCCACAGGAAACACAAGGACGGCATCACCGTCAATTCGAGCGTCGACCTCGTGCTGGACGAGGAGACGATCACACAGGTCCTGCGCGAGCGCGGGTTCGTCAACGCGGAGGTGACCGTCGGCGAGCACGTCGACATCGACCGCCTGGTCGACGGCGTCATGGACAACCGCGAGTATCTCCCCTCCATCGTCGCGGTCAACAAGACCGACCTCATCGACCCCGACTACAAGCCGACCGTCGACGAGCAACTCCGGGAGCGGGACATCGACCCCGAGGAAGCGGTCTTCATCAGCGCCGAGGCGGAGCGCGGCCTCGACGCACTCAAAGAGCGGATCTGGGAGGAACTCGGTCTCATCAGGGTCTACATGGACAAGCCCGGCCGCGGGGTCGACTACGAGGAACCCCTGATCCTGCGCGAGGGACAGGCGGTCGGCGACGCCTGCGAGAAACTGGGCGGCCCCTTCGAGAAGCGGTTTCGCTTCGCCCGCGTCTCGGGGCCGAGCGCCAAACACGACGAACAGCAGGTCGGCCGCGACCACGCGCTCGCCGACGAGGACGTCCTGCGGATCCTCACGACGCGATGAGCCGGCCCGACGCCGCCCCGGGCGCTGGTGGGGGCGACGGGACCACGGTCGGGAACGGGTTCTCCGGGCGATTCGACCGCAAGCGCGCGGGCGTGGTGCTCGCGGCGGGGCTGGTCCCGTGGGCGGTCATCCCCTACGAGACGGGGGCCGCGCTGGTGTTCTCCGTCGGACAGGTGACCCCAACCCCCTTCGCGTTCCAGCCCGTCGTCCGGTATCTCCTCGGGCCGGGACCGCTCTCCGGGTACCTGCTCGCATGGCCGACGGCCTCGGTCCTGTACCTGCTCGGGGTCGGGAGCGCCTGTCTCGCGCTGGTCGGCCGCGAGGACCGCCGGGTCACCGCCGGCCTGTTCGCGCTCGCGGGACTCGACCTGCTGTACTTCGCGGTCGCGTTCTCGTCGGTCCGGTTGCGGGTCGTCGCGCTCCCGGTCGGCGTCGCAGTCCTGTGGTTAGCCGCGTGGGCGAGTCGCCCCTCGCGGTGGCTGGGCTGAACACCCGAGCCCCCCGGTCGTTCTGACACGGCGTTGACGGGGGGTTCCGCCTCCGGTATCCTTTTCGAGCGCGCGCCCTCACCGACGGATATGGACGCGACGCTCGACCACGTGATGATGCGCGTCGAGGACCTCGAGGGATCGCTTGACTGGTACACGACCCACCTCGGCTACGAGGAGAGGGGCCGCTGGGAGGCCGACACCTTCACGAACGTCTTCCTCGGGCCCGAGGACGTCCACGACGACGGCGCCCTGCTCGAACTGACCTACAACCACGACGGGCGCTCCTACACCATGGGCGACGGCTGGGGGCACATCGCCGTCCGCGTCGAGGACGTCCACGACGCCTACTACGAACTGATGGACGAGGGCGTCGAGGACTACCGCCGGCCCGAGGACAACCCGGGTTACGCGTTCGTCACGGACCCGGACGGCCACGAGATCGAGATCGTCGAGCGCGACCACGGGGCGCGCTGGTCGCTGGACCACACCATGATCCGCGTCGAGGACGCCGACGCGGCGCTGGGCTGGTACACCCGCAAACTGGGGTACCAGCCCGCCGGCCGCTGGGAGGCCGACACGTTCGCCAACTACTTCCTCGAACCCGCCGAGGCGGCCGACGAGGCGATGTCCGTCGAACTCACGTACAACTACGACGGCCGCACCTACGAGCT
>PXRS01000028.1 GCA_003023785.1 Halobacteriales archaeon QS_5_68_33 | reverse complement strand
TGGCTCCGATGCAGTATCATGAAACACGCACTCACACACAGTAAACGCACCGACTCGAAACCGCCAGCGGGCCAGACCGCGGTGGCTCACAGCGCATCCGACGCGCTTCCTCCCACCCCTGAAGGGGTGGGTTTCCGCGCTACTCAACTATGATCTCAACGCCACACGCCGCCGTCGTCGCAGTGCTGGTCGTCGTCGGGAGCTTCTTCCTCCTGGTGGGAACCGTCGGACTGCTCCGCCTGCCCAACGTCTACAACCGGTTGCACGCCACCAGCAAGGCCGCGACGCTGGGCACCTCGTCGATCCTGCTCGCCGCCGCCGTCTACTTCCGCGTGCAGGGCGACGGGCTGACGGCCCTGGTCGGGATCGTCTTCCTCTTTTTCACGGCGCCGACCGGCGGCCACGTCATTTCGCGGGCCGCGCGCAAGATGGGCGTCGGGTTCCTGGCGGGGGTGACCTGGCCCGGCGAACTCGACGAGGGTGACGGCTCGATCGAGGGGGCACCCGGCGAGGACTGATGTCGGGCGGCGGCCACGCTCGCGACGGCCCGCCGGTCCCGACAGCCGGTTCCGCGACCTGGCTCAAACGCCCGGTTGATCGCTCGGAAGGCACTTGCCGGATCCCGGCGAGCACACCACCATGTCGCTGCTGAGACGGCTGTGGGACCGGCGCGAGCGCCGTCCGGTCTTCGTGGGGGTGACGCTGCTCGCGGTCGGAGTGTTTCTCGTCTACCCGTTCGTCGACTACTGGCTGCGCTCGGCGGGCGTCGCCTCGGAGTTCGTCTTCCGGGACTACGGCGCCTACGACGCGGCCGTCGAGCGCTGGCTGGACGGCGAGGCGATCTATCAGCGCCGGGAGGACGGCGGCTTCCACGGCACCTACCTCTACCCGCCGGTCGTGCTCTTTCTCTTCTGGCCGTTCGCCACGCAACTCCCCTTCCGGGCCGCCGCGGTGTGCTGGATGGCCCTCTCGGTCGCGGTGCTGTGGGTCGGCCTGCAGGCGCTGGTCGCGGCGCTCGGCTACGACCTCCGCTGGTACGAGCGCGCCGGCCTCCTGTGGCTCATGGCCGGCTTTCACCCCCTCCTCCTGGGCGTCAAACTCGGCCAGACGGTCGCGCTCCAGGCCGGATTGCTCTGTCTCGCGGCCGCCGCGATGCTCGGCGGCGATGACCGGCGCGGGTCGGCCAGCGGCGCGCTCACCGGCCTCGTCGGCGTCGTCAAACCCGCCTACGCGCCCGTCGGCGCTCACCTGCTCCGCAGTCCCCGGCGGCTGGAGGCCGCCGTCGCCACTGGCCTCGTCACGCTGTGGGTATCGATCCGCGCGTTCGGCGCCGACACCCACCGCACGTACCTCGACGTCCTCCGGTGGGGCATCGAGAAAGGCGGGAGCGCCCGCCCGCCGGGCCTGTGGCTGCCCCCCTACTACAAGCCGCTGTCGTGGGTGCCCGCCGCGCTCGCCGTCCGGGTGGTGGCCTGTCTCGCGGTCGTCGGCCTCGCGGTGTTCTCCGGGCCGCGGGCCCGCCCGACCGTCTTCGCCCTCGGCGTCGCCGCCTTTCCGCTTCTCACGCCGACCACCTACGCCTACTACCTGGCCGCGCTCATCCCCGCGTTCGTCGTCCTGCTCGTCGAGGAACTGGAGACCGACGGCGGCTACCCCGGCGTCCCGGTCGCCGCGCTCGTGCTCGTGAGCCTCCACTCCTACGGCCTCAAGTTCGTCGTCGACGTGCTGCCGGACCTGGTTCCGCCCTTCGGCGCGCTCCGACCGCTGTTCCCGATGCTCCAGCCCGGTCTCTGGGGCAACGCGGCCTTCGTCGGCCTCGCCGCCGTCCGGGTCGCCCAGCACATCGACGCCTTCGAAAACGATCACCACTGATACGGTCGGTTGTAACTGTATGCCGATGCTTCGCCGGGCGGGCGACTCCCGGAAACGACTGATACTGTCGGACACAAGTGATGCTGCCGCCCCGGTGACTGTCTCGGGGTCTTCGAGACGCACGTCCCCGAACGTTGGCGAGACCGTTCACGTACTTGTGTCCGACAGTGTGACAACCAACCTACGAAGCTGTGGACGTCGGAGTTGTCCACGCCGACACAACCTCCAAGCCGGCCCACGGTGTTGGGCTCCGGCTACCGGAGAGATCCGACGACACCCCGCCAGTCCGGTCCGGAGAAACGCTATCAGAGTCGCTCGGCGAGCGTCCGGGCGGTCGCCTCGCCGACGCCGTCGACGGATTCGAGTTCCGCCCGCGAGGCGGCGCGAACGTTCTCGACGCTGCCGAACCGCCGGAGGAGCCGTTTCCGGGTCTCGGGACCGATGCCGGGCACGTCGTCGAGCACCGTCGAGACGTCGTCCCGGAGCGTGCGGTGGTACTGGACGGCGAAGCGGTGGGCCTCGTCGCGCACGCGCTGGAGGAGATGGAGGTGGGTGGCGTCGTCGTCCCAGTCGTAGACGCCGTCGCTTCGCTCCGCTCGCGACGAGGTTCCGCTCGCTCCGTTCGCGGGACCGCCCGCGGGCGCGACGACCAGTTCCTCCTCCTTGGCGAGCGCGACGACGGGGACCTCCCACCCGGCGGCCGCGAGCGCGTCCCGCGCCGCGCCGAGTTGCCCCTCGCCGCCGTCGACCAGCAGGAGGTCGGGGTCGGCGCGCTCGTCCCGGCCCGCGACCGCGCGGTCGGCGCGCCACCTGACCAGCGCCCGCATGTTGGCGTAGTCGTCGTTTGCCTCGTCGAGTTTCTTCCGGCGGTAGTCGCCCTTCTCGGGGTCGCCGTCGACGAAAGTCACGTCGCTGCCGACCGCCGACTCGCCCTGCGCGTGGCTGACGTCGAACCCCTCGATGCGCTCGACGCGGGCGTCGAGGGCGAGAGCCTCCGCGAGCGCCCGGCCCTCGTCGCCGGCGCGGTCGCGCTGGCGGGCGTTCTTCAGGGCGAGGTCGACGAGCGTCGCCTCGCGTCCCGCCCCCGGTACGCGGAGCGCGACGCCCTCGCGGTCGAGCCACGCCTCCAGGTCGGCGTCGTCGGGGTGGTCCGAGCACAGGACGGCGTCGGGCAACTCCCGTTCGGCGTAGTACTGGGCGACGAAGGCCGCGAGCACCGACCCGGCGCGCTCGCCATCGGGGGCGTCGAGCGTGTGGCGGCTCCGGTCGACGAGTTTGCCGTCCTCGCTGTGGAGGCGGGCGACGGTCGCGCGGTCGCCCTCGACGCTCACCCCGAGCACGTCGACGACGCGCTCGCGGTCGGTCTCCTCGTGGCGGCCCTCGGCGGCGACCGCCGCGCTCCCCTCGCCGTGGAGCGCCCGCACCGACGCCAGGCGGTCCCGGAGATTCGCGGCGCGCTCGAACTCCCGGTCAGCGGCAGCCCCCTCCATCTCGCGTTCCAGCGGGTCGGCAAGGATGCCGGTCTCGCCTTCGAAAAAGCGCTCGACGGCCTCGACGTCGGCGACGTACCCGGCCCGGTCGACGTCGGTCTCGGGGACGCAGGGCGCCGAACAGAGGCCGATGTCGTGGTCCAGGCAGGGCCGGTCGCGGCCGGCGAACTTGTGGTCCGAACAGCCCCGCAGCCCGTAGGTCTCGCGGACGGCCTTGACGACGGTTTCGAGGCGGCCCTTGTCGGTGAACGGGCCGAAGACCGTCGCGCCCTCCTCGGGGTCGCGGGTCACCTCGATGCGGGGGAACTCGTGGTCGGTCAGCTGGACGAGCGGGTAGGACTTGTCGTCTTTCAGCCGGACGTTGTACCGGGGCCGGTGGCGCTTGATGAGGTTCGCCTCCAGCAGCAGGGCCTGCGTCTCGGTGTCGGTGACGGCCACCTCGACGCGTCCGGCCTCGCGCACCATCCGGCGGATGCGCTCGCCCCGCGGATCCGCGTACGACCGGACGCGGTCCCGGAGGTCGACGGCCTTCCCGACGTAGAGGACGCGCTCGCCGTCGAGGAACTGGTAGACCCCCGGCTCGGTCGGCAACTCGCCGGCCCGCTCGCGGACGGCCCCCCTGTCCATCGACCGTTCGTAACCGCTCGGTAGATTTGAAGGCTGTGTCTGCCGGGTGTGGCCTCCGTCGGGTCGTCGGCCACAGTCCTGCTCGGGCCGCCGGCCCCGGTCGGGAACCCGACGGTGTGACCCCTTCCCACACGGCTTTGTCGACGGCCGCCGTGGCCGGCACATGGAGTACACAACCCTCGGTTCCACGGGCACGGAGGTCAGCGAGATCTGTCTCGGCTGCATGAGCTTCAGCGAGGACGGCGACGGCTGGAACGTCGACCGCGAGACGGCGACCGGGATCGTCGACCGCGCGGTCGAGCTCGGCGTGAACTTCTTCGACACCGCGAACGTCTACAACGCCGGCGAGAGCGAGTCGGTCCTCGGCGACGCGCTCGCCGAGTACGACCGCGACCGCCAGGTCGTCGCCACGAAGGTGCGCTGGCCCGGCGCGAAGGACCACCACAACGCGGTCGGCCTCTCGCGAAAGACCATCGAGCAGGAACTCGCCCGCTCGCTCGACCGCCTCGGGATGGACACCGTCGACCTCTACCAGATCCACCGCTGGGACGAGGACACGCCCATCGAGCGGACGCTGGCGACACTGGACGACGCCGTCCGGCGCGGGCAGGTCCGCTATCTCGGCGCGTCGTCGATGTGGGCCTACCAGTTCGCCGGGGCGCTGCACGCCAGCGACCGCCTGGGACTGGAGCGCTTCGAGACGATGCAGAACCACTACAACCTCGTCTACCGCGAGGAGGAGCGCGAGATGCTCCCCCTCTGTGAGCGCGAGGGAGTCGGCGCCATCCCCTGGTCGCCGCTGGCCCGAGGCTACCTCGCGCGGCCGGACGAGGAGTTCGAGACGACCGAGCGCGGCGCGAACGACGCCGAGGAGCGCCGCGACCGGATCGAGAACCACTACCGCGCGGGCGGCGGCGTCGAGACCAACGAGCGCGTCGGGGAACTCGCCGCGGAGAAGGGCGTCTCGATGGCACAGATCTCGCTCGCGTGGCTCTGCCACCAGCCCGCGGTCGATTCGCCGATACTCGGCGTCTCCAGCGTCGAGCACCTCGAAGACGCCGTCGAGGCCGTCGACGTCGACCTCTCGGCGTCGGACCTGGCGTTCCTCGAAGAACCGTACGAACCGGTCGGGATCACCGGTCACTGAACGGAGTCGCTGGCGTTCAGGTCGGACCGTCGCGGCCGGACCCGAACCCCGCGTCGCTTCCGCTTCCCGCTCCGTCGACCGGAACGGGGACCCGTCCCTCGGGACATCGGGGACCGACCGTCGGCTACAAGCCCGTGGGCCGCGATGGGCGGGCATGAGCGAGGAGACAGTCCGGTGCTGGCTGGTCGACCGGGAGACGCGCGGCGAGAACCTCGTGACGCTCGTCTACGCGACCCTCGACGGCGAGCGCCACCTCACCGAACAGCTCTCCTTCCAGTTGCTCCGCCGCCGTGACGTGACCGCGGCCCGGGACGTCCCCGTCGGGAAACTCGAACCCACCCCGAGGGACGCCGACCGCGAGCGCTACGCCACACAGGCCCGGTCGATGGCCGACCGCCACGACCCCGACGACCCCGTTTGATCCGGCGACCCGGTCGGGAGATCACCGCGAAAAACAGCGCTCGAAGCGGATTCGCGTCAGCTGGACGATACACTTCCCGCTGTTGCCGGCCCTGTGGACCGTGATACGGTCGGTTGTAATCAGTTCCGGATTTCGTCGAACCGGTCGGCGAGATACCGGTCGATCGGTACAACCGACCGTATCAGTACATCGTCACGCCGGCGGTGACGTTGACGTCCTGGCCGGTCATCCGGTCGGCCCGCTCCGAACACAGGAACCCCGTTCGGCGGCCTGGCCCTCGATGACCCTGTCGATACGGGGGCCCTCGACGCTGCCCGGGCAGACGGCGTTGACGGTCACGCCCCGGTCGGCGAGTTCGACCGCGAGCGTCCGGGTGAAGCCGATGACGCCCATCTTCGCCGTCGTGTAGGGCGTCCGGTCGCGCAGCGGGCGCTTGCCGCTCATCGAGGAGAGGTTGACGACCCGCCCGCCCCCGTCGGTGAGGTGCGGGATGGCGGCCCGGGTCGCGTTGAACTGCCCGCCGAGGTTCACCGCCAGCGTGTCCATGAACTCCTCGTGGGTGACTTCCTCGCAGGGTTTGGTCGGGCCGGCGACCCCGACGTTGTTCACGAGGATGTCGAGGCCGCCGAACGCCTCGACGGCCCGCTCGACGAACCGCGCCATGTCGTCGGGGTCGGCGGCGTCACCCTGCACGGTCGCGACGTCGCCCGCACAGTCCGCGAGGGCGTCCTCGGCCGCCGCCAGTGCGTCGCCGTCGACGTCGTTGACCGCGACGTCGACGCCGGTGTCTGCGAGTTGGCTCGCTATCCGTCGACCGATCCCGCTGCCGGCGGCCGATACCGCGGCGGCCTCGCCGGGGATCGTCAGGTCTGTCTCGGGCATACGGGGACTGCGGCGGGCGCTCGCAAGAGCGTTGGGCTCTACTCCCCGTCGGCGTCAGTCCCCTGCCGCGTGCCGGGGGTGTCGCTCTCGGGCGGGGCGGATCCGGCGTCGGCGTCCTCGTAGACCGAGCGCAGGGCCAGCAGCGCCCGGTCTCGCTCGCGCTCGGCGGTCGCCCGGTCGACGCCGGTCCAGTCGTAGACGCCGCGGCCGGCCTCCCACCCGGTCTCGCCGCGCTCGACCAGTTCGGTCACGACCGGGTTGGGGTCGGTCCCGCGGTCCAGGTCGGGCATGAGCGACTTCTCGACCTCGTGGTGGACGTCCAGCCCCGACTGGTCGACCTTCTCGAAGATGCCCATGACCGGCAGTCGGAAGCCGAACCCGGCCTTCACGGCGCGGTCGATGTCGGCGGCGCTGGCGACGCCCCGCGCCAGCAGCGCATAGGCCTCGTAGGTCATCGCGGCCTGGATGCGGTTGCCGATAAAGCCCGGGAGCTCGCGTTCGAGGACGACCGGCGTCTTCCCCGCCGCGTCGAGCAGCGCCCGGGTCCGCTCGGCGGCCGCGTCGGTCGTCTCGGGGCCTTTCACCACCTCGACCAGCGGGACGATATGCGGGGGGTTGAACCAGTGGGTCCCCAGCACCCGGCTCGCGTCGGCCACGTCGCGGGCGATGTCGGCGATGGAGAGCCCGGACGTGTTCGTCGCGAGGAGCGCGTCGGCGGGCGCGTGGTCGGCCAGGTCGGCGAACACCGACCGCTTGACCGCCAGGTCCTCGGCCACCGCCTCGGTGACGAAGTCGACGTCCGCGACCGCCGCGGCGAGGGTCGACTCCGTCCGGAGGTTGGCGAGCGCCGCGTCGGCGGCCGCCCGGTCGACGGCGCCGGCCTCGACCATCGTCGCCAGGGCCGTCTCGACCCGTTCGGGCGCGGCGGCGAGCGCGTCCGGGTCGGCGTCGTAGAGCGCCACCTCGCGGCCGTCGAGCGCGTAGACCAGGGCGATGCCGTGGCCCATCCGCCCGGCGCCGACGACGGCCACCCGCTCGATGGCGGGGTCGCTCCCGACCATCAGTCGATGGCCGTCCCGCCCTTGCCCTTGAGGTCGAGGAACTCGCGGGTCCGGGCGGGGGTTGCGGGGTCGCGCCCGGTCACCTCGCGGGCGAGGCGGACCATCTTCGCCACCATCGCGGCGTTGGACTCGGCGAGTTCGCCCGGCCCGAGATAGAGGTTGTCCTCCATGCCGACGCGGGCGTGGCCGCCCATCGTCGCCGCCTGGACGCCCATCCCGAACTCGCGGCGGCCGGCGCCGATCACCGAGAAGGAGTAGTCGTCGCCGAACAGGTCCTCCGCGACGTCGACCATGTGGGTGAGGTTGCGCGGGTCGGCGCCGATTCCCCCGTGGATGCCCAGGACGAACTGGATGTGCAGGGGCGGGTCGATCAACCCGCGCTCGACGAAGTGCTTCGCGTTGTAGAGGTGACCGACGTCGTAACACTCCAGTTCGGGCTTGGTGTCGTGCTCGTCGAATATCGGGAGGATCGTCTCCAGGTCGCCGAACGTGTTCCGGAAGATCAGGTCGCGCGTCCCCGCGAGGTAGGGCTCCTCCCAGTCGTGCTCGAAGTCGTCGTACTTCTCGGCGAGGCCGTAGAGCCCGAAGTTGATCGAACCCATGTTACAGGAGGCCATCTCCGGTTCGAGTTCGGGGACGACCCCGACCCGCTCCTCGGGCGTTGCCGTGGGGGCGCCGCCCGTCGTGGGCTGGATGACCACGTCACAGGCGTCGTGGACGCGCTCGGCCACGGCCCGGAAGAGGTCCCAGTCGTTGACCGGTTCGCCCGTCTCGGGGTCGCGGACGTGCACGTGGACGATGCTCGCGCCGGCGTCGGCCGCGCCGATGGCCGCCTCGGCGATCTCCCCGGGCGTGACCGGGAGGTGGGGCGACATCGACGGCGTGTGGATCGCCCCCGTCACCGCACAGGAGACGACCAGGTTCTCGAACTCGCGCATGTGTCCCACTGGCGGCGCGGAGACGTAAAGCCGGTCGCCCGGCGGCAGTCCGCGCCGACACCCGGTCGACTGCCCCGTCGGGGTCGGACGGTCGACGTGACGCACGGGTGGGGAGAGGAATCGGAGACGGTACGGACGTTCGGGGAGGTTCGACGGACGCCTACATCGACTCGGGCGCCTCGACGCCGAGGAGCGAGAGCGCGTTGGCGACGGTGTTACGCGCGGCCACGACCAGGGCGAGGCGGGCCCGGCGCGCCGGTTCGTCCTCGGCCGTGAGGACCGGACACTCCCGATAGAAGGCGTTGAACCGCTCGGCGAACTCCCGGGTGTAGGTCGCCATGCCGTGGGGCTGGAGTTCTTCGGCCGCGTTCTCGACTTCGGCCGGGAACCGCGCGACCGTCCGGAGGAGGTCCCGCTCTTCCGGCGTCGACAGGTGTGCGGGGTCGACCTTCGTAGCGGGTTCGAGGCCGTCGGCGCGGGCCTCGTCGAGGATCCCGCAGGTCCGGGCGTGGACGTACTGGACGTAGGGGGCCGATTGGGCCTCGAAGTCGAGGGCGCGCTCCCACTCGAAGGTGATCGCCTTCGTGGGCTGTTTGGCGACGATGTCGTACCGGACGGCGCCGACCCCGACCTGCCGGGCGATGCGCTCGACGTCCGCCTCGTCGGGGTCGTCGTCGCGGATCCGGTCGTCCAGGCGGTCCTCCACCTCCGCACGGGCGCGGTCGATGGCCTCGTCGAGCAGGTCGTCGAGGTCGATCCCCGTCCCCTCGCGGGTACTCATCCCCTCGCCGCCGGGGAGGTTGACCCACGAGTAGAAGACCTGATCGAGCTGGTCGGTGTCGTTGCCCAGGAGGTCCAGCGTCGCCCGGAGCTGGCGGGCCTGGAGCCCGTGGTCCTCGCCCAACACCGTCACCGCGCGGTCGTAGTTGTCGAACTTCCACTCGTGGTGGGCCAGGTCCCGGGTCGCGTAGAGGGAGGTGCCGTCCGAGCGCAGGAAGACGAAGTTCTTGTCGATGTCCGGCAGGTCCAGTTGCCAGGCCCCCTCCTCGTAGACCGCCTCGTCGAGGTCCTCGAGGCGTGCGACCAGGTCGTCCGTCGACCCATCGTGCATGAACCGCGTCTCCTTGACGAACTCGTCGAACCCGGCGGGCAGGCGTTCGAGGCACTCGCGCATTCCCGCGATAACCCCGTCGACCACCTCGCTCACCCGCTCGTAGGCCTCGTCGTCGCCCGCCTCCAGGCCCTGCATGATGGCCCGGATCTCGTCCTCGGCGGCGGCCACCTCCTCGTCGGGACCCTCCGCGAGGAACTCGTTGCCCTTGCGGTAGTAGCGCACGAGGTCGTACTCGATGCGGTCGCGCTCCGGGTCGGGCAGGTCGGACTCGTCGAACGTCTCGTAGGCCCACGCGAACACCGCCATCTGCCGGCCGGCGTCGTTGACGTAGTAGTGGGTGTCGACGTCGTAGCCCGCGAAATCCAGAATGCGGGCGAGCGCGTCGCCGATGATGGGGTTGCGGGCGCGCCCAACGTGGACCGGCCCGGTGGGGTTGGCGCTCGTGTGCTCGATGACGACCGACGTGTCGCGGTCGGGCAGGCGGCCGTAGCTCTCCTCGCGGGCGGCTTCGACCGTCTCCGCGAAGTACCGGTCCGAGGGGTAGAAGTTGACGTACGGGCCCTGCGTGCGGACGTCGGCGACGGACTCGCAGTCGGCGAGGGAGACGGCGTCGGCGACATCGGCGGCGACCGCGGGCGGCGGCGCTTCCGCCTCGCCCGCGAGCCGGAAGGCGACGCTGGATGCCAGCACGGCGTCGACGCCCTCGGGCGGGCGCTCGATCCCCAGGTCCCCGGTCGGGAACTCCAGGGCCGCCAGCGCGTCGGCCAGCGCCGTCTCGACCTCCGCGCGCATCGAACGGAACATACCTCCGGGTTTTCGACCGGCGGGTATAGGGGTGACGAACCGGCGGCAGGGCTGGAGGGTTCGGCGGTGGAGTCTCCAGCGGAGCCGACGGCGACGGGACGGCGGGGTCCCCGCCGGTCAGCCGAAGAGGCCGAGGCGACCGCTCGAATCGTCGTCCTCATCCCCGTCCTCGTCCTCGTCGAGGAACCACCCGGTTTCCATGACGGTTTCGGCGTCCTCCAGCGTCTCGCCCTCGAAGAAGACGCCGGTCAGCAGGGCGCTCAACTGGCGGAAGGCGTCGGCGGCGGGGCTGTCGGGTGCGTTGAGCACGAGCGGTTCGGTCTCGGTGGCGCCGACGTCGTCGGGGATCACGGCCAGGAGCGGGTTCTCGAACCGCTCGGTGATCCCCTCGACGTCGGTCTCGGCGGTCACGCGGTTCAGGACGGTGCCGAGCACCTCGCCGCCGACGCGGCCGGCCAGTTCCGCCGTCTTGACCGCGTCGCCGACGGCGACGTCGTCCGGCGTCGTGATGAGGATGATGCCGTCGGCCAGCCCCAGCGGAACGGTCGTCTCGTGGCTCAGGCCCGCGCCGGTGTCGACGAGGACGACGTCGTAGGCGTTCCTGAGGGTGCGGACCACCGACTTGAGTTTGGCGGGGTCGGCGTCGGCGAAGGCCTCCAGGCTCTGCTCGCCGGGGACGATCGTGATCCCGCCCTGGACGTCGGTGAGCGCGGCGCTGACTGCGTTGCCGCCCGCGAGCACCTCGTGGATGCTCTCCTCGGGTTCGACCTCGAGCATGGCCGCGAGGTTCGCCATCCCCAGGTCGGCGTCGATTACCACGACGTCGTAGCCCTCCTCCTCCACGGCCGCCGCGATGTTGACGGCCGTGGTCGTCTTCCCGACGCCGCCCTTGCCCCCCGCGACGGTGCAGACGTAGCCAGCCATTGCCCGTACAGGCGGCCGGGAGTCACATAAACCCGCCGCCCGCTCGACGGCCCGGCCGTCGCGTCCGAGCCCCACGACACCCCAGGCCAACACTTACTTACGCCCCAGAACCCGAATCCGGTACAATGAGCGAGCAGGAAGGGACCGACCGGCAAAAATACGAATTCAAGAAGGTCATCGAGGAACTCGAGGACCACCGCGGGTCGGGCACGCAGTTGGTCTCCATCTACATCCCCGAGGACAGACAGATAAGCTCCGTCGTCGCCCACGTCACCCAGGAACACTCCGAGGCCTCCAACATCAAGTCCAAGGAGACCCGCACGAACGTCCAGGACGCCCTGACCTCCATCAAGGACCGCCTGCGCTACTACGACACCTACCCGCCGGAGAACGGCATGGTCGTTTTCTCGGGCGCCGTCGACACCGGCGGCGGCCGCTCGGAGATGGTCACCCGCACCCTGGAGAGCCCGCCCCAGCCCATCGAGTCCTTCCGCTATCACTGCGACGCCGAGTTCCTGCTGGAACCCCTCAAGGAGATGATGGCCGACCAGGGTCTCTTCGGTCTCGTCGTCCTCGACCGCCGGGAGGCCAACGTCGGCTGGCTCCGGGGCAAGCGCGTCGAACCCGTCAAGTCCGCCTCCTCGCTCGTCCCGGGCAAACAGCGCAAAGGGGGCCAGTCCGCCCAGCGGTTCGCCCGCCTGCGCCTCGAAGCCATCGACAACTTCTACCAGGAAGTGGCGGGGATGGCCGACGACCTGTTCGTCGACAAGCGCCACGACATGGAGGGGGTCCTCGTCGGCGGGCCCTCCCCGACGAAAGACGAATTCCTCGACGGCGACTACCTCCACCACGAACTCGGGGACATGGTCCTGGGGAAGTTCGACGTCTCCTATACCGACGAGTCGGGGCTGTACGACCTCGTCGACGCCGCCCAGGAGGTCCTGGACGAACACGAGATGCTCCAGGACAAGAAGCTCATGGAGCGCTTTTTCAAGGAACTCCACGACGGCGACCTGGCGACCTACGGGTTCGGGCCGACCCGCGAGAACCTGAACATGGGCGCCGTCGAGACGCTGCTGCTCTCGGAGGACCTGCGTAAGGACGTCGCCGTCCTGACCTGCGAGAACGACCACGTCGAGCGCGAGTTCCTCGACCGGGGCGACGACCTGCCCGGGACAGACTGCTCGCGGTGTGGCGAGCCCATGGGCGCCGAACGCGAGGACGCCATCGACCACCTGATGGAACTGGCCGACCAGCGCGGCACCGAGACACGTTTCGTCTCGACCGACTTCGAGAAGGGCGAACAGCTCCTCTCGGCCTTTGGCGGCGTTGCCGGCATCCTCCGGTACTCGACGGGCGTGTAACTCCCGCCGTTCGCTGCCTCGGCGGGCGGAGAGTCTCGATGCCTCGTCTCCGGTGCCGGGTGGCCGGTCGGGGGAACGCCGGCCGCGCCCGGCCGGACTGCGTGGAGACAGGTGCTGGTAGGATTGAAATAGGGGATTGGGGGGAGACGACGACGGGTCCTGAATGTCGTCGTGACGGTATCCGGTTCGGATACCGCATTCGCGTATATAGGGGGGGAACGGAAAGATTCTGCACCTAACTGAGTAGGTGTGTCCGCTCGAGGGCGGAGGCGGTCCCGGCGGCGAGTTCACTGTCGACTCGACGGTGAGGCCGACCGGTGGCACCGTCCTCTCAGAGGAGTTGTTCGAGCTGGTGGCGCCGGCGCCGGAGGTCGACCGCGGCGTCGATCCCGGGGTCGCTGGCGAGGCGGTCGACCGCGAGGAACGGGTCGGTCCCGGCCCGCTCGACGGCGTCGAGCAGGTCCGTTATCTCGGCGCGGTGGGTCGCCAGCGAGTCGAGCAACCCCACCAGGAGCGCCAGCGGGACGGCCGCCGCCACGTTCCCCGGGAAGGCGTCGCTGACGGCGGTGAGATCCGGCGCCGGCTCGGGCGGGTCCGTCGCCGGATGCAGGCGGAGACAGCGCGTGCAGAGCGCCGCGCCCGGCTCCGCGCCCCGGAGGAGGCCGCGGTACTCGTCGGGAACGGCGAACGCCACCGTGGGAGCGCCGCAGGCTGGACAGTCCATGGTGGGTGCAGGTCCGCCCGGATGAAAAGGTCGGGGACCCCGCCAGGGTCGACGGCGGGCACGCCGACCCACAGCGCTCCGGGCATCCAGTGTATCCGCCTCGCGGCGGGTCACCGCCGCTCGCACCGCTCCCGGAGCGACGCGACCACTTCCCGCTCGGCGGCGACGCGCTCGCCGGCGTCCACGTCGCCCTCGGCGTCGAGTTCGGCGGCCCGGTCGAGTTCCGCCGCCGCGCGGCCGAGCGCCTCGCGGGCCCGTTCGTACTCGCCGTCGGTGAACGCCGCCTCGGCGCGTTCGCGGTGTTCGACCGCCCGCCGGAGGTGACGGTCGAGGCGCTCGGCTTTGGTCATTGTTGTGAGCGCGCCGCCGGCGTCGTCCGTTTCGTCCTCCGTGTCACGCGCCAGGTCGTCGAAGTCATCCACGTCGACGGTGCTGCTGTTCCACCAGAGCCACGCGCCGGCCGTGCCGAACACCGTTGCTCCGCCGACCGCGACGGTGGCGACCCCCCACTGGACCGGGGTCGACGGCAACGGCACGCCGAAGACGGTGTCGCCCTCCTCTTCGAGGGGGTCCTCGGTCGTCGGAACGTCCGGGCCGACGGCGATCGCGCCCTTCATGCCGAGCTGGTCGTGTGGCTGGCAGTAGTAGGTGTACATCCCCGGCGTCTCGAACGTCTGCGAGTGCGTGTGACCCGTATCGTAGTTCGATGACCCCGTTCCCTGCCAGTCCGTCCCGTCGGGCCGGGTCCAGCGCACGACGTTGTGGTTGTCCGACACCCACTCGAACGTGACCGTGGTTCCCCGGTCGACCCAGGTCAGCGCCGGCACGAACGCGAAGTTCCGCCCGCCCGCGCCGACCGCTATCGTGACTGACGACTCGCCCCGCAGGTCGGCGTAGGTGCCGCCGCGTGCGTCGCGCACGTACTCCGGGAAGTCGGGCCGGGTCCGCGCCCCGCTCGCCCGCCCGGCAGCGCCGCGCGCGCCGACACCCGCTCCGACCAGTGCCGCCGACCGCAGGACGGCCCGCCGCGAGACCCGCCGGTCCCCGTTCTCGTTCATCGCTCATCCCCCGTCCGGTCGAGCGCTCCCGGCGGCCCCTGCCCAGCGGGCGTCGACCGGCGCTCGCCCGTCTCACCCGGTCCGCCCGGTCGAACCGATACGCGGACCGGCCGCTGTCCACCTCCGGGCCGACGCGTGAACCGACGCTCGACAGTCACTGTTCGTCATCGGCGCTTAGGGAAGCGTCGACTAAAACGTGCCGCGGCGAGCCCGCGGGACACCCCTCGGAGAGTCGGTGGCCGCGGCCGAACCTTCTCGACGCCCTCCCCCGATCGGTCGGCATGGCCAGCGCCGCGTCGCTCTCCGAGCCGAGCGTCCTCGTACACGCGAAGCGGCGTCCGTTCCTCGACCCGGGCGAGCCCGACACGTACGCCGTCGTGGACACGCAGTTCGCGGTCGAGGAGTTACTCGCCGTCGACCGGTTCGGCGACCAGCCGCCGCTGGTGGCCATCGAGACGAAAGGCCACACGGTCGACCGGACGCAGCCCGTGGGGTAATCGCCCAAGGGCGCTACATGACACCCGGATTCGGCGGTTCGGTGGTGTCGACACCGGCTGTCATGCCAAATTCTTATGTTCTATGAGGTCATAGACCATAATAAATAGCAGGATGCCGGAGAACCACCCGCTTGAGCTGAACCGCACCGTTCCAGGCGGGCGCGTCGAGATGTTCGCGATCCGCGACGGCGACTATCCCGGCGGGTGGTACCGAGGATTCAACCCATGACTGACACCGATCACGACGGCTGGCCCGACAAGTACCGCGACCCTCGCGACCGCCCCCACCCCGACGTCCTTCGCGTAACCGTCGAGACGTTCGACGAAATGCGCGAGGGCACGGTCGACGCGAGCAACGCGGTTGCCGACGGTGAATCCCCGCCCGCCGTGGTATCGTTCGCGACGGTCGGCGAGCTGCGGAAGATCCTCACCGACCGGCGGATCGAACTGCTCCGGACACTCATCGACACCGACGGTGCCGCCGAGAGTATCACCGCGCTCGCCGAAGACCTCGATCGCGACTACCGGACGGTGCACGACGACGTCACGCTGCTCGCGGACTACGGACTGCTGTTCATCGTCGACGAGGGACGGTCCAAGCGGCCGTACCTCCCCTACGACCGGATTCGTCTTGACGTGGAACTCGTCGGGAACGAACCGGGCGAAGAACCAGCCCGAGCGTGAGCGAGCTGACCGTGACCGCCGGTTATAGCGCCGCCGGAAGAGACGACGGTGTTCGCCGACCGGTTCGACGAAATCCGGAACTGATTGACAACCGACCGTATCAGTCGTCGGCGGGGACTGTCTCGGGTTCCTCTTCCTCGTCGGCTTCGCGCTCGGCGCGTTCCTCGGCCTCTTTTTTGTCCTTCACTTTCTTCATGCGGAAGATCTCCTCGCGTTCCTGCTCTTCGAGCTTCTGTTCGATGTACTCCTTGTTGTCGTGGAGTTCGGGCAGGAGTTTGAACTCGAGGGCGTTGACCCGGCGGTTTGTCGTCTCGATCTCGTCTATCATCTTCTTCATCGCGGTCTCGACCTCGGCGGCGAGGATGATCTGTTCGAGGAGGTCCTCGTAGGCGGTGGCGGCCTCGTCGATGCGGGCGCTGGTCCCGAGGACGCCGTAGCCCCGCTGGTCGAGGCTCTTGGAGACCTTCGTGGAGTCGATCTGGGGGATGAACACGCCCATGACGCTCTTGGACTCGGTGGTGATCTCGGGGTGTTCCTTGAGCGCGGCGGCCGCCCCCCGGACCGCGACGTCGCCGTCCATCGCGCGGGCCATGTTGATCGCGCGCTGGGCCTCGTCGTACTGCTCCTCGAGGTCCGAGCGGACGTCCTGTGCCTCGTCGAGGATGTCCATGAACTCCATGATGAGGCCGTCGCGCTTCTGTTCGAGCGTGTCGTGGCCCCGCTCGGAGAGTTCGATGCGGTCCTCGATCTGCATCAGCTCCTTGCGGGTCGGTTTGACGTCCTCGGCCATTACCGGGGACTTCCGGACCCAGCCAGTTAACCGTTTTCAAGCGTCTCGACCGCTCGCGCCGGGAGTGCGTGCCAGTCACCGTCGTTACCAGTAGCCCTGCAGCCGGTCGAGCCAGGTCACGACGACGACGTGGGGCAGGGTCATGACCGCGATGGCGACGAGATAGACGGCGGCCACCTCCTCCAGCGTGGTCGGCGTCGCGGGCGCGCCGACCCACAGCGCCCCACAGACCGCGAGGCCGCCGGCGGTCGGCAGCGCGGCCTCCCGGGCGAACCGACCGATGGCGGGGGCGAGCCGGCCCCGTTCCAGCGCCGCGGCCGCGACCGAATCGAGGGTGGCGACGCGGGCGATGTGCCGGGTGGCGTGCCAGACACAGAAGTAGACGCCGACGGCGAACACCGGCGGGACGACGAGGAAGTACGCCCACAGGAGGAGTGTCTCGCCGGCGTCGACCGCCCAGGCGCGCCGGTCGTCGGCCGCCCGGTAGCCCAGCGCGAGCGTCCCGAGGGTGAGTGCGCCGAAGGCGAGGCCGAGCGCCAGCCGCACCCGCGGCGTGACGGGCCACGTCGCGAGGCCGCCGCCGAACGGCGCCGCGAACGCCGCGACGACGGTGCGGTACCGCTCCGGGAAGGCCAGCAGGGGGACGAGCATCGGCAACCCGCCGCGGACGAGGACGGTCAGCGCCCGCCGGGGCCGGGAGTCGAGGTGGTCGGCGCCCAGCACCGCCACGAGGGGGTGGAGTTCGCCCTGTCCCCAGTGGAACCACGTCAGCGCGACGAACGCGACGGCGCTGGCGACCGGGACGAGGAACCACGCCGCGGCGTAGGCGCCGCCGGCGACGAGGTAGACGGCGCCGACGACCAGCGCCCAGCGGGCGTCGAGGCGGCCGGTTACCGCCCGCGGGAGCGCCGCCCAGTCGACGGCGCCGTGGGGGAGGCCCAGGACGACGACGCTGGCCGCCAGGGGGAGATAGCGCCACCGCGCGGGCAGGTCGAGGCCGGCCGCGAACGCGACGGTACAGAGGGCGACCGGGACCCAGGGGAGCCACAGCGCCGGCGGGCGAAGCGTCTCGCGGACCCCCGCGGACAGGCGCGCCGGCGCGTCGCTCACCGTCGCCACGGGTCGACCCCCGGCCGCCGGCCGGGACGGCTCATCGGCCGGTCACCTCCGGCACCGGGCGGTCGCTGCGGTCTGCCGTCGGTCGCCGCAGGCGGTGGGCCACCCAGGGAAGCAGGAGGAGCCCCTGGACGACGAAGAGGTTCGTCACGAGGAAGAAGGCCATCTCCTCGACCGGCAGGCCGACGACGGCCAGGCCCGTGGTGTACGTCTCCGAGATGACCCAGACCCCGTCGGCGATGGCGAACCGGTCGATCACCCACAGGTAGAGGGTGGGGATGCCGACGGCGAGGGCGACCCGGCGGCGCACCCGGAGGAGGTACCGCCAGCCGACGGCCCACTGCAGCGCCAGCACCGGGCCGGCCCAGACGAGGATCGCGCCCAGGTACAGCGTCGATTGCCCGGCGAGGAGCGCGACCCCGACGCCGGAGACGGCGAGGCCGGCCAGCGCGCCGCCCAGTCGGGCCCGGCGGGAGTGGGCGACCCCTTCGACGACGGGGCCGTCGACCTGGAAGGTCCACAGCGCGGTCAACAGCGGCTGGAGGACGAAAAACAGCAACTCGCCCAGCGGGATGCCCCACAGCCAGTGCGCGACGCGGCCGTCGCCGTAGGACCAGACGCCCTGTTCGATGAGCAGGCGGTCCCACGGCGCAGTGTAGCCCACCGCGAGGACGGTGACGACGGCCACGCCGAGCGCGCCCAGGCGGAACCCGAGCGGCGTCCGGTGGCGGCGCCAGGTCAGAACCGCCAGCGCGAGGACTGGCGGGACGACCAGAAGCGCGTGGAACTCCGGGTAGGTGAGTGGCGTCGGCATCTGTCGGCCGGTTGTCCGGGCCGCCTGTTCGGTCGTCCGTCCCGGTTCTCGGGCGTGACATCGGCGGTCGGTCCGGTCACGCCCCGTCGAGGGGGGACCGACGCCGGACGCCGGCGAAACCGGACTCGCGACCGAAACAGCTCGTCCCGGTCGTCAGCCGGCCGCCTCCGCGGTGCCGGCGGCCGAGGAGACGTCGTCGAGCACCTGCCGGCTGGACAGCAGCAGGAACCCGAAACCGATCTTCGCGGTCAGGTCCAGCACCATGAACCCGGCCGTCTCGATGGGGAGGCCGACGATGGCCAGCCCCTCGCTGCCGATCAGCCACCAGGCCGGATACACCAGCCAGACGACGACGATCAGGTTCCGGAGCTGGGCGAACTTCGCGCCCACGTCGCTGGACAGCGCCTGCGCCTGCTCGCTGAGCGTGCCGAACAGGAAATACAGCAACACGAGCAGGAAGCCCGTGCTGACGCCCCACCAGATGAGGCGGCGCGCGCCGTCGTCGAGGCCGAAGACGGCGAAGTTACCGCCGGCGAGCGTCGCGACGGCACCGGTGCCGATCATCAGCGCGTCCAGGCCGACGAGCGTCGCGAGCTGGTTGCGGCTCGCGCCCGCGAGCAACCCGAGGTCGATGAGCAACAGCGGCGTGGTGAAGAACCAGTCCGTATACCTGGCCCAGTAGATCGCCCGCGCCTCGTCGCCGACCATTACCTCGGTCAGTCCGAAGCCGAGCGCCATCGCGAGGTAGTTACAAAACGCGATGGCCGCGATCATTATCGTGACGATGAAGAACTCCTGGCGCTTCTCGTCGTCTTCACCCCAGCCAGTCGCGACGAAGTACAACATCCCCAGGAACATTCCTGCGGTGCCTATCCAAAGCCAAATTCCTTCGCTCCCTGGTTGTGGCATGACTACGATGATCACTAGCGAGTTCCCGAATAAAAGGATGGTACCGAACTAGTTGGAGGGAAGGGGGTATCCGGATGCTGGAGCTTCTCTAGACCGTATGCGAGCCGCGCTCCCGGGATCGACGGCCGGGGTCCCGCGGCCGGCCCCATTACCCGTACAGTTCCTCGAAGACCTTCCGCTGTGCCGCGCGCAGGTGCTGGTGGAAGGTCGAGCGGCCGATGTCCATGGTCGCGGCGAGGTCCTCGCCCGTCGAATCGCGGGGCCACTCGAAGAACCCGCCGATGATGGCCGTCTGGAGCGCCGTCTCCTGGCGGTCGGTGAGCCGGTCGTCGATCCGGGCGCGGACGTCCTGGCGGGTGTCGGCCGGCCGCTCGTGTTCCCGGTAGGCGCGCAGGTCGGCGCCCGGGAAGCGGTCCTCGACGGCCTCGACGACGGCACGGGGCTTGGCCTCGGGCGGGATTTCGACGGTCACCTCGCCCACGCCGCCGTTCGCGTGTATCTCCGTGATCCGGCCGCCGCGGTCGAGCAGCAGGTCCACCAGCGGCGAGGACCCGACGGTGAACTCCAGCACCGAACGGCCGTCGCCGGTCGTCACCGACGTGACGCTCACCTCCTCCGGCCGGCCGGGAAGGGCCGCGCCGACCGCCTCGGGGTCGGCGTCCGTCTCGAAAAACAGCGTCGTCGGCCCGTCGTCGCGGGCGACGGTCCCGACGTGCGTGAACGACGCCCCGAGTTCGCCCGAGAGGTCGACGAAAAAGGGCGCGCCGGACTCGCGGTCGCCGGCGACGCTGGAGAACGCGAACTCCAGTTCGATCACCTCGTCGGAGGCCAGCAGTCGCTGGCTCGTCAGGTCGTGCAGGGCCATCGCCGTCGACTGGCCCACCGCCGAGAGCACGCGCCGCTCGGGTTCACTGAGGCTGGCGCCGGCCTCCAGGGCGACCACCAGCACGCCGTAGCCCACGTCGCCGTACTGCAGGGGGAGCGCCGCCACCGCCGAGACCGGCTGGCCGACCAGGTCGGCGTACTCCGCGAGGACGGGGTCGTCGCCGTCCCCGGGGTCGTCGCTGACGACCTGCAACTCGCCGGTGGCGATGGCGCGGGCGACCGACCCCTCGCCGTCGAGCGTGACCGAGAACGACGCCGGCCGCTCGCCGCCGGCCCAGGTGCCGGGTTCGACCGTGCTGGCGGCCGGTTCGGGGTCGCCGATCCAGGCGACGGCGTACTCGTCGGTCTCGACGAGGCGCTCACAGACCGCCCGCTCGACCGCTCCCCGACTGTCGGCGCTCAGCAGGCCGCTGGTCACGTCGGTCACCAGCCCGTCGATGCGGGCGAGCAGCGCCTCAACCGTCTCGCGCTCGGCGCGGGCCTTCTCGGCCTGGCGCCTGGCCTCGCGCTCGGCCTCGACGCGCTCGGTCACGTCCAGCTGGAAGCCCACGTAGTGGGCCAACTCCTCGCCGTCGTAGATGGGCGCGATGTCCACCCGGTTCCAGAAGCGCTCCCCGTCTTTCGCGTGGTTTTTGATCTCGACGGAGACCGATTCACCCGCCGACAGCGCGCGGGACATCTCCGCGATGGCGTGTTCGGCGCTGTCGTCACCCTGCAGGAAATCGCAGTTGCGAGCCAGCGCCTCGGCCTCCGTGTAACCGGTCAGTTCCTCGAAGGCGTCGTTGGCGTAAATGAGCGGGTAGTCCCGCCGGCGCGCGTCGGCGATGGTGATCCCGACCGGCGCCTCGTCCATCGCGCGGTCCTTGAGCTGTTCGCTGACCTGCGGAAACCTGGGGTCGGCCTCCGCGACGACCCGCTCGACGGCGTCGCGCAATGCCAGCCGCTGTTTCCCGACGGGGGCACGGGGGACGTAATCCGCGACGCCCGCCGAGATGGCGTCGCTGGCGAGGGACTCGTCGCCCGACCCGGTGAACATCACGACCGGCGTCTCCCCGTCGAGCCGCCGGAGGTCCCGGACCAGGTCCAGGCCCGACTCCGCCCCCAGATCCTGCTCGCAGACGATGCAGTCCGGCGGGTCCGCCGCCATCAGTTCCCGTGCCCGCTCCGGGTCGGCGACCCGCTCGACCGTGAAGACGTGGTCGAGGGCCTCGACCCCGTCGGCCGCCCGCTCGTCGTCGGGGTCGACGTAGAGAACCCGCGCCGCCGACAGCTCCCCGCTGACAGACATGGCCCACCCTTGCCACGCCCGACCTATGAGCGTTACTCCGGTCGGGGGCCAGTGAGATGGTAGTTAGTGTAGCAGGCTTGCTGAATCGACTTCTTCGAACAGCGTGAAAGCCCCCACTCTCTGCGGTCCCGGGACTCGCTGCGCTCCTCGCTTACTTCGTTCGCTGCGGTGCTTACATCGTCCGGGTTCCCGCAGAGAGTGGCCCCTTTCAGTCCCGCCCGCTTCGGATGTCCAGGTCGGGCGGGACTGAAAGGGGCGACCCGTTCGACGACGGCGGCCGACGTAAGGACCACAGCGAGGCCCCCGAGTCGAACGGGTCGGGGCTTTCACGCTGTTTGCAGGTGCTATCCCGATGAATTCTCCGAAATAAACACTCGCCAGCGAACGCCGAACGTTTATCCGTGTGCCGGTTCCAGTCCGACTCAGCACCGTCGCGTCCGGGAGGACGCGACACCCCCGACCGTGCACGACGACACGCTCGCGCGGGGCGACCAGCCGAGAGACCGGCACGACCGGCCCCCGCTCCGACTGCTCGCTTACTCCGACCTGGAGAGCGCCTACGACGACCCCGACCGCGTCGGGGCGCTTTCCGCCCGCCTCGCGCGCCGACGCGACGACCGCACGCTCGTCGTCGGCGCCGGCGACAACACCGCCCTCGGGACGCTCGCGCTCCTGACCGACGCGGGACGCGCCCAGGCGCTGCCCTTCTTCGAGGGGGTCGGCCCCGCCGCCGACACGTTCGGCAACCACGACCTCGACCCCGGACCCGAATGGGCCGCCGAGTGGGCCGACCGCGTCCCCGCGACCTACTGCTGTGCGAACGCGACCGGCCCGGGCGTCGACGACGTGCCCGACGCGACGGTCGTCGAACGCGACGGCATCCGGGTCGGCGTCGTCGGCGTCGCCCACCCCGAGACCGACGACATCTGCGGGGCCGTCGACGCCGTCGACTTCGGCGACCCCGTCCCCGCTGCCCGCGAGGCGCTCGCCGCGATGGACGTTGACTATCGCGTGGTGCTCGCCCACTGCGGCGCGGAGGACCCGCGGGTCGCCCGCGAAGTCGACGCCGACGTCGTCGTCGGCGGTCACCTCCACGACCGCCACGCCGACCGCTGCGACGGGACCGTTTTCGTCCGGACGGCCGGCGGCGGGGTCGAACTCGCGGAGGTCACGCTCGGGGCCGAGCCCGAAGTCGCGTTCCACGACGTCGACCCCGCGTCGTTCGACCCCGGCCGAGAGACCACCGGCTACCCGACCGCGGCGGCCGACGGGGCGGGCGCCGCGGCCGGGGACGCCCCCCCGCCGGTCGCGGCGTCGGTCGCCCGAACGTACCGCGAGCGGCGGGCGGCGCTGGGCGTCGACGAAGTGGTCGCCCGCGTCGCGGACCCGCTCGTGCGGACGGGGACCGAGCGGTTCGGCGGCGAGAGCCGCGTCGGCAACTTCGGCGCGGACGCGATGCGCGCCGCCACCACAGAGGCGTCCGGCGACGAGCGCGCCGACGGAGGTATCGGCGGCGCCGCCGACCTGGCGCTGTTCCCCGCGGGGTCGGTCCGGACCGGCGACCCGCTGGCCGGCGCGGTGACCGTCGGCGACGTCGTCTCGGTGTGTCCGTTCGGTGGGCCGGTCATCGAGTGCGAACTCGACGGGACGGAACTGCGGGACGTGCTGACCGAGGCCGCATACCCTCACGCCGGCGACAGGGGCTGGGTCCAGTTCCACGTCAGCGGCGGGCGGGTCGTCTGGACCGACGACAGCGAACTCGCTCGCGCCACGGTGGGGGGCGACCCGCTCGACCCCGACCGGACCTACCGCGTGGCCACGCCGGAATACGTCGTCCGGATCGACGCGTTCGCGCCACTGAACCGCGGGTCCGCGGTCGCGGAACACAGCGAGCAGTGGGAGGCGCTCGTCTCGCACGCACGCCGGGGCGGCCTCGACGTGGCGTGTGAGGGGCGCATTCGGCGGGTGTCCTCGGAAGCCGTCGAGGGGACGGCCAATGACCGGACGGATCCCGCTGTCTGACCGTGCCACCCCGTTCGGGAGTCATACGTCTCCCCCTCCCGCACGGCGCGGCAAACAAAGGGGTGGTCCCGCTGTCGTTCGAACGTCGAACGACTGAGGACGTGAACCTCGACAACCGGCCCGAACTCCAGCATGACGTCGTAAGCGACGTCGCAGAGCCCGTCCTCGATAGCCGGCCTGTCGGCGTCGTCGGGGACGACGGCGAGAAAGTCCACGTCGCTATCGAGGCCCGAAGCGTCGCCGCGCGCGGCGGACCCGAACAGGATCAACGATGCCAGTTCTAGGTCCTCTCGTTTTCGGACGCGTCGGGCGAATGCCGCCGCGTGACCGCCGTCCTCGTCCGAGCGACGCTCGGTTCGACCATACGGGACGTAGTTACCCGTCCAGTAGTTGAGACTGGTGTTCTCAATGCATATGATCCCGGTCATCCACGCCCACTAATCAAGTTTAATTGTACTACATCAATTCGATTGGGAAAGTTTTATGTGACGGCCTTCACCACCAGATATTGCGGTTAAAATCGAGAGACACCACATATGGGGTTAAGGCCATAGAGGATTAAGCAGTGACAACTATGAACTGCCCGGACTGCGGGAACGAGCGAACACGCGTCATCGATACAGGGACCAGTGCCGACGGAACCTCCGTCCGACGGCGCCGCGAGTGTCAACGCTGTTCGTTCCGCTTTACGACCTACGAACGTCCGGAGTGGGAGTCCCTCCAAGTGAAAAAACGCGACGGGACCATCGAATCGTTCGACCGACAGAAGCTCCGCGCAGGGATCGAGCGAGCCGTTGAGAAGCGAGATGTGACCGAGACAACAGTGACTGCTCTCGTCGACGATATCGAGAGCGAACTGCAAAGTCGAGAGGCACGTATCGTCTCTTCGAGTCTCATCGGCGAACTCGTCTCTGAGAACCTCCGCACGCTCGATAAGGTAGCCTACATTCGATTTGTCTCCGTTTACAAAGCATTCTCTGAGCCGCAGGAATTCCTGAGAGAACTTGATGCAGTCTTGGATGCAGAACTCGATGACTTCGAAGCCTCGAACAGCTCACTATGACACAAACATACGCAGATCAAACGAATGTTCGGTCAATTCTTGACCGGGCGAGCATGGCCCACGTCCAGACGTACAGAGAACGACGGAAACAGAAACCAACCAACAGAGGACGATTCCTCCGGAGTACGTGCCAATGAGTGAAAACAAAACCACGGGCGGAGATCCGGAGACCGACATCTTCTCCGAACGGACACAGCTCAAACCGTACGAGTACCCCGACGTCCTCGAGTACAAGGATGCGATACGGAACAGCTACTGGGTTCACACGGAGTTCAACTTCTCGGGAGACGTGCAGGACTTCAAGATCAACACGACTCCAGCGGAAAAGACCGTCATCAAGCGGACGATGCTGGCCATCGCGCAGATCGAGGTCCAGGTCAAGACCTTCTGGGCAGACATCTACGATGAAATGCCCAAAGCGGAGGTTGGGAACGTCGGCATGACCTTCGCCGAGAGCGAGGTCAGACACATGGACGCGTACAGCCACCTCCTCGACATCCTGGGGATCACGGAGGACTTCGAGGAGTTGACCGGTGTACCAGCAATCAAGGGGCGAATCGAATACCTCGACGAGTACCTCGAGAAGAGCGAGAGCGACGACACACAGGAGTACGTGATGAGTCTCTTGCTGTTCTCCACGTTCGTCGAGCACGTCTCACTGTTCTCGCAGTTCCTCATCATGACGAGCT
>PXRS01000027.1 GCA_003023785.1 Halobacteriales archaeon QS_5_68_33 | reverse complement strand
CCACGACGCGACGACCCGCATCCCAGAGGCCGTACCCGCGGTCAGTTTTCCTGACGAAGTGGCCCGCGAGCTTGTTGAGGTGGTAACTGAAATTCGAGGGGTCGTCGTATTCGACGCGTTCGTATAGTTCCGCATACGTGAGTGGGCCGTCGGACGCGCCGAGCGTCCGCAGGATTTCCAGACGTGCCTCGTTGCCGAGTGCCGCGAACGCTTCGTCGGGTGACAGCGTCGAGTGCTCCGGTTCTCCCGTATCGATTGTCATGTGCCCCTGTGGTGTTTCCACGCATATATGGCTCTCCCATCACCCGGTGCCAAGATGAGAACCGGAGAAAAGACAGATAAGTAACCATATCTCTCTACGGATTAGCGTTATCAGCAACTGGTCCGTGTGATTTCACGTCATGTCAACGCATGGACCGAGTCTGTGGGAATCGCTTGAAAACCGGGCACCACTCCTGTTCCTCGCGGCTGGCGTCCTTTCGCTCGTTGCAGGGGTGAACTATGGTGTGACGGAACTGTTCGATAGCATCTCGTTCAACTCCTGGGTTGGTCTCACTGTACTTCTCGCACGGGTAGCCTCACTGCTTGGAGTCGCTGGGCTCTCAGTACGACTCCGGGATCGGAACGCGAGAGTGGGAAAAGTGAGTCGTGCGGTTGTCGCACTGGCGGTGGTCTGTACGGCCGCCCTGTTGATTTCGGCGATCCTAAGTAATCTCGGGGTCGACCATCCGATTCAGGCTGTCCTGGGGCTGGGGACTGTCGCTCTTTCGCTGATCACGTATTTGTTTTTCGGGGTAGCGATCCTTCACACTGACTCACACGCCACGTTAGTAGGAGCCCTCCTGCTCGTGGCGGCGGTGTCCCTGCTGTTTGGAATGTTCGGTCGGGTTGCTCTTCCCATTGGTGTGGTCGGAACCGCAGCTGAGGGTGCGCTCTTTGTGACTCACGTCGCCATTGGGTACCGGCTCATGGCCGAGCCTGACTCCAGGGACCACGCGGACCTATCGCCGGAGACGGTTGCAGAGTAACCGGCTCGTTTTTAAAAGAAGGTATCCATCGCCGATGTCGTCTGTCGGGTCGTCACACTCAGGTTCCGGAGGTTGTGCCCGATACCGAGATAGAGGACGCTCTGGCATACAGGAACGACGGTAGCGACCAAACCCAGCGGCACGAACAGCCGACCGAAGAACACAGTCAGTAGTGCGACGACATTACCCAGCAGGAGGCCACCGATCCGCCGGGAGTGAGCATCAGTCTGAATGACTCCGATACCGACTACGAGGAATGTGCTGACCGACAGAACGTAGGCGACGAGCCCGACGATGCCGATGGGATCAGCGAGGACTCCAGCCACATCTAGCGATGCCAGCGCTATGAGAACGGTTATCGAGACGACTGCCAACGACGTGACAGCACGATTCAGATTCCCTACCCACGAGTTCCGGCGCACGACCTCGATCGAGACTCCTGCTGTCCCGAGGAGGGCGGCGAGTCGCCCAAGTTCGAGGACGATACCGAGCCATTCGTCGAACGGGTGACCGTCAGTCATGAACGCCAGGCCGTTGTTTGCAGCACCGACGAGCAAGAATACCCCTGCCAGAATGAATAACCGCGGACACCACTCCTCGAGCGTTGCCCATACTGTGCCACTGTATGCCATATTCCAAAATTGACGGCAGATTATATGATACTTGGGGGATGCGCCGCTCTCGCTCCTATAACGTTCTCCGGGCGGGAGATTATCGCGCCATCATCACGTGGTTCCGAGCTTCGCAGCCCGTGACTGTTTCTGATACTGTCGGACACAAGTACGTGAACGTGCTTGTCGACGTTCGGGGACATGCATCTCGAAGACCCCGAAACAGTCACCGGAGCGGTGCAGCCGCTCTTCTGTCGCCCGACTCCGTCGGCACGTCACTCCGACCGATCAGCGGCTTTATTCGCCTCCGGTCGATGTGCGGTGACATGCCACGGATCGCCTTTATCGGCGCGGGCAGCATCGTCTTCGCGCGCACGCTCGTCGGTGACATCCTTTCGTTCGACGCGCTGGCCGACAGCGAGATCGCGCTGATGGACATCGACGAACACCGCCTCGGCCAGACCCGGCGGGTCGCCGAGGCCATCGTCGACAACGAGGACCTCGACGCGACGGTCGAGGCGACGACCGACCGCCGCGAGGCGCTCGCGGGCGCCGACTACGTCCTCAGCATGATCAACGTCGGCGGCACCGAACCCTTCGAGAACGAGATCCGCATCCCCGAGTCCTACGGCGTCGAGCAGGCCATCGGCGACACCGTCGGCCCGGGCGGTATCTTCCGGGGCCTGCGGACCATCCCGACGATGCTCGACATCGCTGCGGACATGGAGGAGCTGTGTCCCGACGCGCTCCTGCTCAACTACACGAACCCGATGTCGATCCTCTGTACCGCGATGTTCGAGGCGACCGACGTCGAGACCGTCGGCCTCTGTCACTCGGTGCCACATACGGCGTCGGCCATCGCGGAGTACGTCGGCGTCCCCGCCGACGAACTCGATTACCGCGTGGCGGGCGTCAACCACGTCGCCTGGTTTCTGGCGCTCGAACGCGACGGCGAGGACCTCTACCCCGCGCTGCGCGAGGCCGCGACGGACCCCGCGACCTACGAACGGGACACCGTCCGCTTCGAGATGCTGGAACACTTCGGCTACTTCCCCACGGAGTCCTCCCACCACATGTCCGAGTACGTCCCGTACTTCCGGACCGACGAGGACACCATCGAGGCGATGACGGGCACGGATTACGCCGAGCGGATGTCCACCGCCACGTACCTGGAGGGCTGGAAGGAACGTTCCGCGAAGCGCGACGACCCCGACCTGGACGTCGATCTCGATTCCGTCGGCGCGGAGCGCTCCGAGGAGTACGCCTCGCGCCTGATCCACTCGGTCGAGACGGACACCCCGCGACGGATGAACCTCAACGTCTCCAACGGGACCGGCGCCGTCGGCAACCTGCCCGACGATGTCTGCGTCGAGGTGCCCGTCCTCGCCGACGGGACCGGCGTGACGCCGTGCTCGGTGGGGGATCTGCCCACCTCCATTGCGGCGTTCCCCCGCCAGCACGCGACCGTCTATCGCCTCGCCGTCGAGGGCGCCCTGGAGAACGACCGCGAGACAGTCCACCGCGCTGTGAAACACGACCCGCTCACCGCCGCCGCCTGTCCCCTCGACGAGATCCACGAGATGACCGAGGAACTGATCGAAGCGAACGAGGCGTACCTTCCCGACCTGCGGTAGGCTCGGAGGTCGGGCGTCGTCCGCTCCGCCCGGACGACTGCCAGGTCCCCCGGGGTCGACCGAGAGGTCGGTGTCCTCCCCGCCGCTCGTACGCGGCCCCGAACGTGGGACCGTCCGGGGGAGGTGAACTCCGGGTTCCGCGGAGATAGTTTGTGGGCGCTCCTGCTCCACCCCCACCCGCAGATGCAGAGCTTCGGGACGCCGGTCGTCCTCGCGACGGTCACGTCGTTCGTTGTCGCGGTGTTCGTCCTCCCCAGCCTGATCACCGTCCGGACCAGCGCGAGCGCCGTCTCACAGGACGATTGACCCCGGAACGGTCTCCCCCTCGCGAGGCCGCCGCTGGGCGGGTCACGTTCCGTCGACGTCGCAGTTCTGCGGTTCAGGACGGATCCAGGGCGTCGGCGGTCAGCGCCGCGCTCGACTGGCGAGCGTCGCGGCGCCGAGGGCGACGGCCAGGAGCGCGAGGATGACGGGCGTCGCGGTCGCGCCGAACGCCGACGACCTGCCGGTGGTGGTGCCGAGGACGCTCCCGTCGTCGGTCCCCTCGTCACCGGAGCCGCCGTCGGTGACCTCCCCGCCGTCCCCCGGGGTTCGGTCGCTGCCGTTGGCGTCGGTCTCGCCGCCCTGTCCGGACTCGACGACCGGCCCGGGGTCGTCCTCCGGGACGAGGCGCGTGCTCGTGACGTTCCCCAGGTGGGCGTAACAGGCCTCGAAGTCGGCGGCGTTGGGGGAGGCGCTGCCGGTCATCTCGTGAGTGCCGGTCACGCCCGCGTCGGCCATCGCGGGACCGCTGGACTCGTCTATCGTCCCGAGGCGCTCGGCGTCGTAGGGCTGCCACGGGCCGTAGACCTCCCAGACGACTTCGCCTTCCGGGGTGACCTCCAGCAGGCGGTGGCCTCGGCGGTCGGAGACGAGCGTGTTGCCGTTCGGGAGGCGGTCGGCGTCCCGGGGCTCGTTCAGGTTGCCGCCGACGAGCGACCAGGTGAGGTTCCACTCGTCGCCCTCGCGGGTGTACTCGGCGACGCGGTCGTTGACGCTGTCGGCGACGGTCACCGTCGGCTGACCCTGCTCGTTGACCGTGTAGTCGGGGTTGTGCTGGAGGTTGAGGATAGAGTCGTCGTCGGTCTCGCCGAGCTTCCAGACGACCTCCTTGGTCGAGCGGTTGATCGCGACGACCTGGTTGAAGTTCTTCAGCGAGACCATGAACACGCCGGGTTCGATCTCCTCGACGTCGTTGTTGTGGGTCCAGTCGCCGCCGAACTCGCCGCCCGCCTCGCGGGGGAACTCGTCGGTGTGATTGCCGAAGTAGTACTCCCAAGTGACCTCCTCGGCGGTGAGATTGTATATGAACACGCGGTCCTCGCCCTCCTGTCTCATGTCGTTCATGAGGAGTTCGTCACCGTTGATCAGGTCGACGTCGTGGGTGTCCAGCGTGTCCCGGAAGTGCCTGACCGAGACGTGCTCGCCGGTCTCGGCGTCGATCTCCTCGACGAGCGTGTGCTGGTTCTGCGTGGTGGATACGAGGAAGTTCCCGTTGGCGAGGCGGTCGACGTCGTAGGCCCACCAGCGGCCGTTGGCGCTGGCGTCGTGAACTCCCACGATGGAACCGTCCGGGGTGAAACTGACGAGCATCGCGTCGGTCTTCTCGCGGCCGCGGGCGCCTTGGATCGATAGGATGGTCGCCCGGTCGGGTTTCTCGGTGACGGTCCCGACGCAGGGGTTCGGCCCGGACTGTGCGACCGACGCGGCGTCGGCGGTCCTCGTTGCGTCCGTCGCCCCCACTGCGGCCACACCGAGGGGCGCAAGGACGAGGACGACGGCGAGGACCAGCGCGGAGACTCGACCCATCGCCCCCTACTCGGCGGGTCGCGGTTACCAACGTTTCGGCTCCGCTCCGGGGGGCAGACCGGGAGTCGATGGTCGATCCCCCAAGCGCCACACATATGCCCGGCGGCGGGGTACTCGCGGGCATGTCCTGGCTGGACCGGGTGCTGGGCGGCGGGGACGAGGAGGGCGGGCGGAGCGGCAGGGACCGCCGCGGCCACGGCGAGACGCGGGTGGGGCTGTTCGTCGACGGGCCCAACGTCTTCCGGGGCGAGTTCGAGGTCGACCTGGACGACGTCCGCGCGGCCGGCGAGGAATACGGTCGTCTCGCCGTCACGACGCTCTACCTGGACGAGAACGCCAGTTCGGGCCTCGTCCAGGCCGCCGAGGCCCGCGGGTTCGCCGTCGTGACCACCAGCGGCGACGTCGACGTGAAACTCGCCGTCGACGCGACCGCCGCCGCCGTCGAGGACCGCCTCGATATCGTCGTCGTCGCTTCCAGGGACACGGACTTCAAGCCCGTGCTGGAGGCCGCCGCCGAGCGCGGCCTCGGGACCGTCGCCGTCGCGCCCGGCGAACACGGTCGGTCGGACGCGCTCCGCAACGCTGCACAGGACGACATCACGCTCGATTGACAAATGACTGACAGCCGACCGTATCAGACGTCGTCGACGAGTTCGCCGAGCCGGTCCAACGGGAGCGCCTGCAGGGTCTTGGTGTCGAGGCCGTGTCGCTCGACGACCTGGGTCGCCTGAAAGGCGGTCTCCTCGTCGGGAACCTGAAGGATCAAATGAAAGTCGTAATCACCCAACACGGCGAACGTGCTCGATATCTCGCCACCGAGCCGTTCGACGTCCTCCCTGATGTCTCCCCAGACCGAGACGAACTCCTGTGGGTTCTGGAACTCTCCTTCGGTGACGTCGACCTGACAGATGTACGTCGCCATCACACGCCCTTCACGGGCTCGCGGCAAAAATCGGTCCGACCGTTGAACCGACGCGTCTGTCGGCGTCCGAATCAGGACTTGCCTGTGAACTTCCGGCGAGCGTCACTCCGGGGATACCGCTCCCGGGGTCGGGGTAAGAGTCTCTTACCGCGGTTCGTGACCGTCATCGCCGCGTGGTCGGCCGGCGCCTGCCGCCGGGTCGTCATACGGTCGGTTGTAAATCATGTCCGGATTTCGTCGATCGGTCAGCGAATCACCGGTAAATCGTTACAACCGACCGTATCACTCGACGCTGTAGCCTTCCATGCCGAGGATGACGAGCATGGAGCACGCGGAGACGACCACGAGGACCAGTGCCGGCAGAGCGGCCGACCCGTAGGCGGCGGAGCGCTCGGCCCGCCAGACGAAGGTGACGAGCGTCTCGAACCCCGCGGGGCGGAGCATCAGCGTCGCCGGGAGTTCCTTCATGACGGTAAGGAAGACCAGCGCCGCGCCGCCGATCTGTCCCGGCGCGATGAGGGGCAGGGTCACCGACCGGAACGCGCCGAACGGCGAGCGCCCGAGCGAGCGCGCGGCCTCCGGAAGGGCGGGGCTGACCCGCAGGATCGAGGCGCGGGTCGACCCGACGGCCTGCGGGAGAAAGCGGACGACGTAGGCATAGAGGAGAAGGGGGAACGCGAGCAGGCCGCTCCGGTAGAGGTCGCCGCCGAAGCGCGCCCCCAGGAAGACCAGCGCGATGCCGACGATGATGCCGGGGACGGCGTAGCCGACGTACGAGGCGCGCTCGAACAGCGTGGCGAGGCGGGAGCCCTCGCGGGCCGAGAGGTGGGCGACGGGGAGGCCGACGAGCGCGGCGAGGACGGCCGCGCCCGCGGCGACGCTCACGGAGTTGACCACGTGTTCGAGGCCGAAGGCGACCGCCATCCCGCCGCTCGGGCGGACCAGCCACAGACCCAGGATGGCCAGGGGAACGACCAGCGCGAGGCCGGCCACCAGCAGACAGGGCAGGACGGCCGGCCAGCGCCAGGCCCCCAGCGAGACGCGGGACCCGCCGCCGGCGTGACCGCGGGTCGTGTCCACGTGGTCGCCGCCGCTGTAACGGCGCTCGACGGCCAGGATCGCGACCGTGACGAGCACGAGCACGACCGACAGGAGCGCCGCGGTGTCCCGGCCGAACGCGTTGTTGAACTCGACGTAGATGGCCCGGGTGAACACGTCGTACCGGAGGATCGCGGGCGTCCCGAAGTCGGAGATGGCGTAGAGCGCGACGAGCAGCGCCCCGGCGGTGACGGCCGGCCGGACCTGGGGCAGCGTCACCCGGCGGAACGCCTGCCAGGGGGTGTGCCTGAGCGTCCGGGCGGCGTCGACCAGGCGCGTGTCCAGCGACTTCAGCGCCGCGCGAGTCGTGATGAACACGTAGGGGTAGGTGTAGAGGGTGATGACCAGCGCGGCCCCCGGGAGCCCGTAAATGCCGGGGATGGACTCGACACCGAACGGTTCCAGCAGGGACTGGACCTCCCCGCGCGGGGCAAACGCCGAGGCGAAGGCGAAGGCGCCGATGTAACTGGGGATGACCAGCGGCATCGCGAGCGCCACCGTGAAGAACCGCAGAAAGGGGAGGTCGGTGCGCGTCGTGAGGTAGGCCAGCGGGACCCCCACGAGGATGGAGGCGCCGGTTACGACGGTCGTCAGCAGGAGGCTATTGAGGGCGATGCCGAGCGTCCGGGAGCGCAGCAGGATGGCGGCGACCCCGCCGGTCCGGAGCACCCGACCGCCGGCGATGACCATCCACGACAGCGGCAGCAGGACCAGCACCGAGACCGCGGCGGCGAGGACGACCGGGCCGCGGGAGGTGACGGCCTCTCGTGCGGCGCGGAGTCGACTCGCCGGTGGGGTCTCGGCGTCGCTCATCAGAGGACGTTCTCGTCGCGGAGCAACCGGACCGTCTCGTCGAGGTCCGACAGCGCCGCGAGGTCGATGTCGGGGACGTTCAGTTCGTCGATGGCGGGGAGGCGACCGACGGGGTCGACGCCCGAGACGAGCGGGTACTCGAAGGTGCGGACCGCGAAGTACTCCTGGGCCTCCGACGAGAGCAGGTGGCGCGCGAACAGGTCGGCCTGCTCGGAGCGGTCGCTCGCGGCGACCCGGGCCGCGCCGGCGACGTTGAAGACGCTCCCGGCGTCGCCCGCAGTGAAGGCGGTTCCCAGCGGCGCATCGGGCCGGCCCGCGAGGACGCGCTGGATGTAGTAGTGGTTCGTGAACCCGAGCGCGAGGTCGCCGTCGGCGACCGCCTGGGCGATGGCAACCTCCTCGGAGTACTGCTGGACGTTCAGGTCCTGCATGCCGTTGAGCCACTCGCGGGTCGCCCCCTCGCCCTCGAGTTCGATCATCGCGGTGACGAATCCCTGGAACGAGGAGTAGGTGGGCGCCCAGCCGATCTCGCCCTCGTACTCGGTGAGATCGGGGAAGGCCATGACGTCCTCGGGGACGTCCGCCGCCGAGAGAGTCTCCGTGTTGTAGGGAACGGTCCGGGCGCGCCCGGAGGTGCCGACCCACTGCCCGTCGGAATCGCGGAACTCCGCGCCGACGAGCGACGTGGTGCCCTCGGCCAGCGCCTCGGTGCGGTCGTTCTCCGCCAGGAAGCCCAGGGCGCCGGCGTTGACCGAGTAGAAGACGTCGGCGGGCGTGTTACCGGCCTCGGTGTCGATCCGCTGGGCCAGTGCCGACGCCGTGTCGTAGGTGACCTGCGGGTCGAAGTCGTCATAGCGTTCGTCGAGATACGCGATCAGGTCGCCGACCAGGCCCTCGCCGCGCCCGGAGTAGACCCGTAGCGACCCCGAGAGGTCGGGCATCTCGTCCATCGAGGTGCCGCCGGGCGTCGGCCGCGCCTCGAAGGCGCCCGGGCCGGACCCGTACCAGGGCGGCGTCCCCGTGACGGACCCCGGCGTGCCATCGCCACCGTCGGAGCCGTCAGACCCACCGTCCGAGTCGTCGCCGCCGCTCTCGGTGGGCGTCTCGTCGTCGCCGCTCTCGGTGGGCGTCTCGTCGCCGCCGGAGTCCTGACACCCGGCCACCAGGCCGGTCACGCCGGCCAGGCCGGCCGCCAGGACCCGTCGTCGCGTTCTGTCGTCGATTCCGTCGGTCATCGCGTCGTCGTACATATTTCGTGTCGTTCAACCGACCGTATCAGTCGTCCGCGGGTGCGCGCTCGGCGGTGCCGACGCCCGGGCGGATCTCGCCGAGGGCGTCCAGCCAGTCGTGCATGTGCTCGCCGACGTAGGCGAGGAACTCGGCGTTCTCGTAGTCGCGCTCGGCTGCGACCATCGCGTCGGCCATCGCGCGGTAGATGCCGGCGTAGGCGTCGGCGTCCCCACCGGCGTCGTCGGACGGCTCCGCCGTCCGGGCGGCCCGTGGAACCGCCGGTTCCACGCTGTCGACTATCTCCCAGACGTGTTCGTTGAGTTCCAGCCCCGGCACCTCGTTGGTCAGGTCGCCGAACGTCGAGCGGGGCGCCTTGTTGTGTTCACAGAGCGGCGTGCCGTTGTACACCTGCTTGCCGAGCACGTCGCAGGCGCGCTTGAGGAAGACGCCGCTCCAGATGTCGTCGAACCGGCCCACGTCCCAGGGGTTGTCGTCCATCGGGAGTTGGTAGAACGCGGGGACGACCTCCCGGCGGAAGGCGAGGTTCATCGAGCAGACGGTGAGATACTGGCCCGGCGCTGCGACGAAGTCCTCGCCGTAGTCGGCGGCGTCCAGACGGGTCCGGGCCTGCCCCCGCAGGTCGCCGTCCATGAGGATCCGGACCGCGTCCAGGTCGGGAACGTTCGTCCACAGCCCCTGCGAGGCGACGACGTCGTCCACGTACCGGGTTTCGGTCTCGACGGTCTCGCCCATCGCGCTGTAGGGGTATCCCCGGGGATAGAGGCCGTGGTCGTCGGCGTTCCGGTAGAGGACGTTCACCCACCGCTCGTCCGAGCGGACGCTCGTGACCTCGCCCTCGTAGGCGAGGTTGCGCAGGTGGCAGCCGAAGAAGTCGTACTCGGAGTGGGGGCGCGTGTCGTCGTCGATGAAGACGCCGTACTCGTAGTCGCCGGCCCACAGGTAGAGGAGGCCGAAACTCGTCTCGGCGTGACTCGCCGCGGGGACGACGTGTTCGTACTCGGCGATCCCCTGCTGTCGGTACCACCGCTCGCGCGCCGACCCGTCGAACACCTCGCCCGAGAGACCCTCCTCGTCCAGCAGTCGCGCCATCGCGTCGGTCTCACAGCGGTCCTCGGTGACCAGCACGAACTGGAGTCGGTCGAGGTCGAACCCGTGCTCGCGGGCGTTCTCGGCGTAGGCCCGCACGCACTCGTGCTCGCGTACCGTCGGCACGACCACGCAGATGTCCCGTGTCATGTGCTCCGTGAACGCGTTGTTTTTAGGTCACCCTAAAGAATCTTCCGTTTGGGCTCTCGGAGAAAGCGAGGCCGGAGCGGGGCCCCGCAGTCGTGCCTTCGAGGGAACCCCGTGGAACGGCGACGGGAGACGCGAAAGACAGCCAAGGGGAACGCTTAACCGGCTTCCACCGGCGTGTACTCCCATGAGCGATCGATGCGAGCGGGAGGTGTCGCGCCCGTGAGACTCGACGGGCAGACCTGTCTCGTGACCGGGAGTTCCCGGGGGATCGGCCGCGGGGTCGCGCGGGACCTCGCCGACCGCGGCGCGACGGTGGTCGTCAACTACCGGTCGTCGCGGGCCGAGGCCGAGGCGGTCGTCGCGGGGATCGAGGAGGCGGGCGGAACGGCGATAGCGGCCCAGGCCGACGTCTCTGACCTGACCGAGGTCGAGGCGATGGCCGAGGAGGTCCACGACAACGTCGGGCCGGTGGACGTCCTCGTCAACAACGCCGGCATCACGGTCGACAAGAAGTTCGAGAACATGACCCGCGAGGACTGGGACCGGGTCATCGACGTGAATCTCGGTGGCGTCTACAACTGCACGAGGACCTTCCTCGACGACGTCGAGGCCAGCGAACACGGCCGTCTCATCAACGTCTCCTCGGTCGTGGGTCAGCAGGGCAACTACGGGCAGGCCAACTACGCGACGACCAAGTCGGGTCTGTTCGGGTTCACCCGGACGCTCGCGCTGGAGATGGCCTCGACGGGGTCGACGGCCAACTGCATCGCGCCGGGGTTCGTCAGGACCGACATGCTTGAAGAGGTCCCCCAGCGCGTCCAGGAGAAGATCCTGCGGGAGATCCCCCTGGACCGGTTCGCGACCGTCCGGGACATCTGCGGGATCGTCTCGTTCGTCGCCAGCGAGGAGTCGGCGTACATGACCGGCCAGGTGATCGGGGTCAACGGCGGCATGGAGTGGTAGCATGAGCCAGGAGGAAACCGGAGACACCGACGCGGAAGCGGCCGGCGAGGCCGACGGCGAGAGGGCGGACGAGGCCGGCGAATCTGCAGACGGGGAGTCACCCCTGAAGGAGTTACAGCGCCGCCGCCAGGAGTCGCGGCGGGGCGGCGGCGAGGAGCGAATCCAGCGCCAGCACGACCGGGGGAAGATGACCGCCCACGAGCGCATCGAGTACCTGCTGGACGAGGACACGTTCGTGGAGGTCGACCCGTTCGTCGAGCACCGCTCGACCAGCTTCGGCATGGACGGGAAGGAGTTCCCCGGCGACGCCGTCGTCACGGGCTACGGCGAGGTCGAGGGCCGCAAGGTCTTCGTCTTCGCCCACGATTTTACCGTGTTGGGCGGGTCGGTGGGGGAAGCGGTCGCCGACAAGATCTGCAAGGTGATGGACCGCGCCGTCGAGAACGGCGTCCCGGTCGTGGGGATCAACGACTCGGGTGGCGCACGCATCCAGGAAGGCGTCGACTCGCTCGCGGGGTTCGCGCGCATCTTCGAGCGCAACACCACCGCTTCGGGACTGGTCCCCCAGATATCCGCGATCATGGGGCCGTGTGCCGGCGGCGCGACCTACTCGCCGGCGCTGACGGACTTCACGTTCATGGTCGAGGACACCTCCCACATGTTCATCACCGGCCCGGACGTCATCGAGACGGTCACCGGCGAGCAGGTCTCGAAGGAGGAACTCGGCGGCGCCGGCTCACACTCCACCAAGTCGGGGGTCGCCCACTTCGACTGCCGGAGCGAGGAGGACGCGCTGGACGGGATACGGCGCCTGCTCTCGTACCTGCCGGCGAACAACCTCGCCGACCCGCCCCGCGTGCCCTCGTGGGATGACCCCGACCGCGAACTGACGGACGTGACCGACATCGTCCCCGAGGCGCCGCGCAAACCCTACGACATGACGACCGTCGTCGAGCGCCTCGTCGACGAGGATTCGTTCCTCGAGACTCACGCGAACTGGGCGCGTAACGTCCTCGTCGGCTTCGGGCGCATGGACGGGCGGGTGGTCGGTATCGTCGCCAACCAGCCCCGGGTCAGCGCGGGGACGCTCGACATCGACGCCTCCGAGAAGGCCGCGCGGTTCGTCAGGTTCTGTGACTCGTTCAACATCCCGATCGTGACGCTGGTCGACGTCCCGGGGTTCATGCCCGGGACCGACCAGGAGCACGACGGGATCATCCGCCGGGGCGCGAAGCTGATCTACGCCTACGCCGAGGCGACGGTTCCCCTGCTGTCGGTGGTCGTGCGCAAGGCCTACGGCGGCGCCTACATCGTCATGTCCTCGAAGTTCCTCGGGTCGGACGTCAACTACGCCTGGCCGGGGTCGGAGATGGCGGTGCTGGGCCCGCGAGGGGCGGTGAACATCCTCTATCGGGAGGAACTCCGGGCGGCCGAGGACACGGACGCCCGCCGGCAGGAACTCATGGACGAGTTCCGCGAGGAGTTCGCCCACCCGTACGAACCGGCAAAGCGGGGGTACCTCGACGACGTTATCGAACCGAAAGACACTCGCAGGCGCCTCATCCGGGACCTGGAGATGCTGGAGGGCAAACGCGAGGACAACCCGCCGAAAGACCACGGCAACATCCCGCTCTGATGGCCGACACCGAACTCACCGAGGGTGACAGCGAGCGCGGCGTCGCGAGCGCCTCCGTGGCGGTCACCGTCGACGGCAGGACCGTCGAGATGGGCCTGCCGGCCGACGCCGACAGCGACGAGGCGGCGGTTATCGCGACGGCCGTCGGCGCCCACCTCCATGACAGGGCCCGGGCGGCCGCCGCGGCGAGCGCCGGCGAGGAGGAACCCGACCGCGCCGACGAGTGGACGCTCGCCGCCCGCATGAAGGCGGTCGGGAAGCGCCGCTGGCCCGACGAGGTCGAACGCGGCGAGGAGTGGAAAGCGGCCGCGCGCTCGTTCTACTGATGCTGTCGGCTGTACCGTCATAAAGATGTTTGTCGCCCCGAACAACTCGAGAGCGCGCCCGTTCCGCGTCCCCGTCTTCCGAAACACCCACAACAGAGCCCGCCGACGGGTCGGATATGCCAGTCGCAGTGATCGGTGCCTCGATGACGGAGTTCGGGGACCGCGACGCCTGGATCCGGGAGCTGCTTGCGGAGGCGGGCGTGGCGGCGCTCGACGACGCGGGAATCGACCCCGACGACGTCGAGCACCTCTACGTCTCGAACATGGCCAGCGGGGAGTTCCAGGGCCAGACCGGGATCATGAACGCGCTCGCCCACGACCTCGGCGTGATGCCGGCCTACAGCGAGCGGGTCGACCAGACCTCCTCGTCGGGCGGTGCGGGCATCTACGAGGCCTGGCAGTCGGTCGCCTCCGGCGCCAGCGAGATGACCCTCCTCGTGGGCGGCGAGAAGATGCACCACAAGACGACGGCGGAGGCGACGGACATCATCGCCTCGATCACTCACCCCGACGAGTACAAACACGGCGTCACGCTCCCCTCCTTCGCGGGCCTGACCGCGCGGCACTACCTCGAACGGTTCGACGCGCCCCGCGAAGCGCTGGCTCGCGTCGCCGTCAAGAACCACAGGAACGGCGTCGACAACCCCCACGCGCAGTTCCAGAAGGAGATCGACGTCGAGACGGCCCTGGGGAGTCCGATCGTGGCTGACCCGCTCCGACTCTACGACTTCTGTCCCATCACGGACGGGAGTTCGGGACTCGTGTTCACCACCGAGGAGCGCGCACAGGAGCTGACTGACGACTACGCCGTGGTCTCGGGCATCGACGGTGCGACGGACACTCACGTCGTCCACGAGCGCGACGACCCAACGGTCATGGGCGGCGTCGTCGAGTCGAGTCGGGGCGCCTACGAGATGGCCGGCATCGAACCCGAGGACGTCGACGTCGCCGAACTCCACGACATGTTCACGATCCTCGAGTTCCTCCAGATGGAGGGCTGTGGTTTCGCCGAGCAGGGCTGTGCCTGGGAGCAGGTCATGGAGGGTCGCACCGAGCGCGACGGCGAGTTCCCCATCAACACCTCGGGCGGGCTGAAATCGAAGGGCCATCCGCTCGGCGCAAGCGGCGTCGCACAGGGCTACGAGATATACAAGCAGCTGGTGGGCGAGGCGGGGCCCCGACAGGTCGCGGCCGACACCGGCCTCGCGTGCAACGTCGGCGGCTTCGGCAACTGCGTCATCACCACCGTCATGGAGGCCCGATAATGTCTTCTGTTGGACACTCGCTCGACGCGGTCGAGCAGCGCGCCCAACAACGTCACGCTCGGTCACACGGGGGTGACCTCGCGTGACCTTCGACGCACACGTCTGTCCGAACGGGCACGCGACCTGCCCGGGGCACGCGCTCTGTCCGGAGTGTGGCGACCCGCAGGAGGGCACGGTCGACCTGACCGACCGCACAGGCGAGGTCGTCACGTGGACGACGAGCACGGCCACGCCCCCCGGCGTGCGCGAACCCAACACGCTCGCTATCGTCGAGTTCGACGTGAGCGACGCCACCGAAGGGCCGGACGGCGACGATACCGTCCGGGCCATCGGCCAGGCGACCAGCGACGACGTCGAGACCGGCGACGCGGTCGAACCGGTCTACGTCGAGGAGTTGCGCGACCCCGATATCGGCCTCCACAAGTACGTGAACGTGCTCGTCGACGTTCGGGGACATGCATCTCGAAGACCCCGAAACAGTCACCGGAGCGGTGGCATCACTTGTGTCCGACAGTATGAGCGACCGTTCGGGGCTGTCGGTTGCCCGCACCGGCAGTCATACGGTCGGTTGTAAATCAGTTCCGGGATTCACCCGCCCGGCGAATCACCGGTACACAGTTACAACCGACCGTATCAAACGACCAGCGGGTCGCGGTCCTCGGGAAGCTCTTCCCCCGTGTGACCCTCCTCCAGCGATCCGATCCCCGTCCAGACCGAGTTGTAGGTGTCGCCGTCGGTGTGGGGGTAGACCGCGGTCAGTTCGCCGTCCTCGTGGACGGAGAGACAGAGCGCGGGCATGACGACCCACGTGCCGCGCTCGCCGGTCTCCCAGGAGTAACACTCCCGCGTCTCGAAGAAGGGCGCGAGGCCGACGCCGCGTTCGTCGGCCCACTCGCTGAACGCCAGGTAGCGGTCCCGCGTGTCCGGGTCGCCCGACCCGTCACACGGGATCCGCTTGTCCCAGGGGACGACGTCGTACCCCACGAGGGTTCTCTCCGCTACGAGCGCCGCGAGCCGGTCCGCGACCCGGTCGCGGCGGCCCCGAACCGGTCCCGGCAGCGTTTCTCTGACGTGGAGCCGTGCGCGGGTCCCGCAGTGTGTCTGGGACATGCGTGTCTCCCCCGACGAAGTACACGGTAATAAATCATTATGTTTAAAGTATTATACTCCGCTCCGGAGTGTGCCCGGGGTCCCGCCGGAGCGTGGACCCGGAATCGACTCAGGCGCCTCCGGACGGCGCCTCGCCGGGTTCTCCGTCGTCGCCGGGCGAACCCTCGTCATCATCCGACCCGGACTCGTCGTCCGGACCCGTCTCCGAAGCGTCGTCAGCCCCGTCGGGGGGCTCGTCCTTAGCCGAACCTGCGCCGCTTTCACCATCGTCGGACCCCGTACCGTTCTCGTCGCCGTCGACCTCGCGCTTGATCGATTCGAGTTCCGCGTCCACGTCGACCCCCATTTCGTCGCCGTCGGCCTGCGCGTCCTGTTCGTCGTCGCCGGACCCGGACGACCCGTCGTCGTTCGGCGCATCGTCCGCTTCCGGGTCCTCGTCCCCGTCGACGGGGATGTCGACCGCCTCGTCGTCGGAGTTGCGGGCCCGGTCGGCGGCGTCGTCTGCGTATTCCCGCAAACGGGTCCGGACTTCGGACCGGAGTTCCCGCGCGTCGGCCAGCAGGTCGTCGGCCTCGTCGTCCCCGGGCCGGCCCTCGACGGCGTCCTGGAGGTCGGCGAGCGCGCTGTCCAGCCTGTCGAGAGTGGTCTCGCTGACGTCGCGTGCCCGTGCGCCGAGTTCTTCCGTCTCCCGGCGGGTCCGGTCGGCCCCCTCCGAGAGGCGGAGCGCCCGCTGGAGCAGGCGCAGGGCCCTGACGTTGCTCTCCAGGACGAGGATCAACCCCGGGATGGCGACGTCGCTGGTGAACCGCCGCAACTCGCCGGGCGTCGGCGGCCGTAACGGCCGCTCGTCCGGCGGTTCCAGTTCGTCCTCCAGGTCTTCGAGGGTCGTCACCAGTTCGGCGACGAGTCGGGAGAGGTCCTCGCCCGAATCGCGGTCCGACATGTTCTGCCCTTCGCCCGCCGACGGGATAAATGTCTCACTGTCGGCGCTGCGGTCCCAACCTTCCGGGGCCGCGACATCGACGCTCAGAGGTCCTCGACGTCGACGCGCAGCCGGCGGCGCAGCGGCTCGAACCCGAGTTTCTCGTAGAAGGTGACGGCGCACTCGTTGTCGACGTCGACGTCGAGGGCGAGTTCTCCACAGTCCGTTTCTCGGGCCCGCCGGGCGGCGCGGTCGACCAGTTCGTGAGCCAGCCCAGTTCCGCGGTGGGAGTCCCTGACGTAGATGTCGCCGATCACTAGCCTGTCCGGGCGGTCGAACACCGACGGTGCCTCGTTCCGGTCGGTCGTGACGAACCCGACCAGTTCACTATCCGTCTCGGCGAGCGGAACACCGTCGGTCGCCGTGTCGGACCCGGACTCGATGGCGACCCAGGCGCGGTAGTCCGCCGAGTCGAGGCGGTCCATGCGGAAGGCCACCTCCTCGGCGACGAGGTCGACGTCCTCCGCGAGTCCGTGACTCTCGACGGCGACCTCCAGGTCGCGGTGGGAGGGCAACCACAGTTCCTCGGCGTACCGCCGGACGGCATCCTCCTCGGCGGGGAGTCGCCGGATCTCCACGGCCGGTCACCCCCAGTTGTCGCCGGCCAGGAGTTGGCCCTCGTCCTCGCGGATCAGGTCGTGTTTGATCGCGAGCTGGATGGCTTTCTCGCACTTGCGCGGCGAGATCTCGTAGGCGCTGGAGGCGACAGTGACGAAGTCGTCGCGCTCGACCGGGAACTCGCGGTTGCGGAGCAACCGCATCACGTTCGTGTTCTCCAGCCGGGTCATCGTGACCGCCGGGTCGGGCTCGTCCTCGGCTTCGTCGTCGCCGGCTTCCTCGTCACCGGGGTCCGTCGGTTGTCCGCCCGCTCGCTGACCGCTCGTGTACTTGCGCTCGTCCGTCGACCTGTCGTCGTCCGAACTCTCGTTCCGGTCGTCGGTGTCGGTCTCGACCTCCTCGCCGGCACCGGACTCTCCGACGCTCCGCCCGAATTCCATCCCGCCGGTTTCGGCCTCCTCGCGCCCGTCACCGTCCTCGCTGCCGACCGGACGGAGGAGGTCGTCGTCGTCTCCCAGCGTCGACCCGATGTCGCTCGCCCCCGCCGAAGCGTCGTCATCGGTCGAGGTGTCGTCGCCGGTCGAGACAGCGTCGTCGTCCTCGGAGTCGTGTGCGAACTCGACGGGGCCGTCGGCGGCGTCGACGGCGTCGACCACCGCCTCGACGACGGGGTCGAGCTTTCGTTTGCAGGACTGGCAGAGGACGATCGACCGGCGGTCCCCGGGGCCGGGTGCGATCGAGGCCGGAACCACCGGGTATTCGTCGAGCGACGCGTCCAGCGCGTCGCCACAGAAGTAACACGACGAGAGTCTGTCCATGCCCACTGGTCGCGGTGCAGGGACGTAAAATAGTCGGTGGTCCGAGCCGGCGGCGGTCTCGGTCGCCGTCGGCCGCGGATGGCTACCCCTCGACCGCGTGGTCGTGGACGAACCGCCGGAGGAGCTTCGCCGCCAGCGTCGCCGCCTGGCCGTCGTCGCGGTCGTTCACCTCGACGACGTCGAACCCCTCGCAGGCGGGCGCCACCCTGCTGACGAGCCGTCGCCCCTCTCTCGGCGCGAGCCCGAACGGTTCCGGGGTGCCGGTCCCCGGCGCGAATCCGGGGTCGAAGGCGTCGATGTCGACGCTCAGGTACGCCGACTCCCCGTGGAGGTCGGGCGACCACTCGGCCACGTCCTCGGGCGGGACGACGGTCACGTCACCCGCCGTCGCGCGGTCCCACTCGGCCTCGCTGCCCGCCCGCGCGCCGAGCAGGACCGCCCGGTCGGCCACCGCCAGGGCGTGTCTGGTGACCGTCGCGTGACTGAGCGGGTCGCCGGCGTAGGACTCCCGGAGGTCGAGGTGGGCGTCGAGACAGACGTAGGCGTCCGGGTCGACCGCGCGAACGCCGGCGACGGTGACGGTGTGTTCCCCGCCCACGAGGAGCGGAGTCACACCCTCGGCTCGAAAGTCGGTGAGGGTGCCGCAGAGAAAGTCGAGGTATTCGGCAGCGTCGGCGGTTGGGCCGACGTCGCCGTGGTCGTAGACGTTGCGGTCGGTGAATTTTGCGCCCGTCCGGTGGTCGAAATCCTCGAAGCCACCCGCGTGATGACGGACGCGGCGCGGCCCGAACCGCGCCCCGGGCCGGGAGGAAGTCGAGCGGTCGAGCGGCGCGCCGACCAGCGCGTAGTCGGCCGACTCGCGGTCGGCGGCCGCGCCGGGGAACATCAGACGATCTTGCGCTGGGATTCCATCTCCAGGTACTCGATCTCGTCGTCGGGGGTCAGGTCGGCCCCGTCGGGCAGCGCCAGCGTGATCGTCTCGTAGGTTTCGAGATCCATGACCTGGGCCTCGTCGCCGTCGACGGAGACGACCTGTCCCTGCTTGCGGTTGATGATCGGCACCCGGATCTTCGCGTCGACCGGCTGTGAGAGGCTGCGTTTCCTGCCGTCGAAGACGCCCACGGCGTCGACGCGGGCCTTCGCGCTCCCGTGTTTGCCCGGTTTCGCTGTGCTGTACCCCGTGATCTTGCAGGGGGCCTCGTCGATCATCACGTAGCTGCCCTCGTCGAGGTCGCGCACCTCGACCTGCTTCGAAGCCATACGTCCGGATTGTCGATAGACCGGTATAAACGGTTTGGAACGCGTCCCGGGCCGAACGTCACTCCTCCTTGCGGCGCTCGCGCATGCTCTGGCGCGTGAACTGCGGCTGTGCCGTCACGCCGCGACTGCGCCGCAACGAATAGTACAGCAGCATCGCGACGGCAAAGGCGAGGACGGTCGTCACGCCGGCGGCAAGGAACTCCTCGAAGGCGTAGAGGATCGCGGTCGAGAGGACCGCGCTCGCGAGGACGAGGCCGTAGACGACCCGGCGGGCGAACCGGCCGATGAGCCGCTGGGAGTCGCGGAGGTCCACTTTCACTTCCAGGTCGCGGTTGCGCGCCTGGTCGAGGACCTGCTCCAGTTTCGGCGGCGTTCGCAGCGCCGACTGGGTCGCCTCGCGGGCCTCCGTGGCGCGGTCCTCGACGTACTGGCGGACGGTGTCTTCGAGGTAGCCCTGTTCGCGGAGGTAGTCCGTCGCGACGTCGATGAAGTCGAAGTCCTCGTCCAGCGTCACGCAGACCCCCTCGACGACCGTCGCGACACGCAGGACGAGCGCCAGATTGGCGGGCAACCGGAAGGGGAAGTCGTAGATGGTGTCCTCGACCTGCTGGACGATCTGCTGGACGCGGTACTGCTCGATGTCCTCGCCACGGGCGTCGGCGATGGCGAGTTCGAGCACGTCGCCCATCACCTGTCTGTCGGCCTCGGGACTCAGCGTCCCCATCTCGACGAGCGTGTCGAGGATGGTCTGGATGTCCTGGTTGGCGACGGCGATGTAGAAGTCGACGATGCGGTTCTGGATGAACGAATCGACGTAGCCGCTCATCCCGAAGTCGTAGAAGACGAGCGTCCCGTCGTCCTGGACCGCGAGGTTGCCGGGGTGGGGGTCGGCGTGGAACACCCCGTCGACGACGATCATCTGCAGGTAGGCCCGCTGGAGCGTCTCCGCGAGGCGCGAGCCGTCGAGGTCGCGGTCCTTCAGCCCCTCGAGGTCGGTGATCTTCGTGCCGGGGACGTACTCCATCGTGAGGACCCGCTCGGTCGAGCGGCCCTCGTCGACGCTCGGCATCCGGACGGCGTCGTCGTCCGCGAAGTTCGCACGGATCTCCCCGAGCATGCGGGCCTCGCGCACGTAGTCCATCTCCTGGTTGATGGTGCGGTCGAACTCGTCGGCGAGGGTCTCCATCGAGAAGGCGCGCGACTCGTCGATGAAGTAGGTCAGGACTGGCAGGGACCACCGGATCACCCGGAGGTCGGCCTGGACGAGGGCCTCGACGCCCGGCCGGCGCACCTTGACGGCGACGGGGCCGTCCTCGGTCTCGGCGCGGTAGACCTGTCCGAGGCTGGCGCCGCTTATCGCCTCCGTCTCGAAGTTCGCGTAGCGCCGGTCGATCGGACCGACGTCCTCCTCGATGACGGCGCGAGCGGCCGGCCAGTCGGCGGGCGGAACGCGGTCCTGGAGTTCCTCGAGTTCGTCGATGTACTCCGGGGGGAGGACGTCCGGCCGGGTCGAGAGCAGTTGCCCGAGTTTGATGAACGTCGGCCCGAGCGTCAGGAGGGTGTCGAGCAGCGACCGCGCCCGGCGGCGACGGGTCTCGGCCGAAACCCGTCGGGTGGGGCCGAAGAGGAGAAACCGGTTTCGGTCCCGCAGGTACGCGACCAGCAGGGGGAGAAACTGCGACGTGACGACGACGAACCGCCAGTACGCGCGTGGATTCACCGGGGCCACCTACCCGTCGATCGGGATCGGTGTCTCGGATGCGCTCGCGGCCTTCGGGAGTTCGAGTTCGAGGGCGCCCCGCTCGATGGTCCCCGTGGCCTCGGCGCCGGACACGTCCGGCGGGAGCGGGAGTTCGACGTCGAGAAACAGCGAGCGCTCCTCCTCGACGTAGTCGAACTCGACCGGGACGTCCTTCTCGCGGCGCGCCTCGACGCGCAACTTGCTCCCGTCGACGCTGGCCTCGACGGTTTCGGCGGTCACGCCCGGCACGTCGACGACCAGCAGGTACGCGTCGTCGCTCTCGAGCACGTCGGCGAACACGGCCTCGGGCAGGTCCCGCAACGCGTCGCGCAGTGCTGACATACCCGTCGATAACGCCGCCAGCGCGAAAAAGGCCGCGATGTCGCGCCCGTGACTGGTCCCGCACGTGATTTGTTGACACGGGCAGGAGCCTTATCCCCCGGCGGCCGAACACGGTGACATGACCGACCGACGCGAGTCCGGGTTCAAAGACCTGACTCGCCTCTCCGTGGCGGCGGACCGCCTGCGTACCGCTATCGACCCGGTCGACCGAAGCGAGCGCGTCCCCGTGACCGGCGCCGTCGGGCGCGTCCTCGCCGAGGACGTGACCGCACACCGCCCGCTCCCGGGACACGACCGCGCGGCGGCCGACGGCTACGCCGTCGTGGCCGAGGACACCTTCGGCGCGGGCAACCGCTCGCCGGCCGTCCTCCGTCTCGATGGATCGGACGGCGGCGACGGATCGGACGACGACGAACCCACGGTTTCACCCGGGACTGTCCGACGTGTCGAGGACGGGAACCGACTGCCGGCCGGCGCCGACGCGGTCGTCCGTATCGAGGACGCCGGTCGCTTCGGTGCCGACGTGGAGGTCGGGGCCGCCGTCGCGACCGGCGCGAACGTCACGAGCGCCGGCGCGGACGTCGAGGAGGATGCCACGGTCTTCGAGGCCGGTCGGCGTGTCCGCGAGTCGGATCTCGCCCTCTGTCCGTCGCTCGGCCGGTCGCGCCTCGATGTCGTCGCCCGGCCGACGGTCGGGGTCGTCCCGACCGGCGACGAACTCGTCGAGGCCGACCCCGGACCCGGGGAGGTCGTCGAGACCGACGGCCTGGTCGCGGCGACGTTCGCGGAGCGCTGGGGCGGCAAGCCGAACTACCGGAACGCCGTCGGGGACGACCGCCACGCCCTCCGGGCCGCCGTCGAGCGCGACCTCACCAAGGACCTCCTCGTGACGACGGGCGGGACGGGTGTCGGGGAGACCGACCGGGTTCCCGACGTCGTGGCCGACCTGGGCGAGGTCCTCGTCCACGGCGTCGCCGTCGAACCCGGCGGATCGGCGGGGATCGGCGTCGTCCGGGAGACGCCGGTGGTCATGCTGCCCGGGGAGCCCGTTGCCTGCCTCGTCGCCGCCGACCGCCTCCTCCGTCCGGCGGTCCGGTCGGCGGGGCGTCTCACCCGGCAGCCACACCCGGCCGTCGAGACGACGCTCGCCGAGAAGATCCCGAGCACGGTCGGGGTCCGGACGTTCGCCCGGGCGGCCCTCGACGAGGAGGAGGCCACGGCGGGCGGATCCGGCGAGAGAGCGGATCCCGTCGCCGGACCGGTCAGTTCAGCCGGTGCGGGCGGGCTGTCCAGCGTCGCCGCGGCCGACGGCTGGGTGGTCGTCCCGGAGTCCCGGGAGGGGGTTCCAGCGGGCGAAACTGTGACGGTCGAGGACTGGGAGTACCAACCATGAGCGACCGCAAGGAGTTCCGCGACCTCGCCCCGCCCGAGCGGTTCCACGAGGTCATCGATTCGCTCCCCATCGACCCGGGTACCGAGCGGGTCGGCCTGGCCGACGCCAGGGGACGCGTCCTCGCCGAACGGGTCGACGCGACCATCGACGTACCGGGGTTCGACCGCGCGGCCATGGACGGCTACGCCGCTCGCGCTACGGACACGTTCGGTGCGAGCGAAGGGGACCCGAACGTTCTGCCGGTCGTCGGCACCGTCCACGCCGGCGCGGAACCCGACGTGGCCGTCGAGGCCGGCGAAGCGGTCGAGATATCCACGGGCGCGGTGATGCCCGAGGGGGCCGACGCGGTCGTCGTCGTCGAGCGGACGACCGAACGCGATCCCGGGGACCTGCCCGACCGGTCCGACGGAGCGGGCGAGGGCACGGAACGCGCCGTCGCCGTCGAGACGGCGGTCACGCCCGGCGAGAACGTCATGCTCGCGGGCGCCGACGTCGCCGCCGGCGAGCGCGCGCTCGGTCCGGGGGAGCGACTGACCGCGAGCGAGATCGGCCTGCTCTCGGCGCTCGGCGTCGACGAGGTCCCCGTGCGAGCGCGCCCGCAGGTCGGGGTGATCTCGACGGGTGACGAACTCGTCCGGCCGGGCGAGGAACTCGACCACCGCGCCGGCCAGATCCACGACGTGAACACCTACGCCGTCGCCGCGGGCGTCGAGGCCGCGGGCGGCGACCCGGTCGTCTACCCCCACGTCGAGGACGAGACGGCGGAGATGGCCGACGCGCTCACCGAGGCGGCCGCGGCGTGTGACCTGGTGCTCACCTCGGGGTCGACCAGCGCGAGCGCCGTCGACGTGGTCTATCGCGTCGTCGAGGAGCGCGGCGAACTCCTCCTGCACGGCGTCGCCATCAAACCCGGGAAACCGACCATCGTCGGCCGCATCGACGACGCCGCCTACGTCGGATTGCCGGGCTATCCCGTCTCGGCGCTCTCCATCTTCCGGACGTTCGTCGCGCCGGCCATCCGGTCGGCAGCCCGACTCCCGCCGGCCGAACGCGCCGCGCTCCGGGGCGAGATGGCCCTCGAGGAGCGCTACGAGGCGGGCCGGCGCCGCCTGCTCCCCGTCGGCCTCGTGACGGACGGCGCCGGCGGGACGCTCGTCTACCCCGTCGACAAGGGCAGCGGCGCGACGACCAGTCTCACCGAGGCCGACGGGGTGGTCGACGTCCCGGCCGACACGAACTACCTCGCCGCCGGCGAGGCCGTTACGGTCGACCTCTTCTCGCCGGAGACCCGGCCACCGTCGCTGTTCGGCGTCGGCGAGGACGACCCCGTGCTCTCGCAACTTCTCGACCGCCTCGACCGCCCGCGGTATCTCGCTCGCGGGACGCGCCCCGCCCTCCGGTGGCTCCGCGACGGCATCCCCGACGTCGTCGTTCTTGCCGGCCCGTTGGAAGGCAAACGCATCGCGGCCGACACCGCCGACGATGTCGGCGAGGGCGCGGTCGAACTCGGCGGCTGGGACCGGGAGTGGGGGGTCGTCGTCCCCGCGGGCAACCCACAGGACGTGAGCGGTCTCGCCGACCTGGTCGACCGGGACCTCTCGTTCGTCAACCGCGGGACGAGTTCGGGGCTGCGGACGAGCATCGCGAGCGCGCTCGCCGCCATCATGGACGAGCGCGGCATCGACCGTCACGAGGTGACCGACGCGATTCACGGCTGGGACCACAGCGCTCGTGCCTTCGAGAGTCCGGCCCGGTCGGTGGCGGCCGGAGACGTTGACGCCGGTCTCGGCCTGCGAGCCACCGCGTCGAAACTCGACCTGGGGTTCGTCCCGGTCGGAACTCAGCAGGTGCGCGCCTTCGCGGCCGCCGACCGGACGGAGAAACCCGCGGTCGCGGCACTGGGCGAGGAACTCGAAACGGGACTCGACGACGCGCTGGCCGGCCTCGACGGCTTCGATCCGGGCTGATGGTGTTTCTCGCGAGCAGTTGCCGGTGAGCGTCGCCGATATCAGTCGCTGGCGAATCCCGCCTATAATCAAATAGAGGCCTGGTAATGGTCACATACTTATATCATAAGCAGGCACAGGCAGCGTTTATGCGACTTCGTTCGACGCTCGTCGGGGCGTTCGTTGCGATGGCCGTGCTCGGGGTCACGCTGACGCCGGCGGTCGCAACGAATCACTTCCAGATCACGTCCGAAAACTCGCAACCGGTACCGGAACGCTCCGTCGAGTTCCAGGGTACCACGTATCAGGTGGACTCGTTCATCGTGGCCGACACTGGCGAGGAGATAAACGTTAGCGTCAGCGGTCCGGACGAGGCCTATCGAGTCTACGTCTACAACAGCGACGAGCAGCTCGTCGACTCGCGGGCGACCATGGGTAACGATACGTTCACGTTCGACCTCGACGGATACGAACCGGGGTCGTACGCGGTGACGGTGTACCAGGCCGAGGACCATGAAGCGATCGTGCCGCTCGTCGTCGAGGGGTACAACGTCAGCATCGACGCCCCCGCGGAGGTCGGGGCCGACGAGGGGATGTCGATACAGGTGAACGTCGAACGGAACGGGACCGACGAGAGTCCGGGCGCGGTCAGCGCCGTCGTCTCCTCCGGTGAGGAGGACCTCGTCGTCGACGCAACCGGGTCCGACGGGGAGTACACGGCGGACGTGGGGGCGGGGAGGCTCGAGGGCGGGAACTACACGGTCTACGGGCTCGTTCAGGGTGACGAAGAGGTGTTCGGCCGAAACGAGGTCCGCGGGGTGAGCGACAGCGTCTCGCTCTCGGTCCGGAACGCGACCACGACCGCGACGCGGACCGCCGCCCCGACCGGAACCGCGGAACCGACGCCGACCGTGACGGCTACCGCGACCCCCTCGGACGCGGACGAGACGGCCACTCCGACCGAGGCGACCGGCCCCGCAGCGACCGAGACTGAGGCGGCCGAGGCGGAGGAGTCGGCGATCACACCGAACGTGGAGAATCAACCGGAGACGACGTCCGGATCGGGGCCCGGATTCTCCGTGGTTCTGACCGTGGTGGCCGCGGGCCTCGCGGTCGTGCTGTGGCGTCACCGGGACTGACCCCGGGTGACTGATTTCGCTATGCCAGCCGCCTGGCGACAGCCCGGGTCGGTGCTCGCCTCCTCCCGATACCGACCCGTCGCGTCCACGCACTGCCGGACACAGGTACGTGAACGTGCTCGTCAACGGTCGGGGACGTGCGTCTCGAAGACCCCGGGACAGTCACCGGAGCGCCGGCATCGCTCGTGTCCGACAGCAGCGGCATCGTCGCCCGGAGCGGAGGTGTCCGATGGACGGTGAGAGGGCCGTCTCCACGGAACCGTCCGAGTCGACGGCCGTCGTCCGCGGTCGGGACCTCGTCCGCCGGTACGAGTGGGGCGCTGCCGGGCTGTTCGGCGACGACGCCCCGCCGGCAGTCCGTGCCGTAGACGGCGTCTCGATCGCGATACGGGGCGGAGAGATGGTCGGCATCGCGGGACCGAGCGGCAGCGGAAAGTCGACCCTCCTTCACCTGCTCGCGGGGCTGGACCTCCCGACTGCGGGGACGGTGACGCTCGCGGGAACGGACACTGCCGACTACGGGGAACGCGGCCGCGCCCGACTCCGTCTCGAACACGTCGGCGTCGTGTTCCAGCGGTTTCACCTCCTCCCCGCGCTGTCGGCGCGCGCAAACGTCGCGCTCCCGCTGGTCGAACTCGGCGAGCCGAAATCGCGGCGCCGCGAGCGCGCGACCGAACTGCTCGAAGCGGTCGGCCTGGGCGACCGGGTCACGCACAGGCCCGGACGGCTGTCCGGCGGCGAACAACAGCGCGTGGCCATCGCCCGCTCGCTGGCGACCGAACCGGACCTGATCGTCGCCGACGAGCCGACCGGCGAACTGGACTCGGAGACCGGCGAGCGTGTCCTGAGCGCGCTCGGCGACGTCGCCGACGACCGCGCGGTCGTCCTCGCGTCCCACGACGAGCAGGCTCTGGCAGTCTGTGACCGGCGAGTGCCCCTCCGTGACGGGAAGCGAGCGGACGACGAGCGCGACGCGGACGGGACCGGCGGGTGATGGGCTTCCGTCGCCTCGGCGCGCTGGCCGCGCTCGCAGTTCGGCGCGTGCTCGGGCGGTTCAGAACGTCGCCCGCGCGCGTCTCGATGAGTACCGTCGGCGTCGCGCTCGCGGTCGGGCTGATGGTTTCGGTGACGGCCATCTCGCTCGGGCTCGCGTCCGAATCCGTCGTCGCCAGCGAGGAGACCGACTACTGGATCGTCCCCGAGGAATCGAACGTCCAGTCGCTCGCCGTCTCGACCGGGAGCGTCCAGCTGGGCGACGTTCACCGCGCGAGCGCTCACATCGGAGCCGACGACCGGGTCGAGTACGCGGTCCCGGTCCTGCTCGAACTCGTCCCCGTCGCAGACGCCGTCACCGGCGAGCGAGAGTACGTTCTCGTCGCCGGCGTCGTCTCCCGGCCGGAGGCGGAACTGCTGGGACTGTCGCTGCGTCCGCTCACGCCCGGCGACCCACACTACGCCAACGGCAGCTACGACGGTCCCCGGACGGGTGAAGCGATCCTCAACGAAGCCGGCGCGACGTCGCTCAACGCGTCGGCGGGGACGACCCTCGAATCCCCGCGAGCGCCGAACCGGTCGTTTTCGGTGGTCAACGTCTCGGCCGGGGGCACGTCGACCGCGTTCGGCACCGTTCCGGTCGCGGTCGTTCACCTGAGTGAACTGCAGGCGGTAACCGGCAGTGCGGCCGGTGACCAGGCGGACCAGATCCTCGTGAGCACGGACGACCGGAGCGTCAGGGGCTCGCTCGAACGGTCGTATCCGCGGACGACGGTCGTCCGGAGCAACGGTCTCGCGGCCCAGCGGGTCTCGACGTCGAATCTGCCGCTCGCGATCGCCGTCAGCGGCGCGGCGACGGCTGTCCTCGTCGGGGTGCTGTTCGTCGCGACGCTGATGGGGCTGGCGGTGAGCGGCGACAGCGAGTCGCTGGGCGCGCTCGCGGCGATAGGGCTGTCTCGGCGGTCACGGTCGGTCCTCGTCGCAGTCGAGACCGTCACCGTCGCCGTTCTCGGCGGGGCGTGCGGTCTGGTCCTCGGCATGCTGGGAATCGTCGCGATAAACGGTGCCGGTCGAGCGACCCTCGGCCTGGAACCCGTCGCCACGTTCGACCCGCTCCTGGTCGGGCTGGCCGCCGGTGTCGCGCTCCTGATCGGCGTTCTGGGAGCCGTGTACCCGGTGTTGCTGAGTCGTCGGACGTCCCCGCTGGAGGTGCTCTCGCGGTGAGGCGCCTCTCGCGGGTTCGTGCACTCGTCGCCGTCGCGTTCGCCCAACTCCGTCACGAACGGCTACAGACCGCGACAGCGGTCCTGGGCGTCGCGATGGCCGTCCTGGCCGCCGTGTTGCTCGCCGGCGTCGGCATCGGCGTCGTCGAATTCGGACAGCAGAAGTTCCAGCAGTCCGGCCAGGACCTGTGGATGACGGGCGGGCCGACTGAACTCCGTCCGGGAACGGTCGGGGGGTTTCAGAACTCGGTCGTCGACTCGCACGACCTCGCCGCGTCGGTCACAGAGCGCGACCCGGTCGCGGCCGCGGTTCCGTTGCTGTTCCAGACAGTCTACGCGGGGCGCAACGCGTCCGAGTTCCGGACGGTCGTCGGTGCGGGGTCGCCGGGCGGCGGCGAACTGGTCAGCATCTCCGAGGGCCGGGGGTTCCGGGGCGGCGATGTCCACTACGCGGGCGGGAGCTACGACGGCCCCATGACTCGCGAGGTGATCATCGACCGTCGGACCGCCGACCTCCTCGACGTCGGCGTCAACGATACGATCCATCTGGGCGGGACGGTCGCGACCGCCCGAGAGAACGAGTTCACGGTCATCGGCATCTCGCCGACGTTTTCCCGGTTCGTCGGCGCACCGACTGTTGTCGTGCGACAGAGCGAACTGCAGGAGGTCACGGGCACGACTGCGAGCGACCGGGCGTCGTTCGTTCTCGTCCGCGCGACCCGGGGCGCGGACGTTAGCGCCCTGGAGTCGGACCTGACGGAGACCTATCCGCAGTACACGGTCCGGACGAACGGCGAGCAGTTTCGGGCGACGCTCCGGGACCAGGCGGTCGTGTTGCTCAGCGGCGCAAGCCTCCTCGTTCTCGCCGTCGTCGCGGGGGTCCTCCTGGTGTTGAACATGCAGTTGTCGTTTGTCTTCCGCCACCGCGAGACGCTGGCCGCGGTCGCCGCGATGGGGGTCTCCCGGTCGTCCCTGGCCGCGATCGTCCTCGTCTACGCGCTGTTCGTCGGCCTCCTCGGAGGCCTGCTCGGGGTCGGCCTCGCACTGCCGGGCATCGAACTCGTGAACGCGGTCACGGTGAGAGTAACCGGCTTCGAGAACGTCGCGACGCTCTCGCGGCGAGTCCTTCTCGGCGGGTTCGGACTCGCCGTCCTGGTCAGTGCAGTCGGCGGACTGGCCGCGAGTGCGTATCTCGCCCGTTCGAACCCCCTCGATACGTTACGGTGAGCCGACGGACGGGCGAAGCCGGCAACCGGCCACGTGAAGGCCGAGTGTTTAGTCGATAGCACGCGCACAGGCGAGCATGGAGTACACGACACTCGGCGACACGGGTATGGAGGTCAGCGAGATCTGTCTGGGCTGTATGAGCTTCGGCGGCGGCCGCGAGTGGACGCTCGACCGCGAGGAGAGCGAGGCCCTCATCGACCGCGCGATCGACCTGGGCATCAACTTCTTCGACACCGCGAACGTCTACTCGACGGGCGAGAGCGAGGAGATCCTCGGGTCGGCGCTGGAAGGGTACGACCGCGACCGGCAGGTCGTCGCGACCAAGGTGTTCGGCGAGATGGCCGACCACCCCAACGCGCAGGGCCTCTCCCGGAAGGCCATCGAGCAGGAACTGGCGAACAGCCTCGACAGGCTCGGAATGGACACCGTCGACCTCTACCAGATACACCGCTGGGACCGCGACACGCCGGTCGAGACGACCCTCCGGACCCTCGACGACGCGGTCCGCCGTGGGCAGGTCCGGTACATCGGCGCGTCGTCGATGTGGGCCCACCAGTTCGCCGAGGCGTTACACACCAGCGACAGCCTCGACCTGGAGCGGTTCGCGACGATGCAGAACCACTACAACGTCCTCTACCGCGAGGAGGAGCGCGAGATGCTCCCGCTCTGTGACCGCGAGAACGTCGGCGTCATCCCCTGGAGCCCGCTGGCCCGCGGGGTCGCCGCCCGCCCGCACGAGGAAGTCGCGGCGACGACGCGCGGCGAGACCGACGAGTACCTCCAGGGGATGCCCTATCTCCAGGGCGGCGGCGAGGAGATAAACGAGCGCGTCGAGGAACTCGCCGCGGAGTACGGCATCTCGATGGCCCAGGTCGCGCTGGCGTGGCTGCTCGACAAGGAACGGGTCGACGCGCCCATCGTCGGCACCTCTAGCGTCGAACACCTGGAGGACGCGGTCGAAGCGACCGAGGTCGACCTCGACGACTCGGACGTGGAATACCTCGAAGAGCCCTATGAACCGCTCCCGATCGCCGGCCACGAGTGATCCTCTAATTGCCGGGGCTGGGACACTTATTGGCCTCCGGGGAGACCGAACGGTATGGCAAACATTCTGGTTCTCAACGACACGGCACACGGCATCCCGTCCGAACGGTGTGTGGCGGCGTTGCGGGACCGGTTCGACGACGACGAGGTCCACCTCGCGCGCAGCGACAGCGAGGAACTGGACATGGTCCCCGACGCCGAGGTGGCGGTGGGCGGGGACATGCGCGACGAGGTGTTGGACGCCGCTGACAACCTCGAACTGTTCGCCTGCTCGTCGGCGGGCGTCGGCCACCTCGACCTGGACGCGTTCCGTGAGCGCGACGTGGCGGTCACGAACGCCTCGGGCGTCCACGGGCCGAACATCGCCGAACACGTCCTCGGGTGGTTGCTCATGATCACCCGCCGCCTCGACGAGGGGATCCGACGACAGGAGCGCCGCGAGTGGCGTCACTTCCAGGCCGCCGGCGAGTTCAACGGCTCGCGGGTCTGCGTGGTCGGCCTGGGCGCCATCGGGACGACCATCGTCGAGCGCCTCTCCGGGTTCGACCTCGAAACGGTCGGGGTCCGATACACGCCGGAGAAGGGCGGGCCGACCGACGAAGTGTACGGCTTCGACGACCTCGAATCCGCGCTGGTCGGCGTCGACTACCTCGTCATCGCCTGTCCGCTCACCGAGACGACCGAGGGGCTCATCGGCGCCGACGAACTGTCCTGGCTCCCGCCCCACGCGGTGCTCGTGAACGTCGGGCGCGGTCCGATCGTCGAGACGGACGCGCTCGTCGGGGCGCTCCGGGGGAACAAACTCGGCGCCGCGGCGCTGGACGTGACCGACCCCGAACCCCTCCCCGAGGACCACGAACTGTGGACCCTCGGGAACGCCTACATCACGCCGCACAACTCGGGCCACACGCCTCGCTACTGGGAACGCGTCGCGGACATCCTCGCGCGAAACCTCGACCGCGTCGCCGAGACCGGCGCGTACGACGACCTGGAGAACCAGGTGGTCTGATACGCCTCCGCTCAGTCCAGTTCGCGGTCGATGACGCTCCGCAGGTCGGCTATCTCGTCGGCTCCGTACGAGAGCGTCGCGTCCCCGACCGACAGGTCGAGCGTGCCCGAGTCGTCGGCCGCTCCCAGGTCGCAGACGGGCGCGACGCCGTCGAAAGCCTCCCGGACCGTACGGGGGTCGGTCGTCTCGACGACGACGCGTCCCGCCTGCTCCCCGAAGAGGTATGCGGCTGGCGACCCCCGGGCCGGGGCGTCGAGTTCGACCGCGGCGCCGGCGTCGCCGTGGACCATCTCGGCGAGCGTCACCGCGAGGCCGCCGTGACTGACGTCGTGGGTGGCGAGCGTGGTCTCCTCGTCGGCGACGTCGGCGAGCGTCTCGACGAACGCCGCGGGCTGGTCCAGCGATTCGGGGAAGCGGTCGCTCCCGCCGAACTGCGCGAGGCACTCGGACCCGCCCAGGCGGGCCTCGGCCTCTCCAGCCAGGGCACGGGCGCCGACCAGCAGCAGGTCACCGCCGCCCGCCAGGGAGAGGGGCGGCGCCTCGTAGCCCTCCTTGACGCCGACGAGCGCGAGCGTCGGCGTCGGCGGGATGGGGCCGGCCCGGGAATCGTTGTACAGCGAGACGTTCCCGCCGACCACCGGGACGTCGAGCGTCGCACACATCTCCGCGAGGCCGTCGACGATGGCCTTGAACCCGCCGTAGACGCCGGGTTTCTCGGGATTACCGCCGTTCAGGCAGTCGACAGCGGCGTAGGGGCGTGCGCCCTTCGCGGCGACGTTCGCGGCGTTTTCCAGCGCCACCGCCCGGGCACCCTCGTAGGGCGCGGCGTCGGTCCAGTTGGGGTCGGCGCCCGCCGAGCAGGCCAGCCCGACGTTGGACTCGCGGATGGCGAGAAGCGCCGCGTCGTCGCCCGGCCGCAGCGCCGTCCGGACCTGCACCTCGTGGTCGTACTGGCGGTACACCCACTCCTTCGAGGCGGTGTTCGGGCTGGAGACGACCGCCTCGAACGCCGCCGCGGGATCGATGTCCTCGGGCAGGTCGCGCTCCCCTTCGTCGGGTTCCTCGGCGGGCAGGTCGTGGTGGGGGGCGCCGTCTTCCAGGAACTCCGCGGGGGTGTCGACGACGGTTTCGGTTTCGCCGGCCTCGTCACCTCGCGGCTCGCCGTGCTCGCCGCTCGGCGTTTCCGGGGCGCTTCGCGCCTCGCGACGGAACGTACAGACGTAGTTGCCGTCGGTGACCTCGCCGATGACGGACGAGCCGAGGTCGTAGCGGTCGGCGAGTTCGTGGACCCGCTCGACGTTCTCGGGACGGACCTCGTAGCACATCCGCTCCTGGCTCTCGGCGAGCAGGATCTCCAGGGCGTTCATGTTCGGTTCGCGCTGGTGGACGCGGTCGAGTTCGATGCGCGCACCGAGGCCGCCCTTGGCCACCATCTCGCTGCTCGCGCCGCCCAGTCCCGCCGCGCCGAGGTCGCGAGCCGACTCGACGAGCCCTTCCCCGACCAGTCGCTCGTTGCACTCGATGAGAAGCTTCTCGGTGTAAGGGTCGCCCACCTGGACGGCCGGGCGGTCTTCCGTCTCGGCATCCTCGGCGAGATCCTCGCTGGCGAACGAGGCGCCTCCGAGACCGTCACGGCCGGTCGCGCTCCCGACGAGCAGCAGTTTGTTCCCCGGGTCCTGGGCCGTCGCGGTCACCAGCCGGTCGGGGTCGTCGACCAGGCCGACACAGGAGACGTTGACGAGGGGATTGCCCTCGTAGTCGTCGTGGAAGGCGGTCGACCCCGCGACGGTGGGGACGCCGATGCAGTTGCCGTAGTGGGAGATGCCCTCGACGACGCCCTCGAAGAGATAGCGGGAGTGTTCGCGGTCGAAGTCGCCGAAATACAGCGAGTCGGCGAGCGCGATGGGGTAGGCGCCCATCGAGAGCGTGTCGCGGACGATGCCGCCGACGCCGGTCGCCGCGCCGTCGAACGGGTCGACGTAGGAGGGGTGGTTGTGGCTCTCGATGCCCAGCGTGACGTAGGTCTCCGTGTCGGGGTCGACCGCCGCGGCGCTGGCGTCGTCGGCGGCGTCGTCCGTGTAGTCGGGGAGCGCGACGACGGCGGCGTCGTCGCCGGGGCCGACGACGACCTGGTCGCCCCGCCCGTCGAACGCCGAGAGCAGCGGCCACGAGGAGCGGTACGCGCAGTGCTCGCTCCAGAGGTTCTCGAAGAGCGCGGCCTCGGCCGGCGTGGGCTCCCGGCCGAGTTCCTCGACCACGAGTTCGCGGTCGGCGTCGGAGAGTGCCATTGGCGGTGTCTGGCCGCCCGCCGGCTATATCGCTTTCCATGCGAAACGCCGGTCGACAACTGAGTTACGACCGACCGTATCAGGGGTCACCCCCGCCTCATCGCCTCGTCGTCCCACGCCGACCGGTCGACGGTGGTGTTCCCGACCGTGTCGAACCGGACCGAGCGGCGGACGCGAACCGTCTCCCCGTCGCCGCGGACCGCGTCGTAGCTCACCTGGTAGGAGGTGACCAGTCCGGTGTCGGTGACGAACGCGTGCAGCGTCGCGTTCTCGACCCGCTCCACGTCGTCCTGGTCGTCGACGAACTCTCGGGAGCGGACGACCGTCCCGACGAGGTGGATCCGTCCGTCGGAGCGGTCGGCGACGCGCGTCTCGAAGCTCCGCAGCGTCGCGTAGCGGTCGGTCTTCGGGTCGATATCCAGCGCGACCGACCCGAGCCAGAAGCGCCAGGTGCCCACGTAGGCCTCGGAGCCGTTGTAGCGGCTGTAGACCGTCCGGTTGTCGATGGCCTGCCGCCGGAGGTACACCTCGTCGTCGGACCAGTACTCCGCCCGCGTCGGCGGTTCGCCGATGACGACCGGTGCCGCCGGCCCCGCGACGTGCACGCTGGCGTGGTAGTCCCTGGCGGCCGACAGCCGGAGTTCGACACCGAGGGTCGACCGGAGCGACCCGTTCGCGGACCGCACGGGTATTCGTAGCCGCGGTCGTCGAGTTTGGGATAGAGGCACTGGGGGCGCGGTCGTTCACCTGGACGAGGACGGTTTCGTCGTCGAGTTCGAGGAGCCGTTCGAGCGTGTTCGCCAG
>PXRS01000026.1:4672-8149 GCA_003023785.1 Halobacteriales archaeon QS_5_68_33 | reverse complement strand
TCGTCCAGCATCGCGTTCTGGGCCTTGCGGAGGTGGTTGTGGAACGTGGGAGAGGCGATGTCGAGTTCGTCGGCGACGTCCTCGGCGGTGGCGTCGCGCGGCCACTCGAAGTAGCCGGCGTCGTAGGCCGTCTCGACGGCCTCGCGCTGGCGGTCGGTCAGGCCGTCGAGGACTGCTTCTGGGACCGGGTCGTCGGTGTCGTCGCTGCGCTGGCGCTTGGCGCGCAGTTCGGCGTCGGGGAAGTCCGCCTGGACGCGCTCGACGACGGCCCTGACGTCGGCGTCGCCCGGGACGCGCGCGACGACCGCACACCGGCCGTCGGCCGCCCGCGCCGAGACGAGTTCCGCCCCGTACTCGTAAAGCGGGAACACGGGCGACCCGGCGGTGAGCCGACACTCCAGGAGCGTCCCGCCCATCCGCCGGACCGTCTCGACGTCCGGGTCGGCCTCCAGGACCGGCGCGGCGCCGGCGTCGCGCCCGTCGGTCCGGCAGTAGGCGACCATCGACCCGCTCCCGGCGGGGACGACGCCCTCGACGGCCAGCGAGCAGTCGGCCTCCCCGGAGGCGTGCGCGAGGACGCCGCCGGCGGTCCCGAACTCCAGTTCGACGGCGGTGCCGGCGGCCGAGACGCGGTCGCGGTTGGCGGCATGGATGGCGTCGCCGATGGACGCCCCCAGTTCGTCCAGCACGTCGAGTTCGCGCTCCGTGAAGGCGTCCGCGCGGGTCGTGAACAGGACGAGCGCGCCGAAGACGGTCTTCCCGTACACCAGCGGAACGCTCGTCCACGTGCCCGCGACGTCCTCGCCTTCGGGAACGGCCGCGTTCGGGGCGCCGTCGGCGTAGACCGACAGCGCGGACCGGCCGTCGGCGAGCCGTCCGGAGACGGTCTCCCCGCCGTCGTAACGGATCGACCCCGTCTCCGGGAGTTCGGCCGCGTCGACGAGCGACTCGTCGACCGTCCAGGCGGCGTCGTACAGTTCGGAGGCGGCCAGGCGGTCGCTGACCGCGTCGGCGATGGCCTCGCGGGTGTCGGCGCCGATCAGCGCGGCGTTGACCTCCCTGATGACGCCGTTGAGACGGTCGAGGAACTGCAGTTCGTCGCGCTGGCGGGCGAGCGTCCGCTCGCGGCGCTTGCGTTCGGTGATGTCGTTGAACACGAGCGCGTGGCCCAGCGTCCGGTCGTGGCGGTCGGTGATCTCCGAGGAGCGCGCCTCGTAGGTCCGGCCGTCGAGGTCGAGTTCCCCCAGCGCGTCGGGCGCGTGGAAGTCCACCTCGTCGGCGTCGACGAACGCCGCGATGTCGCCGCCGACCGCCGACTCGACCGACGTCTCGAAGACGTCGGCGGCCTCGTCGTTCAGGTAGACGACCGTCCGGTCGGTGTCCACGATGACGACGGCGTCCTCGAGGGTGCCGACGACCGTCTCGCGGCCGAGTTGCCACGTCGCGGGCACCGTCTCGAAGAGGCTGTACCGGAACAGGGCGTTCCCGAAGGCGACACCGGTCACCGTGAAGGCATAGGGCGTCAGGTCCAGCCCCGGAACCAGCGGCGTGCCCAGCACCGACACCGCGTTGCCGACCAGCGGGACGACCACGCCGACCAAAAGCGCCGCCGACTGGTCGAGATAGAGGTACTCCGACTGGACGACCAGTCGAACCAGGAGGGCGGACCCGGCGACGACCGACGCGTAGGCGAAGAGCGTGAACGCCCAGTAGGCGACCCCGACGTCCTGTGCGACCACCTCGAGGCCGCCGACGGTGTGGATGGCCTGCTCGCGCCAGACCAGCCCGTGCCAGGAGTTGGTCCAGACCAGCGCCAGCATCGCCAGCGACGGAACGGAGACGGCCGCGATGACTCCCCGGATCCGGTCGTCGTGACCCAGGTAATCCATGGCGAACCCGAGAAAGAAGACGGGCACGAGGACGACCCCGAACCACTGCATCTGCTCCCAGAGCAACCGGCCGCCGGGCGCCCGGACGAGGGCGACGAGATACGCCGTCGTCCAGACCGTCACCGCGGCCATCAGCCCGACGAACGACGTGGCGCCCGGCGCCTCCCGGACGCGCCAGGCCGCGACCCCCAGCACCGTCGTCGTCGCCGCCGAGACCACGAGCGCACCCGCGAACACCGTCGCCATCCACGGCCACATGCTATCTGTTCGCGTACTTGCACGTCACCCACCTCAAAATTACGCTATATGTCGTTCGGCTGACCGTGTTCGGTTCCGGGGGAGTCATCCGTCGAGATCAGCGCGGTCGGCCGTCGTCGCGGCCCGAACACTCAAAGGCGTCGCCGACCACGGGGCCGGTATGGAGCTCTCGGGGGACGAACTCGCGGGTGTCGTCGACCTGTTCGGCGGCCTGACGCGGGCGGAACTCGGCCGGGCCGTCGAGGAACTCGGCTTCAAGCGTGCCGTCGACCACGACCCCGCCGCCCTCGACGCCGCCGTCGACGACGCCCGGGAGAGCTACCATCTCGTCGCCGTCCCGCGGAACGCCGACGAGGAACCGGACGGGGCGGGCGAGGTCCTCGTCGCCGGCCCGGTCGCGTTCCCGACCCTGCCCGAGGGGGCCGCCGACCTCCCGCACATCCTCGACGCCCCGGACCGCGACATCGACCGCGAAACCGCCGGCGAGGCCGCCCGCGAGCAACTGCGCGCCGACGCGCTCGCGGCCGCCAAGGCCGGCGACGCCGACCGCGCGAGCGCGCTGCTGGACGTCTGTTACGACCTGGAGGCCTGGGCCCCCGTCGACACCGACGAGTTCCGCGAGCGACTCGACGACGTCTGATCGACAACTGACCGTACGACCGTTCCCGCGAAGGCGTCGCCCTCGTGACCCGGCCCCGGCGAACGGACGAGTTAAGGCTATCCGATACATTCGTCAGGATATGGACCTGTCGCGGGTGGCCGACCGGAACCCCGCCGGACGGAGCGCCCGGTCCGGACCCGACCGTCGGGACGCGGGCAACGACGACGCGCCCGCCGAGGAAGGGGTCCGGGACGCGGCCGTCCTCGCCCCGGTGCTCACCCGCGACGGCGAGGGCCACGTGCTCTTCACCAAGCGCACCGAGCATCTGACCGACCACCCCGGCCAGATGAGCTTTCCCGGCGGCGGGCGCGAACCCGAGGACGACGACCTGCTGGCGACGGCGCTGCGCGAGGCCAGCGAGGAGGTCGGCCTCGACCCCGCCGAAGCGGAGGTGGCCGGCCACCTAGAGGACATCCGGACGGTGACCGACTACCGGGTGCGGCCGTTCGTCGGGCGGGTCCCCGACCGGGAGTACCGCCCACGCGACGACGAGGAGGTCGCCGAGGTGGCCGTCTTTCCGGTCGCGGGGCTCGTCGACCCGGACAACTACGAGAGCGAGCGCCGCGACCACCCCCACTACGGGGAGATCCGCCTGCATTTCTTCCACGTCGGCGGCTACACCGTCTGGGGGGCGACGGCGAACATGCTCGTCCAGCTGCTGGAGTGGAC
>PXRS01000026.1:0-4635 GCA_003023785.1 Halobacteriales archaeon QS_5_68_33 | reverse complement strand
AACGACGGCCGCACCTTCAAGACTCGACGGCTCCCACACTCCGACATGAGCGAGGAGACGGGGATATTCGCGCGCGAGTCGGACTACCTCGACCGGTACGTCCAGTTCGGCGAGGCACAGGGACGGGTGATCTCGGTGTCGTTCCCCGGGGAACCGCCGGCCGACGCCGGCGAGGACCACCCGTTGCTCGACCGACTCGACGCGTACTTCGAGGGCGCGAGCGAGGGCTTCGCGGACGTGACTGTCGCGCTGACGGTCCCGACCGACCGGCGGGCGGTCCTGGAGGTCGTCCGGGAGATCCCCCACGGCGGGAACGCCGACTGTCGGCAGGTCACCCGGGCGGCGGGGCTCGACCCCGACGACGAGGCGGACCGCCGGCTCGTGCGACAGGCGCTCGCGGACAACCCCGCGCCGCTTCTGATCCCCGACCACCGCATCAGGGACGCCCCGAGCGCCGCGCCGCCCGCGGTCGAGCAGCGGTTGCGCTCGCTCGAGAACCTCTAGTCGATAGCCGCCCGGCCGGTCCCGGTCAGCCGCTACGACCAGACGGGATCGGGCAGCGAGAGCCACTCGTGGGCGAGAAACTCCAGCGCGTTGACGACGTAGTGTGCGACGACGACCACCAGGAAGCTCCCGCTGAGAATGAAGCCGGCCGCCAGCACGAACCCCAGCGCGCCGGTGACGGCGACGCCGGCCCGGCCCTGCGCGCCGTGGCCGAGCGCGAACGCCAGCGAGGAGACGGCGGCCAGCACCCACGCGCCCCCGGCGAGCGAGCTCGCCGCGCCCACCGCCGCGGCGCGAAAGAGGAACTCCTCGACCAGGGCGATCACGGGGAGGACGCCGCCGAGCAGGACCGCCCATCCGCGGGCGTCCGTCGGGGCGAGCGCCCGCCGCAGCCCCTCGTCGTAGGCGGCACCGGCCGCGTCGGCGAGCGCGCCCGCGAGTTCGTTGCCGACCCAGAGGACGGCACCGAACGCCAGGCCGACGCCGACGGCCGCTACCCCCTCGACGCGGCCGCCCGACAGCCCCAGCGCCACCCCCGGCACCTGGAAGAACCACGCCGCGGCCGCGAGGACGCCCCCGAACAGCCCCTGTGTGAGCGCCACGTTCGCCAGCAACGCCGCCGGCGACAGCGACTCCATCGACGGCGGTTCGCGAACGGGACTGGCCGCCGCCGGCCCCGCATCGACTCCCGGACCGTCGAAGCGTCCTCGCCCCGACCGGGCGTGGCCCGGCGCGCCGTCCGCCGATAGTCGGTCGGTGCGCGCCCCATCGGCCGGCGGGGCGTCTTTCGCGCCGACCGACACGGGCTCGCGGTCCGCCTCGGCTCGCGGAGTGTTACGCTCCACCTCAGCGGGCGAGGCGTCACGCGCCTCTTCGGCCGACATGGGATTGCGCTCCTCCTCGGTCGGCACGGGACCGTGCTCCTCCTCGGCCCGCACGGGACTGTGCTTCTCCCCGGCCGGCGGGGCGTCGTGCGGTCCATCGGCGGGCGAGAGGTCACGCGCTTCCCCGGTCGAGGCGGCGCTCGGGGGCTCTTCTACGTCGTCGACGACCCGCTGTGAGAGCCTTGCGAGGACGAGAAACCCCGTCAGCACGAGGGCGGTGGCGCCGACGAACGCCGGCACTCCGCCGGTCGCGCCGGTGGCGGCCGACTGGAGGGCGGTGGCGAGCGGGACCCCCACGCCCGTCACGGGTGTCACGGTCGCATTACGGATCGGCGGTCGAAAGTCGTTTCGACCCCGGACGCCGGGAGCCGTCGCTGGCGGGCGGGGAACCGGGAAAACGACTGCGGGAACCGCGAGCCGAAATCGGCCCCGTGCCCTACTGCGGGCTCGGGTTGCTGGGCTGGCCGACCTCGCGCTGTTCGAGCGCCTGCCCGGTGATGGACTTGAGGCGGTCGACCAGCGAGTCCTTCTCGGGTTCGCCCGCCAGCGCCACCTCCAGCACCTCGGAGATGTGCTGGACGGGGATGATCTCGATCTGGTCCTTGTACTCGTCCTCGATCATCACGTCCTGTTCGTTGGCCCTGGGGATGATGACCCGGTCGAGGCCGGACTTGGCGGCGGCCTCGATCTTGTGGGTGACGCCGCCGACCGGGAGCACGTCGCCCCGGACGGACAGCGACCCGGTCATCGCCATGTTCTGGTCGACGGGGACGTTCTCCAGCGCGCTGATGACGGCCGTTGCCACCGTGATGGAGGCCGAGTCGCCGTCGACGCCCTGCTGGCCGGCCTGGACGAACTGGATGTGGACGTCCTTCTCGGAGATGTCCTCGTCGCTGAATTTCTTGATGATCGCCGAGACGTTTTGCACTGCTTCCTCGGCCATCTCCTGGAGCTGGCCCGTCGCGATCACTTCGCCGGGGCCCTGCGAGGGCGTCACCTCGGCCATCACCGGCAGGACGATGCCGGAGTCCTCGCCCATGACGGCGAGGCCGTTGACGCGGCCGACCACGTCGCCCTCGTTGACGGTGAGCTCGTAGTCCTTGCGGCGCTCGATGTAGTTGTCCGCGAGCTGCTGTTCGATCGAGCGCGACCGGCGCTTGGCCTGCAGGACGTCCTCGCGCTCGGTGAACTCCCTGTCCTCGGCGCGCGCGATGTCGCCCGCGACCCGGACCAGCCCGCCCAGATCACGGAGCTTCAACGAGAGGTGGCCCTTCCGGCCCGAGCGCCGTCGGGCCTCGAGGATGAGTTCCTCGACGGCCTCCTCGGTGAAGTGGGGCAGGCGGCCGTCGTTCTCGACCTCCTGGGCGACGAAGCGGGTGTACTTGCGCCGCATCTCCGCGTCGTCCTCGATGGTGTCGTCCATGTACACCTCGTACCCGTACCCCTTGATGCGGGAACGCAGCGCGGGGTGCATGTTCTCCATGGCGTCCAAGTTCCCCGCCGCGACCATGATGAAGTCGGTCGGGACGGGTTCGGTCTGGACCATCGCGCCCGAGGAGCGCTCGGACTGGCCCGTGATGGAGAACTCGCCCTCCTGGATGGCGGTCATGAGCTTCTGCTGGCTGCGGATGTCCAGCGTGTTCATTTCGTCGACGAACAGCACGCCCTTGTTGGATTTGTGGATGGCGCCCGCCTCGACGCGGTCGTGGCTGGGCGTTTCCATGCCGCCGGACTGGAACGGGTCGTGGCGGACGTCGCCCAGCAGCGCGCCGGCGTGGGCGCCGGTGGCGTCCTCGAACGGCGCGGTCTGCTGGTTGGCGTTGTTGACCAGCAGGTTAGGGATCATGGCGTCGTTGCCGCGCGAGCCGTACCGGAACGCGAGGTAGACGACGCCGGCCGCGAGAATACCCAGCAGGATGGAGCCCTGGATGAGGATGGCGTAGCCGATGATGATCGCGATGATGATCCACATCAGGAACGACCGCATCTGGTTGCGCTTGCGGGCTTCCTCCTTGTGGGCGTCGACGATCTGTTCGCCCTTGCCCGCGGGGACCGTCCGGACCTTCGGCTCGTTGCCGTCGTCCGGGTTGTGATAGACGAGAACGTCCTGCAGGTCCTCCTTCGGGAGGAGCTGGCTCATCGCCTTCGCGAGCATTGACTTGCCCGTCCCCGGCGAGCCGATCATCATCACGTGGCGACGCTGCTTCGCGGCCTTCAGGACGACGTCGCGGGCGTGGTCCTGGCCGATGACCTGGTCGACCAGGCGGTCGGGGACCTCGATGTCCGCGGTCGATCCGATGTCGATCCCGCCGAGCAGGTCCTCGTCGGGGTTCTCGACGACGGCCTCGTCGACGTCGAGTTCCACCTCGCTTCCCAGCGAGTCGCCGTCGACGCCCGACCCGTCGTCGGTCCCGTCGACGCCCTCGCCCGGAAGTATATCGCCGGACGACGCGTCCCCGTCACCGCCGGCCGCTCCGTCGGTGTCCGGATCGGCGTCTCCCGCGTGCTCTTCGCCCGGAGTGGTGTCGTCGGTCTCCGTGCCCGTCGTCGGGTCGGAGTCGACGACGTCACCGGATTCCTCCGCCCCATCCGCCTCATCCGCCTCCGGCGCGGACGGATCGTCGGTGTCGATGTTCTCGCTCATACAAACGTTGCTGACGTTATCTGCCAGGGGCTGTCTATTGATATACTTTCTCCCCCCAGAACCGGATCTGAGAACCGCGATATCGACGTACACAGCCCCGATACCCGGAAAGTTCCGCGAACGCCGGCAGCGGCGAAATCCGCGGGCATACTGTCGGACACAAGCACGTGAACATGCCTGTCGGCGTTCGGGGTCGTTCGTCTCGAAGACTCCGAGACAGTCATATACTGGTCGACAGAACGGTTGATAGAATTCGCCCCCCGCCGCGTCTCGGCGAATATCTATCAGGGCCTCTGTCGACCAGTATACGGTCGGTTGTAACTCGTTTCCGGATTTCGTCGAATCGGTCGGCGAAATACCGATACATCGGTACAACCGACCCTATCACACGCCGCCGGGCGTGTCGCCACCGGACGTCCGAACCCGCGAGGATTAAGGGAGTCCCCGGACAGGTGGAGGTATGACACGCGGGTTTTTCGTCGGACGGTTCCAGCCGTTCCACGACGGACACCGGGCGGTGGCCGAGCACATCGCCGAGGAGGTGGACGAACTCGTCCTGGGCATCGGGAGCGCGGACGTCTCGCACACAGTCCACGACCCGTT
>PXRS01000025.1 GCA_003023785.1 Halobacteriales archaeon QS_5_68_33 | reverse complement strand
CGAAACCGCACCAACCACTCGCCACAGGTTCTCCCAGCGTCACTTATCTTCGTGTCTTTCAGGTCAAGATGGTAGATATGGCTGTGTTGAATCACTAGACGGTAGCGGAACGAGTCAATAAATCAAAGGCGTTGAAGCGGGAGACTGCAGTTGTCTATGACCCAAATCTCCCGCTTCATTGGGGAAGTTATGCCGGTCGCTAAAAGAGTCACTAGCGATGGAGACGAATCCGCCGCTCCGGAAGGAGGCTGCGGATTCGTCGATTATGCATTCGTTTCCCTTCATTGTCTCCGGATTTACCTCGACACGTCCTACCGGATGACCATTGACCTGCTGAAGGAGAACTTTGAGGCCGAATGTGACCTCACCGACCCGAATCAGAACTACGATCCTAGGTACGGAGATCGGGATGTCTCCGTCGAGTATGAAGCGCAGGATTCATTCACGTATTGGAGCACTCGGTCTGGTGGCGGAACTCGGATTGAGGAAACTCCGATTATGGCGATGTATCCGAGTGCTTGGGTAGTCTAGCACCACACACCTGGAATAAAATATATTTAATTTCTGCCATTATTGGTACTGTCTAACTGAGTGTCTTCACGACAGAATGCACCCGTCCACCACATTCGGTTGTTGTGATTATAACGGTATCTGAATCCGCCGTCGGTTCCGCCGGTCCGGTCGTCCGGCCCCGCTACTCGTGGTTGGTGAGACAGTTCGAGAGGCCCACCAGTTCCACGGGGTCGGAGTTGTCCGGGGAGTAGACCACCATCTGGCCCTTCTCCATGTAGGGAACCTTCCGTTCGAGGTTGGCGGGGATGTTCACCGCGGAGATGGCGTCCTCGTCGCCCAGGTTGAGGACGACCGTCGAGTTGATCTGCTTGAACACGGGTTCGGCGATGTCCTGGGGGTCCTGGGTGATGAGAAAGAGGCCGAGTCGCTCCTTGCGGCCCTGCTTCGCCGCTTCAGTGAACCTGCCGATGACCTGCTCGCCCTGGACGCTGTCGGCCTCGGCGAGGAAGTTGTGGGCCTCGTCGAGGCCGAGGATCAGCGGCGTCTCCTCGATGCGCGGGTACGCGGGGTCGTTCGAGAGTTTCTGGTCGACCAGCAGCGAGGCGAGCGCGAGGACGACCGTCGTCGTGGCCCGCGAGTCGTTGATGTGGTAGGTCGGGACGACGCTGACGCCGCCCGACCGGACGAACTCGTGGACCTGGTCGGTGATCGGGCGGGCGTCCTGGTCGAAGACGCCGCCGAAACCCAGCGCGCGGCGCTTGACCGCGTCGAAGGTGGCCTCGTGGACGCGCCCGGTCTCGTCGAGCTCCTCCCGCAGGGCGGGGTCGTCCAGGAACGAGGTGAACCCCTCGTAGGTGCCGTCGGCGCCGGCCTCGCGCCGGAAGCGGTCGAGCAGGTAGGTCAGGGCGTCGTACTGGTTGCCGTTCAAACCGGAACTCGCGATGAGCCACGGGTTGTCGTACACCATCGAGAACGGGACCGTGAACTCGACCTGTTCGGCGCGGTGGTCGCTGTTGGCGTAGGACGCTCCCGCGACCCTCGGGACGAACGCGACGGTGTCGTCGATCCCGCCGTGGGCGATGCCCTCGCGGTCGAGGCGGCGGCGGAACTCCCGGTCGATGTCGGGGTTGTCGTCGTGGAGCTGTGCGTACTCGTCCTGGGGGTCGAACATCACGAGGCAGGGCGGCACGTCCCGGGCGCCGTCGGCAACGGGGTAGGTACGGTCCTCGGCGAGGTACTGCCGGAGGGCGTTCTTGGCGGTGTGGGTCTTGCCCGAGCCCGTCCCGCCGGCGACCAGCGTGTGCCGGAACACGAGCGGGTCGCCGTCGCTGTAGTCGTCGTTCAGGCGGTAATCGATGGTGGGCGGGTCGGCGGCGGTCCGCACCCTCTCGCCACCCACGGCGAGGTGCCCCAGGAAGACGCCGTCGTCGGGGATCTTCAGCCCGGTCTTGATCTCGCCGGTGTCCGTCGCCTCGCGCACCGGCGTCTCGGGTTTGGGGACGCGGTCGGTCATCCGCCGCTTGAGAGCGCCGTCTCGCGGCTCCGCCGCTCGACCGTCCGGGCCGCTTCGCGCCTCGCTTTCGTCCCGATAGAGGACGGCCACGGGTTCCAGGGTGGCGACGAACTTGAAGTCCTGTTCGTCGATGCCCTCCTGGCGCATGGCGCGGCGGGCGTGGATCTCGGTGGCGTCGTCGGCACGGAATTCCTGGGCGTACTCCAGCGCCGTGATCCGGCAGAAAAGACGTTCCCCGTCGGGATAGGGGACGAGAAGGTACTTGCCGATCCGGACCGCCGAGCGGTTCCGGACGGTGACGTAGGCGCGCAACTCGGTTTCGTCGCCGTCCTCGCTGATGCGCAGGCCCTCGGTGGCGGAGACGACGCCGATGCCGCTGTCGGCGCCCCGCGGTGCCACGTCGACCGACTCGAACCCCCCGGTGTCGTCCCGGTCGCCGCCGTCGCTCCCGCCCGTTTCGCCGGTCGCGCCGTCCGTCGTCGCGTCGACCGTCTCCGGGCCGGCCCCCGAGTCTGCGTCGTCCTCGTCGGCGTCATCGGGGTCGAAGTCGGTGAAATCGTCGAGGTCGGACATACCCGCACGTCGTGCTCGGGGGTCAAACGCGTTTCCCCGCCGGTCCGGGGGACCCGTCCCGGCCGGGGACCGACCCCGCAACCCCGGTGGCCTGCGCGGAACACCCACGTTCAAGGACGGCGAGCGCCAGGCACAGGTATGGGCGCCGAGACGGTCCGGGTGTGTACGTACAACGTGCGCCGGGACGTCGACGAGGACGGCCGGTTCGCCTGGGACGGGCGGCGCGAGGTCGTCGCGAGCACGCTCCGGTTTCACCGTCCGGACGTCGTCGGCCTGCAGGAGCCCCTGGACGAGCAGTACGACGACCTGCGCGGCGCGCTCCCGGCCTACGAGTGGGTCGGTCAGCCCCGCTACGGCGGGGAGGAGGGCGAGTACTGCCCCATCGGCTACCGCGCCGAGCGCTTCGAGCGGGTCGCCGGCGACACCTTCTGGCTCTCGGAGACCCCCGGGGAGACGGGCAGCGTCGGCTGGGACGCCACCTACCCCCGGGTCGCGACGTGGGTCCGCCTGCACGACCGGTGGACAGGCGAGACAGTGACCTACTGCAACACGCACCTCGACCACGAGGGACCACGAGCCCGCGTCGAGGCGGCGCGCCTCCTCGTCGACCGTCTCGGGGACCTCCGCGAGGGCGGCCCCGCCGTCGTGGCCGGGGACTGCAACGCGACGCCGGACGAAAAACCGTACGCGGTCCTCGCCGGCGAGGGCGGGAACGAAAGCCCGCTCTCGGACGCCCGCACCGCCAGCCCGCACCCGCCACACGGCCCCGCGACGACCCGGACCGACTACGAGTCCCTGCGACCCGACCGGCGGATCGACCACGTCTTCGTCGTCGACTGCGACGTCGCCCACTACGGCGTCGCGGCCGACATCGCCGCCGACGGCTCGTACCCCTCCGACCACCTGCCCGTCGTCGTCGACCTGGCGGTCTGACCGCCTGCCACTCGCCCGTCACTGTGTGACGCCCGGTCAGGATAGCGTCTGTTTCCGCGTCAGCCGGATGTAGCGTTCAACGAGGCATGGTCAGACGAACCGGAAGGTTTCGAGGTTCTTCGGGGCGAAGGTGCGCATGTTGAACTCGTGGTACAGCGCCGACGAGAGGTCCTGCGTCGAGGACTCGTCGCCGTGGACACAGAGGATCTTCTCGGGGCGGGGGTTCATCGTCCGGACGAAGTTCTCCAGGCCCTGGCGGTCGGCGTGGCCGGAGAAACCGTCGACCGTCTCGACGTTCATGTCGAGCGAGACGTTGTCGGCGCGGCCGCCCCCGCCGTTCATCGGGAGTTCGGTCCGGCCGTTCTGGATGCGCTGGCCGAGCGTCCCCTGGGCCTGGTAGCCGACGAAGACCATCGTGCCGTCCTCCTGGCCGCCGATGTGGCGGAGCCAGGACATGATGGGGCCGCCCTCGACCATCCCCGACGTCGAGAGGACGATACAGGGGCCGCCGTCGGCGACCTCGCGGCGCTCCTCGTCGCCGCCGTCGATGTGGTTGAACTCGTCGGCCAGGAACGGGTTCTCGTCGTCGTGGAAGATCCGGTCGCGCAACTCGTCGCGCATGTACTCCGGGTAGGTGGTGTGGATCGCGGTGGCCTCCCAGATCATCCCGTCGAGGTGGACCGGTACCCGGGGGATCTCGCCCTTGCGCATCGCCTCTTCGAGGACGAGCATGATCTCCTGGGACCGGCCGACCGCGAAGGCCGGAACGAGCACTTTCCCGCCGCGCTCGGTCGTCTCGCGGATGACCTGCTTGAGTTTGCGCTCGGAGTCGGCCTGGTCGGTCTGGTAGTCGTTTCGGCCGCCGTACGTGGATTCGAGGACGAGCGTCTCCACCCGCGGGAAGTCGTTGACCGCGCCGTTGAACAGGCGGGTGTCCTCGTAGTGGATGTCCCCGGAGAAAGCGACGTTGTAGAGGCCGTCGCCGACGTGGAAGTGCGCGATGGCCGACCCGAGGATGTGCCCGGAGTTGTGCAGCGTGAGTTTGACGTCGGGCGCGATGTCGGTGACGTCGCCGTACTCCAGGGGAATGCAGTGTTTGATCGCCTCGCGGACCATCTCGGACTCGTAGGGAGGGGACCGCCCCTCCTTGGCAGCGACGTCGAGGTAGTCGAGGGTGAGCAGGCCCATCAGGTCGCGGGTCGGTTCGGTGCAGTAGATGGGGCCGTCGTAGCCGTACTTGAACAGCAGGGGGATGAGCGCGGAGTGGTCGAGGTGGGCGTGGGTGAGCACGACCGCGTCGAGCGAGCTCGGCCCCGACCCGAGCGCCTCGGGGACCTGGAGGTAGGGCACCTCGCCCTCGGCGCCGGGTTTGTCCCCGCAGTCGACCAGGACGCGGGTCTCGGGCGTCGAGATGATGAACGCGGCCCGGCCGACCTCGCGACAGCACCCCAGGGTCGTGATCCGGACCCACTCGTCGTCGGACATCTCCTCGCGGTGGATCTGGCGGCCGATCCGTTCGAGGGTGTCCCGGCGCTCGTCGCGCTCCTGTTTGAGGAAGTTACGGACGTTCTCGACCGTCGAGGACTCGATGGGGGGCGTGCGAACGACCTCGGGCGTCCAGCCGACCTCCTGGGTTATCTCCCGGAGCGTCGAGCCGTGGCGGCCGATGACCATCCCGGGTTTCTGGGCCTCGATGACGACCTCGCCGGTGTCCTCGTGGAAGTCCAGGTCGGTGACGCCGGCCTCCTCGGGGATGACCCGCCGGATGGCCTCGCGGGCTTCGTCCGGGCGGGACAGTTCCGAGGGGTCGGGCCGGACCGTGATGCGCTTGCGGAGTTTCGAGGCGAGGTTGCGAATGAGGTTGCCGTTCGAGGCGAAGGTCTTGGGGTCGCGGGTGTAGACGACCAGTTCCGGCCCCTCGTAGGTGACGTCGGTGATGCTGACGTCGCCGGGCACCTCGCTCACGATCGTTTCTTCCATCTCGTCGAGTTGGCGTTCGACCTGGCTCATAGCTAGCGGGGAGTCTGTCGGCGGACGCGGCCGCGAGACGCGACGGTGGTGTCGCGCTGGCGGCGGGTCTGCCTGGATATCCAAATCATGTGATGGTCGGTTTTCCTACGCGTCGCCCGCTCCACACGGAAGTGTCGGGAAAACCGGCTTGCCACCACCTAATCGACCGGAGTTATAAAAGCCTTCCCAAAACTGTAGGTCGACCGCCGCCTCCGCCCGGTATGCGCATCACACCCGCCGTCGTCGCCGCGGAGCGCGACCGCGTCCGCGAGCGCGAGCGCGTCGTGACCCTGCTGAACGACACCCGGGCCGCCCTCGAAACGCAGTTCGACACCGAGGTCGACCGCGTGACCGTCGACCGGTACCGCGCGGCAGTCGACGAGGTGTTCGCCGACGGCGACCGCGCGGTCAACGTCGCCGCGCTCGCCCGACTCCTCCGGGATCTGGACGTGAGCGACGACTACCCGGGATTCGTCGTCGACGAACTCCTCGGGCGGGAACTCGCCGGCACGATAGCGGGCGAGCAGCCCCTGCGCATGCTCGGGGAGGCCACCTTCCACTACGCCGACGTGCGGATCCACGGAGAGCCCGACGAGGCGGCCGGCGTTGACGACCTGGACGCCGCGCTGGCGGCCGGCTTCCAGACCCGACTCCCGGGGTGGGAGTGGCGCGAGTCACCGAGTCCGTTCGGGGTCGACCCCGACGCGGTGTGAGCGTCATACGGTCGGTTGTCAATCAGTTCCGGATTTCGTCGAACCGGTCGGCGAAATACCGGTAGATCGTTACAACCGACCGTATCGACCCGGGTTCGGGGCGGATTGCTCCGTCACTCGCGTCACGACCCACAGCACGACGTAGAACAGCACGATGCCGACGAAGACGACGCCGACCCCCCAGACGAAGGTGATGGCGAGCGCGCCGCGCGTCTCGGTCCCGCCCGCCTCGATGCGCTCCCGGACCGTCGCCAGCAACGAGTCGTTGACCCGGAGGTCGTCGGCGTCGGCGCCCGAGAGGGTCATGCGGGCCTCGACGCGGGCGTCGCCCGAGTCCCGCAGGTAGACGTGGGTGACGCTGTCCTCGACGGTGATCGAGCGGTTCGTCTCCTCGGCGGTCTGCTGCACCCCGCGAGCGCGAGGACTGCGACTACGACCACCGCGAGCGCCACCCGGCGCCGGTCCATACGGCCAGCGGTGTGCGTGGACCGACATGTGCTTTGCGCCAGTTTCGGGCCGATTCCCTCCCGGTTCCGGTACCGAGGCCGGTCGTCGCCGGACCGGGCGCTTCGTCAGGTTCAAGACTGCGCTGGGCGACTCCCCGACAATGAGCGGCGAGCAGGAACTCGGGATCACCGAGAGCAAGGAACACAGCACCGGCGACTGGTACGCCGAGGTCGTCCAGAAGGCGGAACTCGCCTCCTACGCGCCGATGGGCGGGTTCATCGTCACCAGGCCCCGCGGGTACGCCATCTGGGAGCGCCTGCGGGACCACCTCGACGGCTGGTTCAAGGACACGGGCGTCCGGAACGCGTACTTCCCGCTTTTCATCCCCGAATCGTACCTGGAGCGGGAGGCCGACGTCGTCGAGGGGTTCGACCCCGAGGTGGCGTGGGTGACCCACGGCGGTTACGACGAACTCGAAGAGCGGTTGGCCGTCCGTCCGACCAGCGAGTCCATCATCACCCCCTTCATCGCCGAGTGGGTCCGCTCCCACCGCGACCTGCCGATGCGGGTCAACCAGTGGTGTTCGGTGGTGCGGTGGGAAGCCACGGAAACCAAGCCCTTCTTCCGCACGAAGGAGTTCCTCTGGCAGGAGGGCCACACCGCCCACGCCGACCCCGAGGGCGCCCGGGACGAGACGATGACTCGCCTCGACCAGTACGAGCGCCTCTACGAGGAGGTGATGGCCCTGCCCGCCCTGAAGGGGCGCAAGCCGCCCCACGACAAGTTCCCCGGCGCCCATACCACCACCACGATCGAGACGCTGATGCCCGACGGCAAGTCCGTCCAGGCCGCCACCTCCCACTACCTGGGGACCTCCTTCGCGGAGGCGTTCGACATCACCTACGCCGACGAAGACGAACGCGAGCGCACCGCTCACACCACCTCCTGGGGGATCTCCTGGCGCGCGATGGGCGCGCTCATCATGGCCCACTCCGACGACCAGGGGCTGGTCCTCCCGCCGACGCTCGCGCCGGAACAGGTCGTCGTCGTCCCCATCTGGCAGGAGGACAGCGAAGCGGAGGTCGTCGAGTACGCCGCCGACGTCGCCGCCGAGCTGGACGAAGCCGGTATCCGGGCCCACCTCGACGACCGCGAGAACCGCAATCCCGGGTTCAAGTACAACGAACACGAACTCAAGGGCGTCCCGCTGCGCATCGAGGTCGGCCCCAACGAGGTCGAAAACGGGGAGTTGACGCTCGTCCACCGGCCCGACAGCGAGAACGCCGTCGCCGACCGCGCGGGCGCCGTCGAGACGGTCGAGGAACACCTCGACACCGTCTACGCCAAACTGTACGCCCGGGCCGAGGCGACGCTGGAGGGCGAGATCCGTGCGGCCGAGTCCCGGGAGGAGATCCTCGGAACCATCGGCCAGCACGGCGGCTACGTCAAGACGGGCTGGTGTGGCGACGAGGGCTGCGAGGAGCCGGTCAAGGAGGCTATCGCCGCCGAGGTCGTGATGGTCCCGCTGGACCGCGACGAGGAACCGGTCCACGAGGAGTGTGCGATCTGCGGCGAGGACGCCACGGAGACGGCCTACTGGGCCAGGACCTACTAGCTGGGTTCGCCCGCGCCGCCTGTGGTTCGTGGTCGTCGGTCACGGCCTCGGGGCTGCAGTACGGTGTCGGCGGGGGCTGTGACGACTCGAAGCGGGCTCGCGACCGCGCGGATCATCCGCCGGAGCGGACCGGACCTGTCTCCCGTCGTGAACCCGTTTCCGCGACCCGAACGGTCAAGCCGGTTCGGCCGATGGGACGCACATGGAGTACGTCAGACTCGGTTCGACGGGGCTGGAAGTGTCGCCCATCTGTTTCGGTACCTGGCGGTTCGGGCTGGAACACGAGGATAGCGGCGTCATGGAGACCGACCGCGAGGAAGCCCACGAGTTGCTCGACACCCTGGCGGAGCGCGGCGGGAACTTCATCGACACCGCCAACGGCTACGGGCAGGGCCGCAGTGAGACGTGGATCGGCGAGTGGCTCGACGAGCGCGACCGCGAGGACTACGTCGTCGCCTCGAAGTGCTACTGGTCGGACGTCTCGCGCTTTCAGGAAAACCTCTCGAAGAAAAACGTCAAAGCGGAGGTCGAGGGCTCGCTGGCGAAACTCGGGACGGACTACCTCGACGTCCTTTACTTGCACCGCTTCGACGACGAGACGCCTATCGAGCACACGCTCCGCGCGGTGGACGACCTGGTGAGCGAGGGCAAGGTCCACTACGTCGGTATCTCGACGTGCGACGCGTGGAAACTCACGAAGGGGCTCTGGAAGGCCGACGCGAACAACCACGAGGCGTTCACGGTGACCCAGCCCCAGTACTCGGCGGTCCACCGCGAACCGGTCGCGGAGTATCTGGACGTCTGTGCCGACCAGGACATCGCCGTCTGCCCGTACTCGCCGCTGGCGGGCGGCTTTCTCACCGGCAAGTACGAGCGCGTCGGCGACGGCGAGGTCGAGGCGCCCGACGGCTCCCGGGGTGACCTGGACGAGCACTTCACCGACTGGTACATCGACGAGGACGACTGGGACGTCCTGGACGAGGTCCGCGCGGTGGCCGAGGAGGCCGACGCCACGCCCGCGCAGGTATCCCTGCGCTGGCTGATGGACCACGAGCGGTTCACCTGCGTGCCCATCATCGGCGCCCGCACGCCCGAGCAGCTCCACGAGAACCTCGACGCGGTCGACGTCCCGCTCAGCGACGACCAGTTCGAGCGCATCGACGAGGCCGTCGAGGCCTGAACCGCGTCGAGGCCGGTCCCGTCCGCCCGTGTGACACTGCGGGCGCGTCCCGCACACCCGATACGCTGAAATACGTCGCGAGGGAGACGGACGCATGGAACGGATCGCGTCCGCCGACGGGACGCCGCTCGCCGTCGAGCGGAGCGGGTCGGGCCCGCCGCTGGTCTGCATCCACGGCACGAGCGCCACCCGGAGCACCTGGGACGGGTTCGCTGCCGAACTCGCGGGAATGGAGTGCGTCCGCTACGACCGCCGGGGACGGGGCGACAGCGGCGACGCCGACGAGTACTCGCTGGCCCGCGAGGTCGAGGACGCGAGAGCGGTCGTCGAACGCGTCGGCGACCCCGAATCGGTGGCCGTGTTCGGCCACTCCTTCGGGGCGGTCGTCGCCTTCCAGCTCGCCCGCGAGACGCCCCTGCATCGGCTCGCCCTCTACGAACCGCCGGTGCTGGCCGGCGACCACGGCGACCGCGAACCCGGTTTCGCCGACCGGCTCCGGCAGGTGCTCGACGAGGAGGGCCCCGGGGCCGCCGTCCGGACATTTCGCGGGATGCCCGCGGACGCCCCCCTCGAACCCGAAGCGCGGGACGGCGACGCGCTGGCGCGCACGGTCGTCCGCGAGGTCGCGGTCGCCGAGTCGTTCGACCGCCCGGCGACCGTCGAGGTCGCGACGCCGACGCGCTGTCTCGTCGGCGGCGATACCGGGGCGATGCTCCGCGAGTCGACGCTCGCGGTCCAGGGGGCCATCCCGAACGCCGACCTGGTGACCATCGAGGACCACGGGCACAACGCTATCGGGGTCGCTCCGGAGCGAGTTACGGAGTGTCTCGACGACTTCCTTCCGTAGCGGTCGCCTCGGTCAGTCCGCTTCGAGCGCCTCGGCGGGGTCGACCACCTCGCCCGTCGTGGTGTCGACCCCGACCCGGTCACAGCGGTCGGCCAGCGGACAGGCGTCGGGGTCGTCCAGGCAGGCCGGTTTGCGCGCCGAGCAGGTGTCCCGGCCGAACTGGATCATCGCCGTGTGTCCGAAACCGCACTTCTCGGCCGGAACGTCCCGTTCCAGGTGTTCCCGGACTCCCTCGTGGTCGGCGTCCGGGGGCGCCAGGCCCATCCGGCGGGCGATGCGATGAACGTGCGTGTCGACGGGGAAGACGCCGTCGCGCCCGCCCGAGAAGAGGAGGACGCAATCGGCCGTCTTGGGGCCGACGCCGTTCATCTCTAGCAGAGCGGTGCGCACCTCGTCGGGGTCTTCCGTCTTGACGAACTCGTCGAAGCCCGCCTCGCCGCCGTACTCCTCGCGGACCCGCTCGGCGAGCGCGATAATCCGCTCGGACTTCTGGTTGTACAGCCCCGCCGACGAGATGGTCTCCGCGAGGCGTGTTTGGTCGGCCTCGGCGAGCGCCGCTGCGAGGTCGTGGTCGTCTCCGTCGCCCTCGCCGCGGCCTTCCTCACCGCCGTTCCCGTACCTGTCCATCAAGGCGTCGTGTGCCGGCTGGCTCGCCTTATCCGAGGTGTTCTGGCTCAGTATCGTGCGGACGAGACACTCGAAGGCGTCCCGGCCGCCGTAGGCCTTCTGCCAGTAGATGTCGCCCAGGCGGTCGACGACGGCCTCGGCGCGGGTGTCGGCCTCGCCGGCCGCGAACGTCGCCGCCTGCCCGCCGCCGGCGTCGCCCCCGCTGATGTTGCGCTCCGGCTCGGAGTCCTCGCTCATGTCCGGACCCTGGAACCGCTGGCCCAAAACGCTCCCGACAGCGGTGATGGGGTGAGCAAGCAACAGATCTGTCCACTCGCCTTTTCGTGATCATTCAGCGCACAGCGACTACAGGGTTAGAAACAACAGTTCGAGTCAGCACGGCAGCCGCGACCGCACTCGACGTGCTTCGATGGAAGCCCTCGGTGCGCTCGCTCCGTAGGTCCAGCAGAAGGATCGAAACGGGCTCACTCCGGGGGGTCGACCCGGAGCGTCAGCGTCGCCTCGGCGCCGTCGGCCAGCGCGGCGACGAGGTCGCGGTCCACGTCGACCGCCGCTCCGTCGGCGCCGACCATCACCGTCCGGTCGTCCACGTAGTCGCTCGTCCGGAGGACGTGGCTGCGTTCGCTCTCGAAGGAAAGGTCGGGGTCGCCGCGGCCGACGACCCGTTCGCGGTGTCCGCCCGCTTCCAGCGTCGCGGTGACCGTCGCGTCGGCGTCCCGGCAGGCGGCGACGAACGCCTCGGAGAACGCCGCAGGGGCACGGCCGGCCTCGACGGCGAGGATGCAGTCGCCGGCGGGGGTGAGGAAGTCGTCGCTGGTGACCTCCAGCGTGCTCGCGTGTTCGGCCGTGACGTTCTCGTGGCCCCGTGCGTGAACGACCTCGACGAGCGGCTCGTCCCCGTCGCCGGCCGGGTCGTCCTCGTCGGGGGGCTGGCCGCCGTTGCCCTCCTCCGCGTCGGCAGTCGCTGGCGAGTCGTCGGTCATGCTCCCGGGTTCGTGCGGGACTATTTAGGAGGCAGGTTTCGCCGTCGGTGAGGGTCGAGCGCGCGCCCGTCGTGCTCCGTCAGCCCTTGCTGGGAGCGGCGACGGTGACGGTCACGTGGCCGCAGGCGCACTCGTAGGCCCGCCGCTCCCCGCCCTCGGTCCGGAAGACGAGCTGACAGTTGCCGTCGTCGAGCTGGCGCTCACACCCCGTCGCCTCGCACCGACAGGCGATTTCGTCGAGCATGCTTCCCCGTTCGCCCCCCACACGTATCAACCCGGGCCGTCCCCGGAGTGGAAGTGAAAGTGAAAGACTGCGTCGAGGTCAACACCGACAGACTCCGGGACAGCCCGTTTTCCGGCGGACCAAAAGGCTATGCCGGCGGCGGCCCCCGGGGGTGGTATGTCAGCCTGGCGCGGCGCCGAGGTCGAACCCGGGGACGGGAAACCGGACCCGGCGGAGTGGCGCCCCGTCGACTTGCCGGGCCGGCCGGCGGTCTTCGCCGGCGCCGAGCGGGTCGCCTATCGGACCACGGTCCCCGACCCGGGCGCGGCGATGGCCGTGTTGCGTCTCGACGGCCTCTATTCGGGCGGGACCGTCCGGCTCGACGGCGAGCACGTCGCGACGGCCGAGAGCGTCCTCGACCCGGTCCGGGTCCCGTTCGAACCCGCGGGCGAGACGGAGCTTCTCGTGACCTGTGACGCCCCGGACGACCGCTTCGGCGGGATCCACGACACCGACCGCGTCCCGTCCGGCGACGCCACCCCCGGGATCTGGTGGGACGCCGGCGTGACCCCCCATCCGGAGACGTTCGTCCTCGACGTGGACGTCGAGCCACGGATCACCGGCGGGGACGGGGCCGACGAGACGGCGGTCGAGGGGACCATCGAGACGCGGGTGACGGTTCACTCGCGGGACGGGGTCGACGACCGCCTCACGCTGACGACGCGGCCGGCGGGCGAGGGGCGCGGCCGGGGTGTGATGGACCGCGCGGCGGTCGAGGCCGGGCCCGGCGAGACGACTACCGTCGAGACGTCGGTCGCGCTGCGGGACCCGTCGCTGTGGTATCCGCGGGGGGTCGGCCCGCAGAACCGCTACGAGGTGCGCGCGAAACTGGGCGACGATGCGCGGTCGGTCACGACCGGCCTCGCACGGATGCGGTACGACGGTGACGGGGCGGGCGAGGGGGGGAGATTCACCGTCAACGGCCAACCGGTCCCGGTCCGGGGGGTCACGCTCCAGGACGGGGCCGTCGAAGACGTCGAACGCGCCGTCGCGGTGAACGCGAACCTCGTCCGGGGGCACGCCCACGCCCTCCCGCCGGCGGTCTGCGAGGCCTGTGACGCCGCGGGGGTGCTCGTCTGGCAGGACCTCCCGCTGACGGGTCCGGGCGGCTTCGACGTCGACCGTGGTCGCGCCCTCGCGGCAGCACTCGGCGAGCGCTACGGCGGCCACCCGAGCCTGGCCGTGGTGACGGTCCACGACGACCCCACGGACGGGTTCGCCGGCCGCCTCGGGTCGGGCGCCCTCGACCGACTCCGGTTTCGCTGGCGCGTCTGGCGGGCTGACTACGACCGCGGGCCGGCCGAAGCGGTCGCAGCGACGGTCCCCGACGGGGTGGCGACGCTCCCGGTCGTGGGCGAACCGGGGAGCGACCCGGATGCGGCGGCGCTGTACCCGGGGTGGGACTACGGCAGGGTCGACGCGCTCGACCGGGTCAGCGAGCGGTACGACCTGGGGTCTGCCGTCGGCGAGTTCGGCGCCGGGTCGCTCGCCGTCGCTGACCCCGCGGAACCGGCGGGGTTCGACCGGGCGAAACACGACGCCGTGGTCGACGGTGACGGGGTCGACGCCTCCCAGGCGTATCAGGCCGACCTCGTGGGGACGGTGGCCGAGCGGTTGCGCGCCGACGGCGCGCGGGTCGTCGTCGCCAACGCGCTCCGCGACACTGGGGATGCCGGCATGGGCGTCTACGACCGCGACGGCGGCCGCAAGCGCGCAGCGGATGCGCTCGCCAGCGCGTTCGAACCCGTCCGAGCGGTTCTGCTGGACCCGTCGGTGGGAGAGCACGACGCGGTCGTGGTCAACGATACACCCCGGAACCGGACGGTGACGCTGACCTGGGAAGCGGGGTCGAGCGAGGGCGAGACCGACCTCGCCGTCGGCGCCGCCGGGCGGGCGACGGCGGCGGTCACGGTTCCGGCGGGCACGGAGGTGGTGTCGCTCCGGGCCGAGACGGGCGACCTGACGAGCAGCGTCACCTACGACCTTTAAGGCTCTGTGAGGGACTGGCTCTCCCGGCGTCGAGAGACCGGGAACGAGCGGCTCGGACAGAAAGTTTACAAGCGTCCGTCGTCGGGAGTGAGGTATGGTCCCGCTGCAGATGGGCGTGCCGGGCGGTCCCGAACTGCTCGTCATCCTCCTGGTCATGCTGTTGCTGTTCGGGCTCCCGATACTGCTGCTCGGCGTCGGGGGTTTCCTCTACCTGCGGTCGAACGCCGACGACGAGACCAAAGAGCGCATCGCCGAACTCGAAGCCGAGATGGACGAGCTCAAACGCGACCTCGACACCGAGGGCGACGACCCGGTCGCGACCGGCGCCCCGGAGGGCCCGGGCGACGACCCGCAGACCGGCGACTGAGACTGCCTTTTTCGCCCGTTCACTCGGCCTCCAGCGCGGCGAACGCCTCGTCGACCATCTCGCCCGTCTCGGCGACGATGTCGGTCCAGGCCTCGTCGTCCGGCGCCATTCCGACTATGCGAGCGATGCGCATGATCGAGACGTGGTACACCTCCTGCGTTCCGGGTTCGGTCTGTCGGACGACGACGCCACAGGGGAACAGCCCGCCGATCCGTCCGTCGGAGGCGTCGAGCGCCCGGTCGGCCATCGCCGGGTTGCACGCCCCCAGGAAGTAGTAGGGGTCGCGGTCAGCGTCGATCTTCTCGTTGAGGAGTTCCGAGGGGGCGAACTCCGCGGGGAAGCCGAAGCCGGCGTCCTCGAAAACAGTCCGGACGTGGTCGACCGCTTCCTCGTGGTCCATCGCCAGTGTCGCGCGTTTCTCGCCGATGTCCTCGCCGGTGATCGCGCCGGGGTCGATGGGGAGGGTCATACCCGACAGTAGGGCGGCAGACAGTAAAGGTACGCCGCTCGTGTCCGGTCGGTCACTCGTCGGCGGTCGGGACGGGGCCGGTCCCGACGACCGCGCGGACCTCGTCGGTGAACTCCTGGCGGCTCTCGAAGTAGGGGACGTCGACCTCGTTGAGGACGTCGGCGAGTTCCCGCGGGCCGTCGGGCGTCCGAATGACGGCGTCGCCCTCGCGGTCGACGATGTAGCTCTTCTCCTTGCCCCAGGTGAGCCGCGAGGCGACCCGCGCCAGCGGCGCGCCCTCGACCGGTTCGCCGTTGCCCAGTTCGACCGCGGGTCCCTCGTCTTCTTCCTCGTCGTCGGCCATGTCCCGAGATTCACCGGCGCGGTGATTAGTGCTTTCGTTTCTCCGGCAGACGTCCCGCGGGCGACGTGCTACTCAGGGCCGGCACTTGGAGCCTCGCGGTCCCGCAGTTCATACTGCCGGCTGTAACTTCGTGAAGATATTCGCCGCCCCGGGGCGGCGAAATTCTTGACAGACTTACAGCCGGCAGTATCAGAACAGGTCCTCGAGTTCCTCGTTGCCGAACGCCTCCTCCGGGTCGGGTTCGGAGCGCGCTTCCCTGGTCTCCTGGGCCTCGCGTGCGCGGTCGAGGAACTCCTGGATGCGCCCGGAGCGTTCGATCCCCCCGAGCAGGACGAGGGCGGCGATGCGGTCGGAGTCGAGCGGGAAGTCACCGCCCCGCACCTCCATGCTGCCGGTCTCCTCCTCGAGCCACTTCCGGGCGCGCTCGACGCCCTTCCGGGAGATCCGCTCGGGCTGGCCCGCGACGACCAGCAGGCCGGTCCGGGCTTTCACGACGTTGGGGACGCTCGTCCCCGTCAGGAGGGCGTTGCGGGTGGTGCTGGTGATGGCGTTGACGTTGTCGCCGGCGTCGGAGCTGGCGGCCGCGCTGGCGTAGCCGACCGCGGCCATCCCGCCGGGCCGGAGCGTGTTGACGATCTCCGAGGAGTCCACCACGGACTCGGCTACCTCGTCGACGGCCCCGACCTCGCCGGAGGCAAAGAGCAGGCCGAACCGCTGGGCGATCTTGTCGTTGATCTCGGCGAACCCTTCGTGGACGCTCTCGCCGGCGGTCCGCCAGGCATCGTTGTCGACCAGGAGAAGGGAGTCGGCCTCGCGGGCGAGGGTCTTGAGCGAGCGACCGGCGTTGGCCTGGTAGATCGACCCCTCGTCGCGCCCGGGGAGAACGCCGAGCACGTAGACGGGGACGTCGTAGACGCGCTTGAGTTCGTGGGCCAGCACAGGCGCGCCGCCACTACCGGTGCCCCCGCCTACGCCGGCGACGAGGACGACTGCCTCGGCTTCGCTGGTGAGTTTGGCGTCGAGGCCGTCCATCACTTCCGTGGCTTCCTGCTGCATGATGTCGGCACCGAGTTCGTTGTCGCCGCCGACGCCGTGCCCCTTGACCCGGTCGCGGCCGATCAGCATCGAATCGATGTCGAGGTTCCGGAGGTCCGCACGCGCGGTGTTGACGGCCATGGCACCCTGGACGGCCCCGAAGTCCATGTCGTAGTCGTATTCGGCCAGGCGCTGGGTGATCTTCCCCCCGGCCTGTCCGACACCGATCAGGACGGCTTTCATACCTCGCCCCTCGGGTCACCGACTCTTCAACGTTGGGTCACGCTGACGAGTCGGGGACCAACCGCCGCGCCGCGACCGGGAAATCAGTCCGTCCCGACGACCTATCGCAGGGTCACCGCGTAAGAATGATACGGTCGGTTGTACCGATGTACCGGTATTTCGCCGGCCGGTTCGACAAAATCCGGAACTGACTTGCAACCGACCGTATGAAGGGTTGAGGGGTATCTGGCTTGTGCTGCGCAAAAGAAGGGGGCCGGATACGAACGGTCGACCGACCGGGACCCCGGATGAGCGGGACAGGTCGCGAAGCGTACCAAACGTTGAACCGCTCCGACGTGTTACGGAGGGTATGGCGATAGAGAGGATACTGCTCGCAGTGAGTTCGGAGGAGGACGAGCGCATCGAGAAGATCGGAGGCTTCACGGCCGACATCGCGGGGCCGACGGGTGCGGCCGTCACGCTGGCGCACGTGTTCGACAGCGAGGGCTACAAGCAGGTGCGCGAACAGTTAGAGTTCGACCGCTTCGACGAGGTGACCCCGGACGTCGTCGCCGAGCGGTCGGTTGCGATGCGAGACCTGACCGCGCTGTTCGACGAGGCGGACGTCGCGTACGACATCCGCGGGCGGACGACCGACTCCGGCGCCGTCGGCGAGGAGATCGTCGACCTCGCAGCGGAGACCGACGCCGACCTCGTCGTCGTGGGCGGGCGAAAGCGCTCGCCCGCGGGCAAGGCCGTGTTTGGGTCCACCGCCCAGGAGGTCATGCTCGAATCCCCCTGCCCGGTGACGTTCGTCCGCAACGAGTGATACGGTCGGTTGTAAATCAGTTCCGGATCCCGTCGAATCGGTCGGCGAATCACCGGTACATCGGTACAACCGACCGTATCAGAGGTAGGCGGCGTCCCAGCGGGTGGGTTTCCGGGTGTTGCCACACTCGTTGCACTCGACGCGGCCCATCGAGTCCATCGCGTTGGCGAGGCGCTCGCAGTTCCCGCAGTAGTAGCCGTACCGTTCCGAACGTCCGTCGTCGGTGTAGACGATGTGGAAGTTCGCCGCCGACCCGGTCTCGTACTCGTCGCGGTCGACGTAAACGGTGCGGCTGTCGACCTCGATCGGTTTCAGCCCCGTGCTCTCGGAGGGGGCCCAGACGTTCTCGACGTAGGTGCGGTTGCCGATCTCGACCTCGTCGCGGCTGACCTGCTCGAAACCCTGGGCCTCGTAGAAGGCGTTGCCGTCGGCGTTGTCCTGGAGGACCCGCCCGTAGAGGCGGTCGGCGCCGGCGCCCTCCAAGCGCCCGCGCGTTTTCGAGAACAGCGCGTCGGCAACCCCCCCGCCCCGGTAGGCGGGGTCGACGTGTAGCCACAGGAGCGACGCCGCGCCGTCCTCGGAGAGGCGACTTTCCGAGAAGCCGACCACCTGACCGTCGCGCTCGGCGACGAGATAGAGGTGGCCCTCCTCCTCCAGTCGCTCCTCCAGGTCCATCTCGTCGTACCACTTCTCGACGGCAGTCGTGATCGCTTGCGGGCTCAGCGAATACGACGTCTGTAGCGACCGGCGTGCGATGTCCCTGATCGCCGGGCTATCCGTCGCTGTCGCGTTCCTGAGTTCCATACCGATCCGTTCAGAGCGCCGGATGATAAACCTCCGGTGGCACCCGCAGAGAGTCCACGTTCGTCCTGTTTTGTTCGAGCGCCGAATCGCCCGCGCGGTCGGGCGGATGCTGACCGCTGCGAGCGAAAAACGAAAAGGCGCGACCCGTCTACGCGGCTTCGGTCTCGGTCGGCGTCTCGGTTCCCTCGGGCGTCTCGGTTCCCTCGGGCGTCCCAGTTCCCTCGGGCGTCTCAGTTCCCTCGGGCGTCTCAGTTCCTTCCGGCGTGTCGGTCGCGTTCGTCGCCGGGGCATCGGTCCCGTTCGTCATCGGCGTCGCGGTTTCGTCGAGGGAGTCCTCCGTCTCCGGGAGGGTGATGCTCACCGTGGCGTCCTGGACAGTCTCGACCGTGAACGATTCGCCGATCGGCGCGTCCTCGGGGTTCGCGTATCCGGCCGCGATAGCCGTGTAGGCCTGGCCGCCCTCGACGGAAACGTCGGCGGTCGCCACCACCTCGTCGGTGTCAGAGGCGCGGATCTCGACGGTGTAGTTCCCCTCGGGCACGTTCACGTAGGCCGACGCGTTCCTGAACGTGAGGTCCTCGGCGATGACCATCTCCTCGGTGTCGGTCTCGGCGGGCGTCGCCGTCTCCGTGGGCGTCGCCGTGGCCGTCTCGTCGTCAGTGGGCGTCTCCTCGTCGGTCTCGTTGTCGGTGGGGGTCATCGTCTCGGTTGGCGTCGCCCCGTCGGTGTCGTTGTCGGGACCGCCAACGATGACGACATCGACGGGACCGGCGTCCGGGGACATGTGTGCGACACTCACGGCCGACTCGCTTTCGGCGGGAGTGGAGGCGTCATTCCCGAGCGTGACCGCCTCGAACGAGGTGTCGGCCCCGGCAGAGACTTCGCCGGTGGTATACAGCGTCGTGGCCGTGCTCGATTCCAGCGTGACGTTCCCCTCGAAGAGTGTGAGATCGGAACCGCCGGCGGTGATAACGGATACGTTGTGGGTCCCTTCGGAGAGCGTCGCGTAGTTACTGACGTTCCCGAACGAGACGTTCGAGGCCACAGTCTCGTTCCCGACTGTGACGTTCACCGCGGGCGCGTCGGCGACCGTGTGCGCGACCCGTAGATACGACGTGTCCTGTTCGGGCGATTCCTGTGTGTGTGAAGACAGCGCACCGCCTGCAGTGACGACGCTCGCCGCCATCGCCACTGCGACCGCTACGACCAGCCATACCGAGTGACGCCGCGCCTAGAAACGTCGCCGCCGCGAGTAAGCCCCGGGACGCTCGATTCCGAGGACACCGTACTCCGAGGGACGACCGGAGTAGCGTCCGGGGACGAGAGCGAAACCGGACCCTGAACTGCAGTAACGCGGGACTATACTTGGATGGGCGACACGACAGGGGCGGCGAGACAGCGGTCAGAGGTCGTCGAGCCGGACCTGGTCACGGTGATACGGTCGGTTGTACGTCATTTCCGGATTCCGTCGAATCGGTCGGCGAATCACCGGTACATCGGTACAATCGACCGTATCAGGTGTGCTCCGATGGGTGGCTCTGTTTGCCTCCGCTGAGGAGTTTCTCCGTGTGTTACCGGAACGCGGACCGAATGTTCTCTGGATAAACCTCGAAGACGTGAGCGCACACCGACTCGGCTGTTACGGCGACGACGTGGCGGAGACGCCTCGCATCGACGAGTTCGCGGCCGACGCGAGGGTGTATCGGAACGCGTTCACGACGAGTCCGGTGTGTTCGCCGAGTCGCTCTGCGGTCATCACTGGCACATACCAAACCTCGATCGGTTGCCACCACCACCGAGCGAGCCTCGGCCGCAACTACGCCGACGGGCAGCCGACGCCGTACGACGCGGTCCCGCCCCACCACGTCCGGGCGTTCACCGAGTACCTGCGCAGGGACGGATACTACTGCGTAAAAAACGGAAAGGACGACTTCAATTTCGGGGAGCCGTTCAGCGTCTGGGACGAACATGTCGCTCACGACGCGGACGTGGACTGGCGCGACCGTCCCGACGCCGATCAACCCTTTTTCGCATCGTTCCAGATCCCGGTCACCCACGAGAGCGGAATGTGGGAGCCCGGACAGAAGCGCTACGACGGCGGCCTCAACGTCCCGCTCGTGGTTCGGTGGCCCGGCGAGGTCGACCCCGGCGAAACCGACGAACTTGTGAGCAACGTCGACCTCGCACCAACCGTGCTCGCCGCGGCCGGCATCGGTCGCCCGCCGTGGATGGAGGGACGAACCGCCCTCGGGGCGGACCGGGCGGATCCCCGAGAGTACGTTTTCGCTGCCCGCGACCGCCAAGACTGTAGATACGCGTTCCAGCGGGCGGTCCGCGACGAGCGATTCAAATACATCAGGAACTACGCTCCCGAGGAGCCGACTCCGTGGTTCCCCTATCGAAACCGCCACCCAGTGATGAAAGAACTCAAGCGACGGCGAGCATCGGGGGACCT
>PXRS01000024.1:37038-48845 GCA_003023785.1 Halobacteriales archaeon QS_5_68_33 | reverse complement strand
GACCCCGCGACCCTCGACGTGACCATCGTCGACGGGTACGTCGACGAACCGGCACACTTCGGCGTGCCGCCCTACGTCTCGACGTACCCCCGCTACACCGCGGGGGCGCTCGTCGACGCGGGGGTTCCCGAAGACCGGATCACCTACCACACCATCGACGCACTCCGCGACGAGCGTTCGCTGTGGCGCGACGTGGCCGGCGCCGACCTCGTCGTCTACGTGGGCGGGATGACCGTCCCCGGCAAGTACGTCGGCGGGACACCCGCCGAACCCGACGAGGTGCGCGAGACCGCCTGGCGCGCTGACGGGACTACCCTGCTGGGCGGACCCGTGCGCTTCGGCGTCGGCGAGTCGAACGAGGGCGCCGTCGAGACCGAACGCGACGACCTGGACTACGACTTCGTCGCCAAGGGCGACGTCGAGGCCGCCGCCCACGACCTCGTCCGCGAGGGCCTGGAAGGATTCGGCGACCGGATGCGCGACAACGAGGAGGTCCGGCGGTGGGCCCGCGACGGCGCGTTCGTCGTCGAACAACACCCCAACCACCCCGACTACCTCATCGCCGAACTGGAAACCTCGCGGGGGTGTGCCTACCGCTGTTCGTTCTGCACGGAACCGCTCTACGGCAACCCCGCCTTCCGCTCGGCCGAGTCGGTCGTCGACGAGGTCGACGCCCTCTCGGACCACGGGGTGCGCGACTTCCGCCTGGGTCGCCAGGCCGACATCCTCGCCTTCGGCGGCGACGGCGAGGCGCCCAACCCCGACGCCCTCCGCGACCTCTACGGCGGCATCCGCGAGGTCGCCCCCGACCTCCGGACGTTACACCTCGACAACATGAATCCCGTGACCATCGTGGACTACCCCGAGAAGTCCCGGGAGGGCATCCGGATCATCGCCGAGCACAACACGCCGGGCGACACCGCCGCCTTCGGCCTGGAGTCGGCCGATCCGGTCGTCCAGGCGGAGAACAACCTGCTCGTCACCGCCGAGGAATGTCTCGAGGCCGTGCGGATCGTCAACGAGGTCGGCGGCTGGCGGCCGGGAGGCCCGGGCGACCCGAGGGCCTCCGATCGCGCGAGCGGCGGTAGCCGCGAGCGCGGCGGGGACCGGGAGACCGCCCCCGATTTCGGCGACGGCGCGGCCCGCAGACTCCCGAAACTCCTGCCGGGCATCAACCTCGTCCACGGCCTGGCGGGCGAGCGCCGGGAGACGTTCGAACACAACCGGGCGTTCCTCGACCGCCTCGGAGAGGAGGGGCTGCTGGTCCGGCGCATCAACATCCGGCAGGTGATGGCCTTCGAGGGCACGGAAATGAGCGAGACCGGCGCGGAGATCGCCCACGACCACAGGAAACTGTTCAAGCGCTACAAGCGCGAGGTCCGCGAGGAGGTCGACAACCCGATGCTCCGGCGGGTCGCGCCCCCCGGCACGGTCCTGCCGGACGTCCACCTGGAGTACCACGAGGACGGCAAGACGTTCGGCCGGCAGCTCGGGACCTACCCGCTCCTGGTGGGGATCCCCGGCGAGCGCGAACTCGGGGAGACGCTCGACGTCGCGGTCACCGACCACGGCTACCGGTCGGTGACGGGCGTCCCGCACCCGTTAGACGTCAACAGCGCCTCGATGGACGAACTGACGGCCGTCCCCGGCGTGGGGCGGTCGACTGCCGGCGACATCGTCGTCGACCGGCCCTACGACTCGGTCGCGGAGGTCGGCGCGGCCGACGCCGACCTCGAACGGTTCGTCACCGCCCGGTCGCCCGGCGGCGCCGACTGATACGGTCGGTTGTGATACTGTCGGACACAAGTAAGACATTTTTGATCGTCTGGATGATTCGTGGGCCAATTCATCCAGTCTCTCGTTGCTCACGTATCGATATACAGTAGGAGCGGTCTTACTCATTAATAGGCGAAGTAGAAAGATTGTGGTGGATCTGACTGTCTGTATACATGCGTGAACAGAAACTATTTTTACATCTTGGTCTGATTTTGGGATATTGACTGATTTGCAAGTCAGCGTCGTCCTCCCTGCCTACAACGAGGAGGAGACCTTGGAGCGGACCGTCGCGGTCACGCTGGAGACGCTCGCCTCCTTTCTCCCCGCGGGGTCGTTCGAGGTGATCGTCGCCGAGGACGGCTGTGACGACCGCACGCCGACGCTCGCCTCGCGCCTCGCCGACGAGGACGACCGCGTCCGGCACCTCCACAGCGACGACCGCCTCGGCCGCGGCGGGGCGCTGGGGTTCGCCTTCGACCGGGCGGCCGGGGAGACGCTGGTCTACTTCGATACCGACCTGGCGACGGACATGGGCCACCTCGAAGAACTCGTCGAGAGCGTCCGCTCGGGCGAGTACGACCTCGCGACGGGGTCGCGGTGGCTCCCCGGGAACCGGGCGGAACGGCCGCCCGAGCGCGCGGTGTCGAGCCTCGGCTACAACTCGCTCGTGCGGTTGTTCCTGCGCTCGGACCTGCAGGACCACCAGTGTGGGTTCAAGGCCTTCGACCGGGTCGCCTTCGAGGCGCTGCGGGACGCGGTCGAGGACGAACACTGGTTCTGGGACACGGAGATGCTGGTTCGCGCACAGCGGCGGGGCTTTCGCGTCAGGGAGTTCCCCGTCGAGTGGGAGCCCAGGGGCGACACGAAGGTCGACCTCGTGCGGGACGTCTTCGGGATGGGCTCGCAGATCCTGCGGACGTGGTGGCAACTCTCCGTGAGCCCCCGGATCACGCGGCGGGTCAGCGCGGCCGCGGGGTCCGTGCTGGTGACGCTCGCCCTGGCGGTCGCGGTCGTCGTCGTCTTCGACGTCGAGGCCGTCCTCGACGCCATCGAGGGGGCCGACCGCGGTCTCCTCGCGCTCTCGGGGCTGGTCTATCTCGTCTCCTGGCCGCTGCGGGGCCTGCGCTACCGGGACATCCTCGACAGACTGGGGTTCGCCAGCGACACGTGGTTCCTGACGGGCGCGATATTCATCAGCCAGACCGGCAACCTGGTCTTCCCGGCCAGACTGGGCGACGGCGTCCGCGCGTACGTCGTCAAGGCCCGCCGGGGCGTCCCCTACCCCAGCGGGTTCGCCTCGCTGGCGGTCGAACGCGTGTTCGACCTGCTGGCGATCACGGCGCTCGCGGGGAGCGTGCTGGTGGGACTGGTGGCGACGGGCGGGGCCGAACAGGTCGCCCGGGCCATCGCCGCGGAGGTGCCGCCGGTCACCGTCGGCGGCGAGACGGTCGATCCCGGGGCGGCGGCGCGCACGGCACTGCAGGTCGCCGCCGGCGTCGGCGGGGCGGCGGTGCTGGCCGTCCTCGCCATCCTCGCGGGTGCCCGGTTCGACACCGACTACATCCATCGAGCGGTCACGGCGGTGAGCAACGACTCCTATGCCGAGTACGTCTCGGGCGTGCTCGAACAGTTCGTCGGCGACGTCCAGACCGTGGTCGTCGACCGCGGGGCGTTCGCCCGCGTCGGCGTGGGCAGTCTCGCCATCTGGGTCGTCGACGTGCTCACCGCGGTCGTCGTCTTCCGGGCGTTCGGCGTCGCGGTCACGCCCGCCCTCCTCGCCACGGCCTTTTTCGCCGTCAGCGTCGGCAACCTCGCGAAGGTCCTGCCCCTCTCGCCCGGCGGGATCGGCCTCTACGAGGGCGCCTTCACCCTCATCGTCTTCGGTCTCACGAACGTGGCCGCGCCGGTCGCCTTCGCTATCTCCATCGTCGATCACGTCGTGAAAAACGCGGTCACTATCCTCGGCGGTGTCGTCTCGATGGCGTGGCTCAACGTCTCGCTGACCGAGGCCGTCGAGGAAAGCCGCGAGGCCGAGGCCGACGTCGATGGCGCCACCCAGGACTGATACGGTCGGTTGTAGATCACCCTACAGATGCGAGCGCAGCGCCCCGTCCATCGCGTTGACGGGCGCCTCGCGACCGGTCCAGCGCTCGAACGCCGCGACCCCCTGGTAGAGCAGCATCGCCGCCCCGTCGACGGTGGTCGCGCCGGCCGCGTCGGCGTCCCGGAGCAGCCGCGTCTCCAGGGGCCGGTAGACCGCGTCGAGCACGCCCAGACCGCCGTGTAACGCGTCGGCGGGGGCCGGCGTCGCGTCCTCCTCCATCCCGACGCTCGTCGCGTTGACCAGCACGTCCGCGCCCGCGAGCAACTCGTCGAGTTCGTCGAGGCCGTGCCCGGTCGCGTCCGGCGCATCGGCTCGGCCGGCGCCGGCGCTCGCGTCCGGTCCCGCGTCGCCGGTCTCGCTTCCGTCGGGCTTCCCGCTCTCCCGGACGTCCGCCGCGAGGTCCCGGGCCTTCGATTCGGTGCGGTTGGCGACGCGGACGGCCATGCCCTCGTCGGCGAGGGCGAAGGCCGCCGCTCGCCCGGCGCCGCCGGCGCCGACGACGACCGCGGTGCCCGCGAGTTCGACGCCGCCGTCCCGGAGCGCGCGCACCGCGCCGGTGGCGTCGGTGTTGTGGCCGGTCGGGCGCTCCCCCGAGAAGTCGACGGTGTTGACCGCGCCGATGCGGGCCGCGAGCGGGTCCGGGTCGACCGCCGCCAGCACGTCCCGCTTGAAGGGGATGGTGACGTTGAGGCCGACGACGCCCAGCGTCTCCGCGGCGTCGACGGCCGCGGTCGCGCCGTCTTTCGGCGGTTCGAACGTGACGTAACGGGCGTCGAGGCCGACGGCCTCGTACCCCGCCTCGTGCATCGGCGGCGACAGCGAGTGACCGACCGGGTTGCCGACGAGTCCGTAGACGTCCATACCGATTCCAGCGCGGCCGCCGGGATAACCGATACGGTGTGTTCGCGGCCGGTGGGGAGCCGAGGGTCCCGGCCCACGCGGCGGCTTTCGCAACTGTTTCATACCGACCTCACCACCGGTGTGATAGTGAGCAGACTCCGCCACCCGCTGGCCCAGGTCGCCTACGCGGTCGCCCTGACGGTCCCGTGGACGGGCGCGCAGCTCTACAACCTGATCAGCGTCTACGACACGCGGCTGCTCGGGGTCGACCTCCTCGCCGGGGTCATCCACTTCTCGACGGTCCCCGAGGTCGCTATCACCGGGACCGCTGTCCTGGGTGCCTCCTTCCTGCTGGCGTGGGGCGCCGAAACCGCCGAGAAGGACGTCCCGCGGGCCTTTGCCATCGCGGTGCTGGCGATCCTCGCCGTCGCCCCGGAGTACGCGGTCGACGCCCTCTACGCCTGGAACGCCGGCGCGGGCGGCGCGACGACCGAGGCCTGCCAGGCGCTCACACCCGAGGCCGTCGAGGCGCAGGCGACGTCGCTGGCCGAGGCCTGTCACGACGCCAACCTCGCGGTCGCGAACATGACCGGCGCCAACCGCATCCTCATCGGGATCGGGTGGGCCGGCATCGCCGTGTTCACTGTCCGGCGGGCGGCCAGGACCGCCGACCCCGCCGTGCGCGACCGCGACGGGTGGCTCGCCGACGCCGTCGCGCTCGACAGCGCCATCGCCACCGAGGTGGCCTTCCTCTTTCTCGCCACCGCGTGGGCCTTCTTCGTCCCGCTGGGCGGCGGCATCGACGTGATGGACACTGTCCTGCTCGTCGGCCTCTACGTCGCGTACATCGGGATCATCATCCGCGGCGACGTCGAGGCCGACGAGGAACACGTCGGCGTCCCGAAGTACTTCCAGGGCTGGTCGCTGCCCTGGCGCCCGCTGGTCGTCCTCGCGCTCTTTGGCTACTCGGGGGCGATGATCTTCACCGCCGTCGAACCGTTCGCCCACGGCCTCGAAGTCATCGGCGTCGAGAACGGCATCCCCGAGTTCTTCATGATCCAGTGGATCGCGCCGCTGGCCAGCGAGTCCCCCGAGTTGATCGTCGTCATCGTGCTAGTCAACAAGGCCCGCTCGACGGCCGGGTTCAACGCCCTCATCTCCTCGAAACTCAACCAGTGGACGCTGCTCATCGGGACGCTCTCGGTCGTGTTCTCGCTGTCGCTGGGCCAGTACGGCGTGCTCCCGTTCGACGCCAAGCAGGCCGCCGAGATCTGGATCACGGCGGCCCAGTCGTACTTCGCGCTGGCCGTCCTCGTCAACCTCGAGATCAGCGTCCGCGAGTCGCTGGCCATCTTCGTCCTGTTCATCTCGCAGGTCCTCATCGAGTTCGCGGTCATCCGCGGCGTCCTCACCCTGCCGCTGGCGAACCCGACGCGGGACGTCCTGCTGATATACGCGGCCGTCTACGTCGTCGCCGGCACGGCGCTGTTCGTCAAGCGCCGCGCCGCGCTGGCGCACATGCTCGGCCTCGCGGCCGACGCTGGCCGCACCGCGATCGGCCGCGACCCCGTTCACTCCGAGTTCGCCGACTGATGCTCGCCGTCGTCGTCTCCCGCGCCGACTCGGCGTCCCTCCACATCGGCGAGCGGCTCCGCGAGGTGGCCGACTGGACCGAACACGATGACCCGACCCGCCCCGACGCCGACGGCGGCGGGACCGTCTATCGGTCGGGCCGATGGGCTGCCGACGCGGCCGAAGACGACCGCGACGCGCCCATCGAACTCCGCGAGTTCGACGCGCTCCACCTCGAAACCGAGGGGGTCGCCGACGCCTTCGGGCGCGTCGCCGAGGGGCCCGAGCGGTCGCCCGACCTCCTCGTCTTCGCCTCGCGCCACGCCGGCGAGACCGGCCCCCTGCTGACCGCCCACCACACCGGCAACGTCGGGCCGGCGGCGTTCGGCGGCGCGGACGGCGCCTTCGCCCGGGCCTGTCCCAATGCACACCGGCGGGTCCTTGACGCCCTCGCCGAACACGCCCCCGGGCGCTACGAGGTCGGCATGGAGTGTACCCACCACGGACCCACCGACGTCGGCGCGCCCTCGATGTTCGTCGAACTCGGCAGCGGGGAGGACGAGTGGCAGGATCCGGCGGGCGCCCGCGCCGTGGCGAGGGCCATCCGGGACCTGCGCGGGGTCGACCCCGACCTGCCCGCCGAGAGCGCGGACGACAGCGGGTCCGGAACGGGGGAGCGCCGTCACCTCGTCGGGGTCGGCGGCGGGCACTACGCGCCGCGGTTCGAGCGGGTCGCCCGCGAGACGGACTGGGCGGTCGGTCACGTCGCCGCCGACTGGGCGCTCGACGAACTGGACGACGCCGGGAGCGGGACGGACCGGGCCGTCCTGCGGGCGGCGTTCCGGGAGAGCGCCGCGACCCGGGCGCTGGTCGACGGCGAGGCCCCCGCCGTCGAGCGCGCGGTCGAGCGTCTCGGCTACCGGGTCGTGAGCGAGACGTGGGTGCGCGAGACGACGGGCGTCCCGCTTCCCGTCGTCGCGACGCTCGAATCGGTGCTGGGGCCGGTCGAGGCGGGCGTCCGGTTCGGCGACCGCGCGCGGATCGATGAGGGCCGGGATCCGGATCCGGACTCGACCGGCGGGGGCGCGGGTGCGGCCGACAGGAGCGGGGAGTCAGCCCCCGACCCGCTCGAACTCTCGGCCGAGGACGTGGTGGTCGCGTCGCTCCCGTCGGCGCTGCTGGCGGAGGCACAGGGCATCGACGCCGAGCCGACGCGCGCGGCAGTCGAGGCGGCGACGCTTGCGTTCGAGACGACGGAGAGCGGCACCCGCGCCGGGGGGCGGGCGGCCTTCGCGGCGCCCGCCGACCGCGAGTCGCTGGTCGAGGACCTGGCGGCCGTCCTGGAACGCGAGTACGAGGTCGAACGCGTCGAGGGTGCGCTCCTCGCGCACGAGCGGGCGTTCGACCCCGAGCGCGCCCGGACGCTTGGCGTATCCGAGGGCCCGAAGTTCGGCCGACTCGCGGACGGCCAGCCCGTCGAGGTCGACGGGGAGGAGATCCCCCCGGAAACGGTCCACGTCGAGCGCGAACACCGGTTTCCGATCGAGGAGTGATACGGTCGGCTGTGTCGATTGACCGGTATTTCGCCGACCCGTTCGACGAAATCCGGAACTGATCGACGACCGACCGTATGAAACCGCCGCGTCTCCGCCCCCGGTTCCTGGCAACGCCCCTACCTTTATTTCGGTCGCCGGCGAAGCGGCCGGCCGTGCTGCTGGTGGTGACGTACTCGCGGGCGGCACGGGGGAGTCTCCGCAACGTCTGCCGGACCCACGAGGAGACGGTCGTCCGGCAGTTCGGCCGGGTGGCGCTGTTGCGCGAGACGGCGTTCGCGGCGTTCCAGGCGCTGCGCCTGCGCGAGAAACACGGCGGCGACGTTCAGGTCGAACGCACCGAGCCGTTCAACGAGTTCGAGGCCGTCGACGAGGAGGTCCGGACCGCCGCGCGGGCCTACGAGGAGCGCGACAGCCCGTCGCTTCCCTACGCCGCGTTCGCCACGCGCGAAGGCTTCCCGGACCCCGAGGCCCTCCGCGAGCGCGAGCTATGAACGGGGCGCCGACGAGCGGCGGCGAGCGCGCCGTCCCGGCCGACGAACCGGTCGTCGTCGAGACGCCGGACCGGCGGCTGTCGGGGCGGGCTGTCGATCTCGGCGTGTTCGACGTCGCCGTCGACCCCGAGGAGGTCGCGGCGGCCGTCCGGGAGGAGGGCGGCGGCGACGGCGGGGAATCGGACGGGGACGCGGGGCCTGGGGCGGTCACAGTACGGTGTCCGGCGCCCCGGTCGGTCCACGACCGCGTCGGCCTCGTCGAACCCGGAACGGCGCTCCGCGTTCGGACGGCACTCTCCGCCGCCGCCCGGTCGCGGGGCCTGTCTGCCCCGCAGGACGAGGAACTGGCGAGCGTCCGCGCGGAACTGTCGGAGCTCACAGTCCCGGAGGCCGACACGGAGACGGCCCGCGAGCGTCTCGCCGGGACGGAGTCGGCGGTAGCGAAAGCCCGCGAGCGGGTCGCGACGGTGCGTGGGCGGGTCCAGGCCGCCCGCGAGGCGGGCCGTGACGCCGCTGACCTGCGCGAAGAACTCGCGGCGGCGACCCGCGACCTCGCCGAGACGGAGACCGAACGGGCCGCCGCGAGGGAGGCGCTCGACCGGGCCGAGCGGCGCGCCCGGGAGGCGCGGGACGCCCGCGAGCGGCGCCGCCGCCTCGAAGACCGGGCGGCGAACCTGAAACGGGCGGCGCGCGCCCACCTCGTCGGTGAACTCCGCGAGGCGTACGCCGCCGCCGTCTCGGCCGTACCGGGGGCCGACCGGGACGACGGCGGCGGGACGAACGGTGACCCGTTCGACGTCGATCCGGTGTCGGCCGCGCTGGCCGTCGGACGGGTGGCCGACCTCCGCGCGCCGGTCGTGGTGACCATCGACCGCTTCGAGGGCGCCGCGGCGGCGGCCGACTGGCTCGACGCTCCCGTCATTCGGGTGTGAGCGTCAGCTGCCCGGAAATTTAAGTCGGGGGACGGGACCAGGACCGCCATGGCCACGCTCGATTACGAGACCGAACGGACCGACGGCGTGACGCTCGTCCGGCTGTACGTGACCGCCGAGCACCGCCGCCGGGTGCGGGTCGAGAACCGCCTCGACGGGCCGGTCTGGCCGCCCCGCCGCGAGGGCCAACCCGCGGCGGGGTGGGACGGCGACACCTTCGAGGGCGTCGTCACGGCCGACAGGCGACTGGTGGCGGGCTACGCGACGCCCGCGCCACCGGCCGACCCGCCGGCCGACCTCGTCGCCGACGACCCGGCAACGCCCGGAACGCCCGCCGGACCCGTCGGCGCGGCGGGGGGAGACCGCGACGTCGCTGGCGTGCCGTCGCTCGACGGCGGAACCGGGGCGGCCGGAACGGGCGACGACCCGACGCCGGCGGACGTGGTCCGGTCGCTGGGCGACCCGGTGGTTCCCCGCGAGGCGGTGCCCGTCCCCGACGTGCCCGACGACGGCCCCGACCAGTCCCCGGACGGGTCCGGACGGGACGGAAACGGAGAGCCCGAGGGAGACGATCCGCCAGCAGACACCCCCCTGGACGGTGGCCGGTCGGGGGAGGACGGGTTCCCGGACGACGTGGCGGCGCCGCCGACGGACGCGGCGCTGGTCGTGCCCGGCGCGGTCCGGGCGTGGTTGCGCGACGTGGACCGCCGGCTGGCGGCCGTCGAGCGCCGGCAGGCGGCCGAGGGGACCGACCCGGACCCGACGCTGCAGGTCGCGGTCGCGGGGGACCGCCGGGCGCTCGCCCGGGTTGCCGACCGCGTCGAGTCGCTGGTCGGGCGGGCGCAGGCTGTCGAGCGGCGGGCGGGAGGCGACGGGAGACGATGATACTCGCGGTCGTCGGCGGCAAGGGCGGCGTCGGGAAGTCGACGGTCGCCTACAACCTCGGTGCCCACCTGGACGCCGTCGTCGTCGACGCCGACCTGGCGATGGCCGACCTGCCGACCGCCCGCGGGCCCGACCTGCACGACGTTCTCGCGGGGCGCGCCGCGCCGGTCGAGGCCGTCCGCGAGGGCGGCCCGGTCGCGATGCTCCCGTGCGGGCGGTCGCTGGCCGGCGCGCGGGCCTGTGAGCCGACCGCGCTCGTCGACGCCGTCGAGGCGGTCGCGGCCGCTTACGGGCACGTCGTCGTCGACTGCCCGGCGGGGATGAGCGGCGACGTCGGACTCGGCCTGCTGGCCGCCGACGCCTGCGTGCTGGTGACCGAACCGACGCCGGCGGCGCTGGGCGACGCCGTCCGGGCGCGGGCCCTGGCCCGCGAACTCGACGCCGGCCTCGTCTCGGTCGTGCTCAACAGGGGAACGACCGACGCGCCGACCGGGGCGATCGCGAACAGGCTCGGCGCGCCGGTCACCGTCGTCCCCGAGGACCCCGCGGTCGTGACCGCCCAGGCCGCCGGCCGTCCGGTCGCGACGACGGCCCCGGAATCGCCGGCGGTCGCTGCCTTCGCGGACCTGGCCGAGGCCGTCGAACGGGCGACGTAGGCGCCGTTCGGCGTTTCCTTTCCACGCCGAGAGCGAGAGTGCCGGCCTCTCGTCCGGCGGTGAGCGGTCTCGGGAGAACGGACCGGCGCGGTCAGTCGCTCATACTGTCGGACACAAGTGATGCCACCGCTCCGGTGACTGTTTCGGGGTCTTCGAGATGCATGCTCCGAACGTCGACGAGCACGTTCACGTACTTGTGTCCGACAGTATCAGGCCCTGGTAGGTCGAACGGAGCGTCACGGGCGTCACGTCGGCCGCGTCGGCGGCCCGCTCCTGGGTGAGCGGGTAGTCGCGCTCGCTGGCGGCGGTGTACAGACAGGCCGCGGCGACGCCGGCGGGGTTGCGGCCGGCGACCAGTCCCTCCTCGTGGGCACGCTCGGCCAGTTCGCGGGCGCGGCGTTCGACCTCGCTGGGGAGGTCCAGCCCGCTCGCGAACCGCGGGATGTACTCGCGGGGGTCGATGGGGCCCGTCGGCAGGCCGAGTTCGCGGTTCAGCGCGTCGTAGGCCGCCCGCAACTCGTCGGAAGAGGCCTTCGCGTCGGCGACGACCTCCTCGACGGTGCGGGAGACGTCGCTCGTGCGGCAGGTGGCGTAGACCGCGGCGGCGGCAAAGCCCTCCAGCGAGCGCCCCCGCAGGAGGTCCTCGTCCTGTGCGGATTCGAAGAGGACGCAGGCGCGGTCGCGGATGTGGTCCGAGAGGCCGAGCGCCCCGACCAGCCGGCGGATCTCGGTGAAGCCGTAGACCTGGTTGCGCTCGGCCTTCGAGCCGATCTTGGTGCGGTTGTGCTGGCGGCGCATCCGCGCGACGCGGCGGCGTTTCCGCCCCTTGAGCCGCGTCGACCGGCCGATCTCCGTCGAGAGGCCGCGGTCGTGACGCGACCGGGTCAGCGGCGCGCCCGTCCGCTCGCGCTCGGTCTCGTCGTCGGCGAACGAGCGCCACTCGGGCCCCCTGTCGATGTTGTCCTCGGCGACCACCAGCCCACACTGGGTGCAGA
>PXRS01000024.1:0-36944 GCA_003023785.1 Halobacteriales archaeon QS_5_68_33 | reverse complement strand
CGCGGCCGGACCGACCCGGTCGCGTACGCCGAGGCGCTCGAATCGCGAGCGGCGGAGACCGAACCCGAGATCCGGGCGTTCGTCGCGGAGCCCGACCGCCGGGAGCGCGTCCGCGCGGCGGCCGGCGAGCGAGCGGAGCAGGACCGGGCGGCCGACCGCCCGCCGCTGTCCGGCGTCCCCGTCGGCGTCAAGGACGTCTTCCACGCCGAGGGGCTGGCGACGCGGGCCGGGTCGGACCTCCCGCCCGAGGTGCTCGCTGGACCGGAGGCCGCGGCAGTTTCGCGACTGAAAGACGCCGGGGCGGTCGTCCTCGGGAAGACGGTCACGGCCGAGTTCGCCTGCTTCGAGCCGGGGCCGACGCGCAACCCCTGCGACACCGACCACACGCCCGGCGGGTCCTCCAGCGGGTCGGCTGCCGCCGTGGCCGCGGGCCTGTGCCCGCTCGCGCTGGGCACCCAGACCATCGGGTCGGTCGCCCGGCCGGCCGCGTTCTGCGGCGTCGTCGGCGTCAAACCGACCTACGGGCGCGTCCCCACCGACGGAGTCATTCCCGTCTCGCCGTCCGTGGACACCGTCGCTCCCCGACCCCCGCGAGCGCCCGACGCTGGGCGTCCCCGAGGGTCCCTACCTCGCACAGGCGAGCGATGTCGGCCGCGAGGCCTTCAGGCGACACGTCGACCGACTGGCGGCGGCGGGCTACGACGTCGAACGCGTCGACATTCTGGGGGACGTCGCGGCGGTCGACGAGCGCCACGAGACGCTGATGGCCGCGGAGATGGCCGTCGCCCACGGGGCGTGGTACCGCGAGTACGCCGACCGCTACGCCGACGCGACGCGCGACCTCGTCGAGCGGGGCCGCGAGGTCACCGGCGCCGAGATCGCCCGCGGGCGCCGGGGCCGGACGGACCTCCGGGAGGCGCTTCACGCCCGGATGGCCGAGGCGGGCGTCGACCTCTGGGTCGCGCCGGCCGCGCCGGGGCCTGCCCCCGAGGGCATCGACGACACCGGCGACCCCGTCATGAACCTGCCCTGGACGCACGCCGGCCTGCCGGTCGCGTCGGTGCCGGCAGGCGAGGCCGAGTCGGGACTCCCCCTGGGCCTCCAGTGTGTGGCGCGGTTCGGTGCCGACGAGGACCTGCTCGCGTGGACCGCGGGGATCGCAGACGCCCTGTGACGGTCTTCGGTCGACGAGCGCGTGATCACGACTGTCGTGGCGGTCCTCCCGAGGAGCGACGATACCCACGACCTGGGAGAACTCTCCCGACGTAGCAGGGAGTAACCCGTCGCCGTCCGCCGTTCACTCCATGTACCCCAGTTGCTCGAGGCGCTCGGCGACTTCCTCGTCGTCGCCGGCGGACCTCCCGCCGTCGTAGGGGATCGGGTCCCGCCGGCCCACGTCAGGGTCTTCGACGAACACGTCCAGCACCTCGCCGTCCATGTCGGCCGGAATATCGAGGCCGTGACTCGCGAGGATCGTCGGCGCGATGTCGCGAATGTCGACCTCCCCGATGTCGCCCCGCTCGCGGATGTCGGGTCCGTTCGCGACGAACATCCCGGTGGGCGTGTTCTCGGCGGCCCAGCGGTCGGGTTCGGTCTGCACGGCGCCCCCGCCCATCCCGTCGTTGACGTGGACTCCCGGGCGCTGGTCGACGACGACGTCCGGCCCGATGTCGAGGTACGGCCCCTCGTAGACCTCCTCCGCCCTGTGGACCCCCGCGAACAGAGGCTCGCCGGCGTCGTCGGTGACCGCTTCCAGGTCCGCGATGAGGGCCTCCCGGACGGACTCGACGTCGGAGTTCGGATCGAGGTAGATGGGGCCCTGCCCGCTGGCCAGGGCTTTCGTCTCCCCGGGGACGACGAGCTCCATCTTGCGTTCGCGCTTGGCGCCGGCGCTCCGGGGGACCAGTTCCTGGACCGATTCGGGCACGGCGCGGGCGAGCAGGTCGACGGCGCCGAACCGCTTGGCGAGAGCGAGCGCCGTCTCGCGTGTCAGCCCGACCCGCTGGAGGCAGTCGTCGACGCCCGTCCGGCGAGTCAGGTAGCCGTTGCGCGCGAGCCACTCGTTGACGTAGAACTCCGTCGTCGTCGGGGCCGCCCCGTGGTCGGACATCACGACGAGGTTCGCGTCCGGCTCGCGCAGTTCGCCCAGCCACTCGTCGACCAGCTCCCAGGCCCGCCGCGTCGGCGCGCCGTCCCAGAAGAAGTGGTGCAGGACGTTCAGATAAAAGAGCGTCACGTGGACGAGTTCGAGGTCTTCCTCGACGAAGAGGTCGCGGGCGACGTCCAGCCGGAGTTCGAGCAGCCGCAGTATCTCCTCGACCTCCGCGCCGCGCTCCTCGTTCGAGGAGAGCAGCGGGTCGGGATGGACGTCGTAGCCGTAGCGCTCGTGCAACTCGGACGCGAACTCCGGTGGATGGGTGTAGCCGGAGTCGAGCGAGCGGTACTCCCCCTCGACGGCGTCGGGACCGCCCGAGACGACGTAGCCGTCCAGGTCGCGGGGCGGGTACATCGAGGGCATGTTGACGACCCCGACCTCGTGGCCAGCGTCGTTCAGGTAGTCCCAGAGTTCGGCCGTCCGGTAGTCGGCCCCGCTCATCACGTCGATGCGCTCGTCGGCGAGGTCGATGCGTTCGAACCAGTAGACGCCGTGCTTGCCGGGGTTCTTCCCCGAGGAGTAGCACTTCCAGTTGGGGTAGGTGACGGGCGGCAGGCAACTGCGGCTGGTGGCGGAGACGCCCCCCTCGCGCAGCGCGGCGAGGTTGGGCAGGAGACCCGCGTCGATCCAGGGCTCGGCGAGCAGCCAGCCCGCGCCGTCGAGCCCGACGACGAAGGTCCGCGTCATGCTCGGTGTGGGGCGAGGGCCGGTCAAAGGCGTTTCGTTCGCCCAGTTCCGTGAACGGACACATCGTGAAAAGCCGCCAAAGTGGGCTCAGGTTTCCGAAGGTTTACGTCACTGAATGGCCCTACTTATACGCATGGCAACGGTTTCCGGCCCGGACGGAGACGCGCCCTCCGGCGTCGAGTTCATCCACGAAGAGGACGGGCGGGTCACCGCACGACACGTCGAGTCGGGAGTGACGTCGTTCGGCGATACCGAGGCCGAAGCGCTCCGTCAACTCGCCGACGCGCTCGACAGTCACTTCGGCGAGGGCGAGGAGATCGAAGACCCCGACGCGTACCTCGAAGAGATGGGGATCGACGTCGAGATCGGAAGCGAAGGCCCGCCCCCCTGGCTCGAATAGCGTGGTCCGGACGACGTTTTCCTCGAAGGAGGTCATCACCTGTCTCACCAGACACGGCTACGTCCCGGTCGGTGGCAAGGGGAGTCACACGACACTCCGGTACGAACATCCGGAGACCGGTGAGGTACGGACGGTGACAGTCCCGCAGGCCGATCCGATTCCCGTCGGGACGCTACAGGACATCGCCGACCAGGCAGGCGCTCGAGATTTCCACGACTTCTGCGAGTGGGTCGAGCGGACCTGCTAGCCACCGTTCGTGCGGTTGGTCGGAACCCCTGTCCGATCCTCACGAGAACTGTGCTCGGGTGACTACCCCGACCCCACTACAGCCGGAGCGTCGTGACGGTCGTCCCGGCGCGCTCGAGGTCCTCGTCGGCGGCGGCCGCGACGATGACCTGGTTCTCGCCGCGCTCGATGTCCAGTTTCGCCTCGAACTCGCCGTCCGCGACGCCGACGATGGTCCGGTCGACCGGCGTGGCGATGGCCACGCGGACGCCGGTGGTCTCGCCGGAGACGACCAGCTGGTCGCCGCGGAACTGCGAGTCCACGCGGAGCGCGGGGCTACGGTCGGGTTCGCTGACGCCGCGCTCGCGGTAGCGCTCCGCGACGACGGCCGGCGTCTCGACGGGTTCGCCGGCGTCGATGCCGTGGGCCAGGCGGACGTACTGGGCCGCCGCCCAGGCGAGGGGCGTCGCGGCGCCGGTCCCCTCGCCGAACTCCCAGTCGTAGCCCGTCTCGTGCTGGCGGTCCCACACCTGCTCGGGGAGCAGCCGCCCGGAGTTGGCGAACCGCGCCATCGCCCGCAGGCAATCGGTCGGGTCCAGCCCGGCGTCGCCGAGGAGTTCGTACTCGGCGCGCTCGCCGGTCAGGAGCGGCCAGAGCCGCCCCTTGCCGCTGTGTTCGACCGTCCAGGGGGCGCCGACCTCGCCGGTGGCGCGCTCGCCGTAGCCGTCGCCGTTGTACCGGTAGAACCCCGCCGCCGGGTCGGCGTCGACGCGGATCGTCTCGTCGACCTCGACGAGGGAGTTCTCGACCGTCCCGTCGTCCGCCGGGTAGACCCCGAGCCTGACGAGTTCGAGGAACCCGCCGTCGATGATGTCGCGCTCGTCCAGCGTCGGACCGTCGTTGGCCAGCGTCCGGAGGTGGCCGGCCTCGGGGTCGCCGTCCCGGGTTATCCGCGTGAAGTAGGGCGTGGTGTCGTGGCGCTCGGTGCCCGTCTCGGTCGCGGTCCACGCGTCGACGTTGTTGGTCCAGTGGTCGGCCAGCGCGAACCAGACGAGCGCGTCGGCCTCGTGACCCGCCTCGACCGCGAGCGTCCCCGCACAGACCAGCCCCGCTATCTCGGCGGCGATGGACGAGGGCGAGTAACCCGACTCCTCCTCCCAGCGCTCCTGGGCGGTCGCCGGGCCGTGGCGGGCGACGTAGTTCGCCGACCGCCGAACGTTCTCGTAGTCGTAGGCCGCGTCGTCGAACCCGATCCCGTGCTCGGCGAGGTGGTAGGCCATCACCTGCGGGAACGAGATGTTGTCCATCTGTTCGCCGCCCCAGCGGGTGATCCCGTTGATGTACGTGTTCTGTGGGATGAACCCGTTCTCGTCCTGCTGGTACTCGTAGATGTACTCCAGTTGCTGACGGGCGACGTCCAGCGCGCCGACCGTCTCGAACGCCGAGAACACCTGGTAGAGGTCACGCGACCAGACGAAGTTGTAGCCGTATCCTTTCGACCGGTCGGCGGTGACCGCCTCGCCCCAGGGGACGGAGGGCGATGCGATGGAGGCGCCGTGGTAGGTCTTGTCCTCGACGGCCATCAGGCACATCAGCGCCGAGCGGTACTGGTTGGCGAGCGCCTCGTCGCCGGCGACGGAGTCCGGCAGGTCCGAGTCGCCGAGGAAGTCGGCCCACGTCGCGACGTAATCGGCGCGGGCGGTCTCGAACCCGCGTTCGAGGGCGCCGTCGGCCTCGCCCAGCGCCGCGGCGGTGTCGGCCGACCGGGCGAACCCGAGCGCGAGCGTCCCCTCGGTGGTGGCCCCCGAGCCCAGGCGCCCGATGAGGACGACGCTCTCGACGTCGACCGACGAGCGGGTCTCCGGGAGGGTCCCGTCGGCGAACAGCGACCGGAGCCGGTCGCCGCCGGCGACGCCGACGGTCGCCCAGTCGAACCGGTCGGCGGCGGCCATCGCCACCGCCACCGAGTAGCCCTCGCCGTTCTCGTCGACGAGCAGCGACTGGTCGTGCTCGCCGGTGTAGGCGCTCGGGTCCCGCGCGACGAGGTGGTGGTGTCCCGCCTGGCCCAGGCGCAGGCCCCGGTCGGCGCCGCCGGTGTTGGCCAGCGACGTGTCCGCGACGGCGAAGACGTCGTACTCGGTGTCGTCGGCCGATTCGAACGCGACGTCGGCGACGACGGCGTCGTGGGCGGGGTCGGTCGCGTACTCGACGACGAGCTCCCACTCGTGGCCGCGCCCGTCGCCCGGTTCGGCGAAGACGTGCCTGAAACAGAGGGCGTCGTCGGCGGTCGGTTCGACCCGCCGCTCTATCGTGTCCTCGTCGGCGCGGTCCTCGCGGTGAGTGCGAACGGTGTAGCCGGAGTCGTCTCTCGCCCGGACGAGGAAATCCAGCGCCCGGAGGTTCATCACGTCGACCCGCGGGAACCGCGCCTCGGTGAGCGCGCCCTCGGTGAGCGTGAACCACACCCGCGAGGGGTCCTCGGCGTCGTGGTCGGCGGCCGTCGCGACCCCGAACTTCTCGCCCGTCGTCCACGTCGGTCGCTCGGTCGGCCCCTCGATGTCGGACGTCGCCGGCGGCAGCACCGCCATGTCCTCCAGCAGGGCGGTGACGTGCAGGCGGATGGCGTGGGGCCAGCAAAGCGGCGTCGCGCTGTCGAGCGTGCCGTCATCGAACACCTGCTCGGCGAGGTACCCCGCCTCCGAGGTCAGCGGGCCGTCCTCGTCGAGGAGTTCGTAGAGCCGGCCCGCCCGCCGGACGTAGGCCTCGCCGTCCCCGTCGCGGTCGGCCAGCAGTCGCCCCATCTCGACGGCGGCCAGCGCCCCCATCGCCGTCGTCACCGACCAGACCTTCTCGGCGTCCTGCTCGGCGCTGCGCCACCGGTCGCCCTCGTACCGGGCCAGCCCCGCCACCTCGCTGTCCCGCGGGTTGCGAAACAGCGTGTCGAGCGCGAGACCGACGTGGTCGGCCAACCGCTCGACGTGTTCGTCCTCCAGCGTCGTCGTGTCGAGCGCGTCCACCTCGCGGAACGCCCCGACGAGTTCGAGCGTCGCGGCGTCGAGCCGGCGGTCGAGCGTGCCGTCAGCCAGGCGCATCCCGTAGGCGCCCTGCTTCTCGTCCCAGAGGGCGTCCAGCCCGTCCAGGACCGTCTCGGCGCCGGCGGCCGACCGCTCGCGGAGCGGCGTGCTGACCGGCGCCCGGCCCACGGCGGCGAACGCCTCGACGTAGGCCGCGGCCGTGTGGGTGAACTGGCCGACGGCGTCCTCCCAGAGATTTTGACAGGGCGAGGGGAGGCCGTTCCCGTCGACGTCCGCCAGGAGCGCGTCGACCGCCTCGACGAGCGTCTCGCGGATCTCGACCCTGACCTCGTCCGAGAGGGAGCTTCCCCGCTCGCGCAACAGCGTCGCGAGGTACGCGGTGACGGCCGCCGTCTGGTCGGCCTGGTACTCCGTGGAGCCCTCGTCGTGTTCGACGTTGGCGTTGGCCCACCCCGGGGCGAGCGACCCGTCGGTCGCCCACACCCGGTGGGGCCAGGTCCCGTCGATGAGCTGTGTCTCGCAGTGGAAGCGGGCGTTGCGCTCCAGCGTCTCGATGGGGTCGACGTCGAGGTACTCGCTGGCCGCGAGCAGGTGCCGCGACGCGGAAGCGTCGTCGCGGAACCAGACGTAGCCGTACCCGCCCGAGTTGGCGTAGAAGGGGTCGAACTCCGGGCCGGCGATCCGGGCGCCCGAGGGCGCCTCCAGCAGGTCGAGCACCCGCAGGTCGGTCCGGACGAGCGACGAGCGCGGGAACGAGGGCGGGACGTCCGTGACCGTCCGGTCGCGGGCCGCCTCGCGCAGGTCGGCGGCGGCGACGTGGCCGCGGGCACACCGGCGCAGGTCGGTCAGCGCGCTCTCGCGGTCGATGTCCCCGTGGTCCGAGAGCTGGCTGACGAGCGTCGTCCGGTACTGTCGGCCGCTGGCCTCCAGGGGCGCCGTCACGAGGAAGTCGCCGCTGAGACGCGTCCGGTCCTCGTGGCCGTCGCCGCGGGGCATCGAGACCGGGCTGTCGTCGAGCATCTCGGCGAAGCCCTCGGGATGCTGGCCGTAGACGCCGTCCAGGCCCGTCGACGCGCCGACGTAGTCGTGTTCGCGCCGGTGGAACACCTCCAGGGCCCGCGTCCCGTCCGGGCCGGCGTCGTCGTGCACCAGCGCGCCGACCCCGGCCTCCTTGCCTTCGGGCGCGAGTGTGACGAAGGCCGCGAGCCTGGCGTCGGCGGGTACCGCGCCGCGCAACTCGACGTGCGTGACGTGTGCCCGGCCGAGCGTCAGGTCGTACTGGTGGACCGTGAACCCGCCGGCGTCGAACTCCGTCTCCACCAGGCGGGTCTCCCGGTAGTAGTGCTGGCGGATGGTCTCCAGGTCGGCGAACCAGCGCGTCCCCCCGTCGGTCCGTATCCCCAGTCGGGAGCGGTCGATACCGGAGAGGCCCGACAGGGACGACGAGTAGTCCCGCAGCGAGCCGTCCGTCGAGACGTGCACCAGCCTGTCGCCGTGCCCCGAGAACGACCCCTCGGTCGTCCCGACCTCCTCCGGAAAGCGCCGTGAGCGACGTCGCTTGTACTCGTCCAGCGCCGTCGTGAGCCGCATGCTTCCCCAAAACGCGCAGGCGTACATAAATCCACGACTATCCCACAATGCGTCTCTCGGATCGGGAGCCGGCGAGCGGCGGCTGCCTCACAACCGAGCGCGTGGGCCACCGCGTTTATGCCCGCGCGGCGTCGAGTCGCCGACGTGCTGACGAAGGACCTCCTGCGGGTCTCGCGGGCGGGCGGCGGCTACCACCCGCAGTTCGCCGACGACGCCCGTCGCGACCTCGCGGCACGGGTCATCGGTGTCTACCAGGGCCACGTCGACCGCTCGCGGGCCGACCTCGAGGACGCGCTCGCCGACCTCGAACGGGAGGCCCCGGACTTCAAACTCGTCCGCGGGTTCGCCAAACTCCTCGAGCGCGAGGCGACCTTCGAGACGCGGTCGCCGGTCCCGCCCGAGCGCGCCCGCCGGGCGGCCTTCGCCGCCGGCGAGTCCGTCGGCGTCGTCACCGAGGACGAACGAGCCGAAGCACTCGACAGGGCTGCCGACCGCCTCGACGCGACGTCCGGCGCGGTCGCCGAGTCGCTGTACGCCGACCTGGACGAGCGGGGAGTGCTCGCCGCCGTCGACCCGCGGTGGGACCCCGCCGACCTCGTCGACCAGTACAACCTCTCGCTGGCCCAGACGGCGCTGTTCGACGCCATCGAGGTCCGGGCGCGCTCCTCGGACCCTCGCGAACTCGTCTCGGCGGTGAAGCGCCTCCGCCTGATGTACGAGGTCCGGAAGACGGAGGCGGGTCGCGAGGTGGTCGTGACCGGGCCCGACCGGCTCTTCCGGCGGACGCGCCGGTACGGCACCCGCTTTGCCCGCCTCCTCCGAACCGTCGCGACCGCCGACGAGTGGCGCCTCGAAGCCACTATCGACGACCGCGGCACCGAGCGGACGATGACGCTCGTCGACGGGGAGGTCACCGTGCCGGGCGTCGACCCCGTGACGGACGTGAGCTACGACAGCGGCGTCGAGGCCGACTTCGCCGCCCGCTTTGGCTCGCTGGATCTGGACTGGGACCTCCTCCGCGAACCCGAACCCCTCGAAGCGGGGGCGAGCGTCGCCATCCCCGACTTCGCGTTCGACTACGCCTACGCCGACTTCCGCGCGTACTTCGAGATCATGGGCTTCTGGACGCCGGAGTACGTCGAGAAGAAACTCGGGCAACTCGACGCGATCGACGACGTGGAACTGCTCGTCGCGGTCGACGAGAGCCTGGGCGTCGGCGAGGCGGTCGAGGCCCGCGACCACCGGGCGATCCCCTACTCGGGAACGGTCAGGGTCAAGGACGTCCGCGACGCGCTTCGCCGGTACGAGGCCGACCTCGTGGCCGAGACCGCCGCCGGACTCCCCGGGGAACTGACTCCCGAGGCCGACGCCGTGACCATCGAGGCGCTCGCCGACGAGCACGCCGTCAGCGAGGCCGTGATCGAGGACAAGGCCTTCCCCGAGCACGAGCGCGTCGGTCGGACGCTCGTCCGTCCGGCTGTCCTCGACGACCTGGGAGGGGAGTTGGAAGCGGGCATGTCCCTCGAAGCGGCCGAGGCGGTCCTCGAGGACCGGGGGATCGGGGACAGCAGCGCGACGCTCTCGCGGCTCGGCTACCGCGTCGAGTGGGAGGGGCTGAGCGGCGGGACGCTCCGGGCGGCCGAATAGCCCACTCCCGCAGTAGTGGGGCGGTCCACGCCTCCACCGATTTCCGCCTGCGGAACGGTTTTGTTCGCGGCTCGCCACTCGGCGTGCGTGTCCATCCACCGCACCTTCGAGACCGCCCCGACCCGTCGTCGCCGGACGCTGAACGGCCGCTGGGCGTTCGTCACCGACCCCGACGACGAGGGCCTGGACGCTGGCTACCACGAGTCGTTCCCCGCCGACGCCGACAGGATCGACGTCCCGAGCGCCTGGAACGCGACGAGCGAGTACTACGACCACGAGGGGCCCGCCTGGTACCGCCGCCGGTTCGAACTGCCGACGGGCGGCCCGACCCGCATCGCGTTCGGGGGCGTCTGTCACGACGCCACCGTCTGGGTCGACGGCGACCGGACGGCCGAGCACTACGGCGGCTACACGCCCTTCGAGGCGGTCCTGGACCTGGAGGCGGGCGACCACGACATCGTCGTTCGGGCAGACAACACCCGGGACGAGCGCTCGATCCCCCGGCCCGGGACCGACTGGTTCCCCTACGGCGGGATCACCCGCGAGGTACTCGTCGAATCCGTCCCCGAGGCGTTCGTTGCAGGCATCGAGGTCGATTACGACCTCGACAGCGACGGCGAGGACGCCGACCTGACCGTGACCGCGGACGTCCGGAGCCTCGGAGAGTCGACGGACGTCGAGGTGACGGCGACTGTCGAGGGCGCGCGGGGCGCACCCGTCGCGGGCAGCGGAGAAGCGACGGCCGAACGGGAGGTCTCGGTCGACACGGGACTGACGAGCGTCCCCGTCGAGTGCGAGTTGGCCGTCGACCGCTGGTCGCCCGACGACCCCGCGCTCTACGAGGTGCGCGTCGCGGTCGAGTCCGGCGAGGCCCGCGACGAACGCCGGGAACGCGTCGGGTTCAGGACCGTCGCGGTCTCGGACAGGGCGGTCCTCGTCAACGGCGATCCGGTCGAGCTCCGCGGGGTGAACCGCCACGAGGACCACCCCGAGTGGGGCCACGCGCAACCGCTCCGGCTCCAGGAGATCGACCTCGACGTGATCGCCGAGGCGGGGATGAACACCGTCCGGACGTCCCACTACCCGAACCATCCCCGATTCTTAGACCTCTGTGACGAGCGCGGTATCCTGGCGATCGAGGAGATCCCCTACTGGCAGTTCGACGCCGAACGGTTCGCCCGCGAGGGGGTCCTCGACCGCGGGAAAAAGACGCTGGCGGAGATGATTGCCCGCGACCACGCCCACCCCGCCGTCGTCGCGTGGAGCGTCACCAACGAGTGCGCCAACGAGGAGGCGGGCGTCGTCGAGGCGACGGCGGAACTGGCGGCGCTGGCGCGCGACCGCGACCCGAACGACCGCCCGGTGACGCTGGCCTCGAACAACTACCACCCGGACGGCGACGGGACGGACCGCTGTCTCGAACACGTCGATTTCGTCTGTGCCAACGCCTATCCGGGGTGGTACGCCGAGGGCGAGTACGCGAACGTCCTCGCCGCGGTCCGCGAGGACTACCCCGACAAGCCGGTCGTCCTCTCGGAGTTCGGCGCGGGCGCGGTGGCCGGCGAGCGCACCCGCGACGGGGCGAAGTGGAGCGAGTCCTTCCAGGCCGACTTCCTGGCGGATGCCGTCCGGACTGCGCGGGAGACCGAATACGTCGCGGGGTTCACCGTCTGGCAGTTCTGCGACACCCGGACGGACCCGCGCAACTGGGCGACCCGACCGAAGACCAAGAACAACAAGGGCATCGTCGACGAGTACCGGCGGCCCAAGGAGGCCTACAACCGAGTGCGGGACCTGCTGACCGGGGAGGAAGGGTCACAGTAGCGGCGGCGATAGAGCGACGAGGTGGCCTCTCGCGTGTACCGTGGCGGGGACGAGGTTCCCGAATCGGCGAGACGCGCGGGTGGACGAACGCTTTAACCGCCAGGGGGAGACGTACAGGCATGACCTACCGGATGATCCAGGTCGGAACGGGCGGCCGCGGCGGCTACTGGTGTAGCGACATCCTGCCGCCGTGTATCGAGCGCGGGCTGGTCGAACCCGTCGCCGCGGTGGACGTCGACCCCGACGCGCTCTCGAACGCGACCGAGCACCTCGGCCTCGACGAGTCGGACTGTTACACCGACGCGGCTGCGGCGTTCGCCGCGCATCCCGAAGCGGATTTCTGTACGGTGGTCGTCCCGCCGTGGGCCCACGAGGACGTCGTCGACGCGGCGCTCGAACACGACATGCACGTCCTCTCGGAGAAACCGATCGCCGACACCCTGGACGCGTCGGTCCGCATCGCCGAGAAGGTCGACCGCGCCGGCGTCAAGATGGGCGTGACGATGAGCCACCGCTTCGACCGCGACAAGACGACGCTCAGGCGCCGGATACGGTCGGGCGAGTACGGCCCGCTGGACTACCTGGCCGCGCGGTTCACCTGTGCGAAGCGCCAGTACGGCTCCTGGGGGGCGTTCCGGCACGACATGCCCGACCCGCTGCTCGTCGAGGGGGCAGTCCACCAGCTGGATTTCCTCGCCGACATGGCGGGCGAGCGGGTCGCGACGCTGTACGCCGACACCTGGCGCCCAGAGTGGGCCGAGTACGACGGCGACTGCCAGGCGCTCGTCGAGATGCGCATGGAGAACGGACGCCGGATCACCTGGGAAGGCGCGAAGGCGAACGCGGTCACGCTCAACGGGTGGGGCGAGGACTACGTCCGGGCGGAGTGTCGCGACGCCACGCTCGTCCTCGACGCGCGGGAACTCGAGTACGTCCCCTACGAGGGCGACGACGTCCGGGCCCACGAGGGCGAGGGCACGTCGATGCCGCTCGACGAGCGGGAGTCGTGGTCCGACGGCTGGCTCGTCGAGCAGTTCGTCGAGTGGCTCGACGGCGGCCCCGCGATGGAGACCCGCGTCGCCGAGAACATCCAGTCGGTCGCGCTCGTCGAGGCGGCCATCCGTTCGAGCCAGCGCGAGGAGGTCGTCGACGTCCAGGACCTGCTCGCCGAGACCCGCGAGGCCGTCGAAATCGACGAGTGAAGGCGTTCAGCAGTCCCGCCCGGCCTTCACGCCCTGGAAGACCGACTCCCGGACGCTCACGCCTGCCTTCCAGAACTGTGGGTTCGAGGGACTCAGCCCCGCCCGGTCGACGGTGACGGTCACGTCGACCTGCCGGACGACGACGTCGTCGCAGTTCGCCGTGGCGTCGGTCGGCGTCTCCCCCGCCGCCGTCACCGACCCCACGGCGAGGCCGGCCTCACCGAACAGCAGGCCGATGATGACCGCGACCACCGCGGCGATGGCCACGGCCGCCGCCGCGAACCACAGCGCCCGGAGCCGGTCCACGTGTGCCCCTCCGTCACACACCCCCGATAAGCGTTCGCCCCCGAGTATCAGCGGCTGAAACCCGTCGGTCGACGAACGTGTATGCTGAACCGCCCGATGATCGCGGAAATACCGCCCCGCGTCAGTCCTCGCGGAAGTCCCGGCGCCGGCCCTTCGGGACTTGCGACCGGAGTTCGCCGTGGACGTAGAGGCCGACGCCCAGCGGTTCGCGCTCGCCCGCGAGTTCGTGCGCGACGACGAGATACCCCCAGTCGCCGTCCCAGTCGCGTTCCTGGTCCTCGCCGGCGAGGAACGCCGCGGCCTCGGCCCGCGAGAGGGCCATCACGTTGCGCGTCGCGTGGCCGCCGAACCGCTGGACTGCCTCCAGCGTCGGTTTCCAGTGTTCGCGGCGCGTCCGCAGGAAGGCCACGCCCAGCCCCTCGATGTCGACGGGAGAGGGCGATTCGCCGGCGAACGCCCATATCTTGCCGGACCCGCGCTCCCAGAAGGTGTGGTTCTCGAACACCGACGGGTCGACGCCGAACCGCTCGTCCCACCACTCCAGCACCCCGGTGCGCGTCGGCCGGTCGGGGACTCGCCGATCCTCGGTCGTCGCGGGCAGGCGGTCGAAGCGGTGGCTCCGGTTCCCGGCCGCGCCGTCCCCGGAGGGGGCACTGCCGTCGGTCACGCGCCGGTCACCTCGATTTTCGCGCAGAAGAACCCGCCCGTGTCGTTGTGATGGGGGTAGATGCGCTTGGCGTTCGCGACCGCCGGGTCGTAGGACTCCCCGTCCCACTCGGTGACACCCGGCGCGTGAGCGAGGGGAAGGTCGAGCAAAACCACCTCGCAGGGCTCCTCGCCGAGGACGTGGTCGAGAACGGCCTCGTTCTCCTCGGGAGCGAACGTACACGTCGAGTAGACGACCGTCCCACCTGGCCTGGTGGCCTGGACGGCCCGCCGGAGGATCCCCTTCTGGACGCCCGCGATGCCCTCGACGTGCGAGAGCGTCCACTCGTCCAGCGTGTCGGGGTTCTTCCTGACCGTGCCCTCACAGGAGCAGGGGACGTCGACGAGGGCAGCGTCGTACTCGACGTCCTCGGTCGCGCCGTCGGCAGCAAACGGCTTCAGCGAGTGGTTGCGGGCGTCCTCGTGGGTGATGGCGACGTTCGTGACGCCCAGTCGCTCGGCGTTCGAGCGCAGCGCGGAGATCCGGCCGAGGTTGTTGTCGGTGGCGACGAGCGTCCCCCGGTCGTCCATCAGGGCGGCGAGTTGGGTGGTCTTGCTGCCCGGCGCCGCACAGGCGTCCCAGACCCGGTCGCCGGGAGCGGGGTCGAGCACCGCCGCGGGCACCGCCGACACCTCCTCCTGGCCGTGGAGCCACCCGTGGACGTACGGCCAGTTACGCCCGGGTTGAGCGTCGGGCAGTGCCAGCAGTTCGTCGTGCCAGCAGGCTTCGACGCCGATCCCGGACTCGTCGAGCGCCTCGCGGGCGCGCTCGACGGTCGTCTTGATCGTGTTGACGCGGACGACCGACGGGAGCGGGCGCTCGCAGGCCGCACGGAACGCCTCGAAGTCGTCCACCAGCGGTTCGTACCGCGCCAGCACGTCCATACGGGTCCGGTGGACGCGGCCGGTGAAAACCCCCTCGTTCTCCGCCCCGCCTGCCCCCGGGGCGGCGTGGCTTTGAAGCACGCGGCGGTCGGGCATTCGGGTATGGCAGAGATAGCTGTCCACGACGAGGACATCGACCTCGAAGCACCGACGTTCGTCGACGGACTGCCCGGCGTCGGGCTCGTCGGCAAGATCGCCGGCGACCACCTCGTCGACGCGCTCGAGATGACCCACTACGCCACCTGTCACTGCGACGGCCTCCCGGAGGTGACTGTCTTTCGCGACGGCCGGACGGCCTACGAGGCACCCGTCCGGGTGTACGCCGACGCGGAGAACGGTCTGCTGGTCCTCCAGAGCGACGTGCCCGTCTCCCCGAACGCCGCCGAGGGGTTCGCCGGCTGTCTCACCGGCTGGCTCGACGAACTGGGCGCGACCCCGCTGTGTCTCTCCGGCTTGCCCGCCGAGAAGGACGGCGTGCCGACCCTCTACGGCGTGGGTCACGGCGAGGCCGCGGCGCTGCTCGACGAGCACGGCATCGACCCGCCCACCCAGGACGGGGTCATCAGCGGCCCCACCGGGGCGCTCCTCTACCGGGCCGAGCGCGAGGGGGTGGACGCCGCCGGCCTCGTCGTCGAAGCCAACAAGAACTTCCCCGACCCGGAGGCCGCGCGGGTGATCCTGACCGAAGGGGTGGGCCCCATCGCCGGCGTCTCCGTCGACACGGGCGACCTGGTCGAGCGGGCCGAGGAGGTAAGCGCCGCTCGCCAGGAACTCGCACAGCGCATGCAGGAGGGGGGCGATGAGAGCTCCAGCGCCCAGCCGTTGGGCATGTTCCAGTGAGACGACGGGCGTAGCGCCGCACAGCAGCGGTACCGTGGGCTTTTGTCGCCGCGGTCGATACGGGGAAGCGATGTCGCTGACGACGGCCGCCTGGACGCTCGCGGCCGGCGCCGTGTTCGGCCTGGCGCTGGCCGCGCCGCCCGGCCCGATGAACGCCGTCATCGCGGAGGAGAGCGTCCTCCGCGGGTGGCTCGCCGGGTTCACCGCCGGGCTGGGCGCGATGACCGCCGACTTCGTCTTCTTCGTCCTCTCGCTGGCGGGTGTCGTCGCGTTTCTCGACAGCGCCCCGACTGCCCGCGCCGTGATGGTCGCCGCCGGCGGCGTTCTCATGCTCTACTTCGCCTACGGCGCGGCCAGGGACGCCAGGAGCGACTTCCTCGTCGACCCACCGGCGGCCGACGGGTCGAGAGCGACGGAGGGGTCGGCGGCGACGGACGGGAACGGTCTCGCGGCGGCGATGGGAGCCACCGCCGACGGCGACGACACCGGGTCGACCGTCCCCGGCACGCGCGGGTTCCGGAAGGCGCTGTTGCTGGCGCTGACCAACCCCTACCAGATCCTCTTCTGGCTGACCGTGGGGGTAGGCCTGTTGCGGCCGGGAACGGTGGACGTGCTCGCGGTTCTCCCGGTCGTCGGGGCGGACCTGGCGGGACTGCTGGTCGTCGAGACGGGCAGTCCGGCGCTGCTGGCGGGGCTGTTCTGCGGGATCGTCGTCTGGATCGTGGGGTTCCCGGCGACGCTCGTGCGGGTGGGCCGGCGGGTCGACGCGTTCGCGCCGGCGGTCGCGGCGCTGTCGGCGGTCGTGCTCGCGGGCTTCGGCGTGGCCTTCCTGTGGACCGCGGCGATGACGCTCGCCTAGTTCTCGGTCATCCCGTCGGGGACGTCGCCGGACCCGTCGTCCAGGTCGACGACCGACACCTCGATTTCGAGCCACTCGCGGAACCACTTCACTCGCTTGAGACGGCGGTGGGCGATGCTGTGAGCGGTATCGGACTCGATGCGCTCGCGGGCGTCCTTGCCGCGTTCGAGGACGCGCCCGACCATCTCGGCGGCGTCGACGTGGTCGCGGGACTCGTAGCCCATCCGCAACAGCATCAGCGCGGCGCCGTTGACGCCGACCTTGTCGAGGACGTCGGCCTCGACGAGACAGCGGGTCTCCAGGGGCAGGTCCGTCAGGTCGCCCTGGTGGGAGTGGCGCTCGATGGCCTCGCAGACCTCCTCGACGAACGAGGCGGGGTAGTCGCAGTGGCTCCGGAGGTACTCCCGCGCGATGCGGGCGCCCTCCTCGGCGTGGCGGTCCTGTTCGACCTCGAGCTTGGCGATGTCGTGAAAGAGAGCCGCCACGCGGGTCACGTCCACGTTTGCGCCCTCCTCCCGGGCGATCCCCTCGGCGAGTTCGACGACGTTCAGGACGTGGTTGAAGCGGTACTCGGCGGAGTGCCAGGGGTACCACCGCATCCGGCCGCCGTCTTCCTCGCTCTCGACGCTTGCCGCGAGGTAATCGTGGACGAAGGCCTGCATCTCCTCGAAATCCGCCTCGGAGACCGGCGATTCCCTAATCTCGACGCCCACGGAACCACCTCCCGGACGAACGTTCGGTACTCATCTTACCATGAAAGAGGCACGTTCGACACATAGGCGTTACGACAACCGTTTTCACGCCGTCGAGCCCCGGTCGGTGCCCGTTCCGTCGGGCCCGGCGCGGGATCGAGGCCCCTCCCCGAGAGCGGTCACACCCGCCTGATACGGTCGGTTGTACCGATGTACCGGTATTTCGCCGGCCGGTTCGACGAAATCCGGAACTGATCGACAACCGACCGTACGGATCCGGCCTCGGGACGGCCGGGGAGTTGAAATGCGTCCGTCCCGAACCCCGCGCCGTGAGCGAAGGCGAACACGACCGACCCGACGACGATGGCCTCGTGGGCGAGCGGACGAGTCGCCACGAGCGCCTCGCCGTCACTCCGACGCCCGGGGCGGGGAACTCGTTGCGTCACTGGCGCGACGCGAAGGGCCCGCTCCGGCTGACGGTCAACTTCCTGGCCGTCTGGCTGGTCAGGTATTCGCCGAGTCTACGGCTCAAACGCTGGCTGCTCCGGCGGCTCGGGGCCGAGGTGGGCAGCGGCGTCGCGTTCGCGCTGACGGCGACGCCGGACGTGTTCTGGCCCGAACTCGTCACCGTCGAGGACGACGCCATCATCGGTTACGACGCCACGATCCTCTGTCACGAGTTCCTCGCGGACGAGTACCGCACCGGCGAGGTCGTGATCGGCGAACGGGCGATGATCGGCGCCGACGCCGTTATCCTCCCCGGCGTCGAGGTCGGTGCCGACGCCCGCGTCGCCGCCGGGTCGATGGTCACCGAGGACGTCCCGCCCGACACGACCGTGGCGGGCGTCCCGGCGACGTCGGTCGAGGAGTAACGGGGACGGCCGGCGGCCGGGACCGCCGACGGTCAGGATGCCTGGCGGCCGAAGCCCGCCCGGGCCGGGTCACTCCCGGACGCGCACGATGCCGGCCCTGAACACCTTCTGGTTGGGGAGGATGTACTCCTCGCCGTCGCTCTCGATGCGGGTCGTGAACATGTCGACCTCCTGGACGATGCCCTCGCTGTCGCCGATGCGGACCCGGTCGCCGATGCTGTAGGGTTCGTTCAGGAGGATGTAGATGCCGGCGGCGCTCGCCCGGAGGAGGTCCCGGAAGGCCACGAGCGAGAGGAGGACCAGGCCGAGCGCGTAGACGCCGAGCAACACGAGGAGCGCGTCGATGGCGACGCCGAGTTGCCCCAGTGCGATGAGCGCCGCGATGTAGAAGATGCTGTACTCGACGAGTTCGGGGATGATGCCGACCTCGGGGAGCTTGACGCTGCGGAGGCGCTCGCTGACGAGGAGGCCGGCCTTGTCGCCGATGACCATCCCGGCGATCACCGCGAGCGCGGCGATGAAAAGCCGGGGGAGATACCGCGTGAGTTGCGCCCAGAAGACCGTCGTATCCACGCTCTGTGCGATGCTTATCGCCAGGATCACCGTGCCCAGATAGACGAACACCGCCACGAGGGTCGCGACCACGCCGATGGTCGAGGTGCCAAAGCCCCGGACGGTCCGCTCGAACAGCGTGCCCTCGACGGTGTCGTCCATCCCGGCGCTGCGGAGCATCCGCTTCGTCCAGCGCCAGGCGAGGTAACTCGCGGCGACGCCCAGCGCGAGCACGACCATCGACACCCAGAAAGCGGCCTCCTCGGAGAAGACCCGCCGGATGATCTCCGGCCAGTCGACCTGTCGCGGTGCCGGCGCGTCGAGTGCCATCAGTACTCCTCCGGGTCGACCTCCAGGACGAGTTCGCCGGCCTTGAACGCGCGAACGAGTCCGTCGCTCTCGCTCAACACGATCGCTATCGCGTTCGTGTCGCGCGTGACTGCCCCGCCGGCCATGTGGCGCGCCCCCAGCCCCCGTGGGATGTCGACCCCCTCGGCCGAGGGTTCGAGATAGCGGTAGGCGGAGACGATCTTCCCCGAATCCGAGATGACGAACGCGCCGTCCAGGCGCGAGAACTCCTTGAGCATCACGTTCACGATGGGGTCGCCGACGTGGACGTGTGACTTCTCGAAGGGGTTGTAGCTGAGCGGCCGGGACTTGTTCATCACCTTGCCGGCGTCGCCGACGACGAACAGCGCGCCGACGGGCTTGCCCTTCTGGCCCTTCTTGCCGAGTTCGACCGCCACACCCAGCACGTCGCGGATCACCGACGGCTCGGCCCGCGAGTTGACGAACAGGTCGTAGACCCCTGACTGGTCGAACTGCCCCGGATCGACCCGGGAGACGGTGTCCTCGTCGGCGCCGAAGACGTTCGCGACACAGACCACCGTCGATTCGTCGTCGACGTAGCCGTTCTCGATGGCCCCCTCGATGCCGAAACGGACGCGCTCGCTGAAGTCCGCGAAATCCAGCGGCAACTCGACGAATGCGTCGGCGTCGACGTCGTTCTCCGGGGCGACGACGACGACCTCGGCATCGCCCGACAGCGCCCCGTATCCCGATCTGCTCGACGAGAACAGAAACACTGCGTCCACGTCGTCGACCAACTCCCCGACGAACTCGTCAAGCCCGGTCATTGTCGTATCACACAATCCGACAAGAAAAAAGGGTTGCGCTACGGTCGGACTCACGTCCGTCGCCCGTCGGACGGACTGTTCCCGCCGCTGCCCGACGCGTCGAAACGCAGCGGGTTGCGCGTCTGCATCCAGACGTGACCCTCCCCGGAGAACGTCGTTGCCGTGCCCTCACCCCCGAGGACGTTCGTCCTGATGCCGCCGACCCGTTCGCGGGAGACGTTCAGCCCCTCCGTCCAGGCGACGAGGTGGTCCTCGTCGACGACCACCGAGTCCTCGGGCGTCACCTGGCGCTCGTAGATAGACCCGTACGCCGAGAGGAAGACCCGGCCCTGCCCCGAGACCCCCAGGACGGTCGACTCCCCCGAGGAGAAGAAGTTCCCCGCCGCGTCGACTTCGGTGGAGAATTCGACCGACGGCACCCACCCCAGCGACGCCCCCGACTGGATGCGCAGCGGGCCCGTCTCGGTCACGTCGACAGCCGTGATGTCCCCGGGACGGTCGGGGACGAGCGTCACCGTCGCGCCGTCCCGCTGGCCAGTGAAGGAGTTCTCGACGAGGTCGCGTTCGTCGCTGACCGCCCGCTTTACCATCCCGCCGATGCCGTCGTCTCCCCCGACGCTCGCTTCCATGTCCACGTGCCGACTCCGGGTCAGCATCGCGCCCGGCGTCGCATCGATCGCTTCCCCCGCCGCGAGTTCGACTTCCAGCACCGCGTAGCTGGGGCGCTTCGCGATATCGAACTGCATGTCCCGGTTTGCACGACACTGATACTTGGTTCCGGACTCTAGAATGTATTGGTCGGCGGCGAACCGCGTTCGAGCGGACCCTGTCGCTGTCCGGTTCGACGACATCCGGAACTGATTTACAACCGACCGTCTGATACGGATTGCTGTAGCGATTTACCGGGACCCGCGCGACTGCGTGCGGTCGATCCGGAACAGACCGACGGCAATCCGTATGAGTCGGTGCGTCGACGGACGACCAAGCGAGGACTCGGCCGGACGGGTCCGTCACCAGGTGCCGGAGGAGGACATGTCGAACACGGACCACGCTCTCCACAGAGTGGAAACGTACGTGCTGGTCGCCGTCGGCGGGTTCGCCGGGTCGAACCTGCGGTATCTCGTCGACCTGCTGGTGGGCGGGATAGCCGCGACGCTTCTCGTGAACGTCGCCGGGAGTTTCGCGCTGGGGGTCGTCCTCTACGGGGTCCGGCGGCTGGGCCGACTCGCCCCGGGGACGCGGGCCGTCGTCGCCACGGGGTTTCTCTCCTCGCTGACCACCTACAGCACGTTCGCGCTCCGGACCGTCCAGTCGCCGCCGGCGGTCCTCGTCGGGAACGTCCTCGCCAACTACGCGCTCGGCTTCGCCGGCGTGCTCGCCGGCCGCGCGCTCGTCAGCGCGCTCGACCGGAGGTGGAACCGATGACCGTCGACATCGCACCCGCACACCTGGTGGGCGCCGGCGGGGCACTCGGGGCCGTCCTGCGCCACGCCGTGAGCCAGCGCGTCGAGGCGGGCGAGTTCCCCGCCGGCACCCTCGTCGTCAACGTCGTCGGGAGTTTCGTCCTCGGTCTCGTGGTCGCTCTCGGGGCGGAGAGCGGGGTCGCGCTGTTCGTCGGAACCGGTGCCTGCGGGTCGTTCACCACGTTTTCCTCCTTCTCGGTCGAGACGGTCCGGCTCTGGGAAACCGGCGAGCGGCGGCGGGCGTTCGTCAACGCCGCCGCGAACCTCGCCGGCGCCGTCGCCGCAGTCGGACTCGCCTGGGTCCTCGTCCGGACGCTGGGGACGGTCATGTGAACCGCCTCGGGGCAAGTCGTTCGAGAATCGCAGATTCTCGTGATCACGGAAATTTCCGATTTCCGGACGACCCCGAGGCACTCGGCCTGCTCCGCCTGCAGTCGAATCGGTCGGCGAAATACCGGTACATCGGTACAACCGACCGTGTCACTCGGGGCGCTCGTGTGACCAGAAGGTGTCCTCGACCGTGACTTCCTTCTTGAACAGCGGCACCTCGTCCTTGAGTCGGTCGATGCCGTCCTCCACGGTTCGAAAGGCCTCCCGTCGGTGACCCGCGAGCACGACCACGAAGACGATGCCCTCGCCGGCCTCGACGACGCCCGTCCGGTGGTGGAGGCGGACCTCGTGGACGCCGTCCCTGGCTTCCAGTTCCTCCCGGAGGGTGTCCATGCGCTGTTCCGCGACGCCCTCGTACTTTTCGAACTCCAGCAACTCTGTGGGTTCGTCCTCGGGGTCCTCCTGGGTACGGACCCGCCCCGTGAACGTCGCGATGGCCCCCGCGTACTGCGCGTCGGGCGAACGCTCGACCTCGGCGACGAGCGACCCCAGTGTCTCGAACGGTTCGCGCTCCTCGAGGGCTGCCACGACGGAATCGAGGTCGACCGCGTCGGCGTCCGGGGCGGCCGCGACCGTCTCGCCCGCGTGGTCACGCCCGCCGAGCGCGACGGTCGGAACGTCCGCGCGGCTGTCCCCCTCGACGACGACGTAATCATGCGCCGGTGCGAGGTCCGCGAGCGTCTCGTCGAGGGTGCGCTCGCAGCCGGTGGCGAACCACCCGTCGTCGGCGATGCCGTAGGTCACGTCGGCGCCGGCCCCCCGGTGGCGGGCGGTGTCTCTCCTTCCCGTGTCCAGTTCCGGCTCGTCCCGGAGTCGTTTCACCGTCGCGACGCGGCCGCGCTCGCCGAGACGCCCGACCAGGCGCCCGACGAGGGCCGTCCTGCCCGCGTCCGACGGACCGGCGACACCCAGAACCTGCATACGGTCGTATGGGGCACACGGGCCCAAGTAGCTAGCGGGTTCGAACGGTCGGGATGCCCTCGGACGCACGATTTAGGAATGGAAAATTAAAACCGGTAGACACGCACACTGTCTCGTATGACCGCAGGCACCGGCGAGCAGCGAGACAGGGGGTTCGACCACACCGAGGTCGAACCGAAGTGGCAGGACGCGTGGGACGAGCATGGCGTCTTCCACGTCCCCGACGACGCCGAGGACCCCGCCTACGTCCTCGCGATGTTCCCCTACCCGTCGGGCGAGATGCACATGGGCCACGTCCGCAACTACGCCATCACGGACGCCTACGCCCGCTACCAGCGCATGCGGGGCGAGAGTGTCCTCCACCCGATGGGGTGGGACTCCTTCGGCCTGCCGGCCGAGAACGCCGCGATGGACCGCGAGGTCGACCCCCGCGGGTGGACGATGGACTGCATCGCCACGATGAAAGAGCAGATGGAGCTCATGGGCCTGGGGCTGGACTGGGACCGCGAGGTGACGACCTGCGAACCGGAGTACTTCCGGTGGAACCAGTGGTTCTTCCGGCGCTTCTACGACGAGGGCCTCGTCGAGCGGAAGGAGACGGGACTCAACTGGTGTCCCTCCTGCGAGACGGTGCTGGCCGACGAGAACGTCACCACCGAGGGCGGGACCGAGATCTGCTGGCGGTGTGATACGCCCATCGAGCACCGCGACATGGAGCAGTGGTTCTTCACGACCACCGACTACGCGGACGAACTCCACGAGGCGCTGGACCGGATGGACGGCTGGCCCGAGAACGTGCGCGAGATGCAGCGCAACTGGATCGGCCACCAGGAGGGCGACGCCGTCGCGTTCGAACTCACCACGGGCGACAGCGTCGAGATCTTCACGACGCGGCTGGACACCATCCACGGCGCGACCTTCTTCGCGCTCTCGCCGGGTCACCCCGTCGCCCAGGACCTCGCCGGGGAGGACGAGGCGGTCGCCGAGTACGTCCACCGCGCCGAGCACGGCGACCGCGAGGCGCGGAGCGCCTCGGAGGCGTCGAGCGGCGACGCAGCGCGAGACGAGGGCCTCCCACAGACCTCCGGCGTGTTCACCGGCGAGTACGCCGAAAACCCCGCGACGGGCGAGGAGATCCCCGTCTACGTCGCCGACTACGTGCTCTCCGACATCGGGACGGGGGCGCTCTACGCCGTCCCGGCCCACGACGAGCGCGACCACGCCTTCGCCCGGGAGCACGACATCCCCATCCGGCAGGTGGTCGAGCCCGCCCCCGACGCGGAGGTCGACCCCGCGGACGTGGACGTGCAGAGAGCCGCCTACACCGAGGACGGCGTCCTCGACCTCGGCGAGGTCGAGGGCTCGTCGGACGGGCGAAGCGAGTCCGACGGCGTCCTCGCGAACAGCGGCGAGTACGACGGCCTCACGAGCGAGGAAGCCCGCGAGGCGTTCGTCGACGTCTTCGACGGCGAGCGCCGCGTCGAGCGCAGCCTCCGTGACTGGTGTATCTCCCGCCAGCGCTACTGGGGGACGCCCATCCCCTTCGTGGAGTGTCCCGACTGCGGCTACGTCCCGGTGCCCGAGGCGGACCTGCCGGTTGAACTCCCGGCGTTCGTGCGGACGACGGGCAACCCGCTGGACGCCGCAGAGGAGTGGAAGCAGGTCGAATGTCCGGACTGCGGCGGCCCCGCCGAGCGCGAGACGGACACGATGGACACGTTCGTCGACTCCTCGTGGTACTTCCTGCGGTATATCTCGCCGGGCATGGACGACGCCCCCTTCGATACCGAGCAGGCCAGCGACTGGCTGCCCGTCGACCAGTACGTCGGCGGCATCGAGCACGCGACGATGCACCTCATCTACTCGCGATTCTTCACGAAGGTGCTCGCCGATCTGGACATGCTGGAGGGGGTCCGGGAACCGTTCGAGAACCTGCTCACCCAGGGGATGGTCCGGAAGGGCGGGACGGCGATGAGTTCCTCGACGGGCAACGTCGTCTCGCCGCGGCCGTTCGTCGAGAAGCACGGCGCCGACACCGGCCGCCTGTTCATGCTGGAGGCCGCCCGGCCCGAGAAGGACTTCGACTGGACCGAGGAGGGCGCCCGCTCGGCCCACGAGTTCCTCCAGGGCGTCTACGCGCTGGCGGCCGAGGTTGCGAGCGGCGCAGTCGGGAAGGTCGACGCCGACGCCGACCGCGCCCCTATCGACGAGTACGTCGCCCGCGAGGTCTCGGCGACGACCGCCACCGCCACCGAGGAGTTCGAGGCCTTCCGATTCAACCACGCGCTCCAGGCGGTGCGGGAACTCGTCTCGCTGGTGCGCCGGTACCGCGACGAGACGACGCCCGACCCCGCCGTCGTCGAGCGCGGCGTCGAGACTGTCACGAAGTTGCTCGCGCCGGTCGCCCCCCATGTCGCCGAGGAGATGTGGGACGAACTCGGCGGCGAGGGCCTCGTCGCCGAGGCCGACTGGCCCGGCGCCGACCCCCCTGCGAGCTACGACATCGAGCGCCGCCTCGTCGAGAACACCCGCGAGGACGTCCGCGATATCGTCGACGTCGCCGGCATCGAGGATCCCGAGGAGGTCGCCATCGCCGTCGCACCCGACTGGAAACACGAGGTCCACGAGTTCGCCCGCACGTCCGACGCCGACAACCTCGTCGGCGCGGTGATGGGCGACGAGCGCTTCCGCGAGCACGGCGAGGCCGCCGCCGACTTCGCCAAGGACCTTGCCGCCGAGCGCGAGGCGCTCTCGGAGACGCTCGACCCGGCGGCCGAGCGCGCCGCCCTGGAGCGGGCCGCCTGGCTCATCGAACGGGAGTTCGGCGCCGACGTGACGGTTCTGGCGGCCGGCGAGTCCGCTGCCGACGCCCGCCCCGGCCGCCCCGCCATCCAGATCGACTGAATCTCGCGCCGTCGGCGACTGATCCCGCCCCCTGGCGGTCCTGTCACTGAACGTTTCCGTCCCTCACGCCCATCACGTCCGTCGACTGTAGTCACGCTCCGGCCGGAAGGGCCGGTCGAACCCCCAACTATTAAACCGAGGGCGCGGAAACGAAGTGTCAATGGGACTGTCGGATATCGCCGCGGGGGTCGAGGTCGTCGACGAGCAGCGCGACCGGGGGGTCGCGTCGGTCGACCGGACCGGGGAGGCGCTAGCCGACCGACTGGACGAATACGCCGAGGACCTGCCGTGTTCGCCGTCGGCGGCCGCGACGCTCGTCGAGACGTACGCCGACGGGGCCAGCGTCGGCGACGCCGCCCGGGCCGCGGGGGTCGCCCCGACCGACGGCGCGAAGGCGCTGCACCTCTTCGGCGAGTCCGTCTCGCCTGTCGGCCCGATGGCACGCGAGGTCGTCCTCGACTGGCTCGACGGCCGACTCGGGCGAGTGGAGGCGGTCGAACTCGCCGGCGTCTCCGAACGCGAGTTCGCCCTCGCGGCCTACGTCGAGACCCACTACCCCATCGACGGCGCTCGCGAGGCCATCGAGGGGGCCCTCGCGCCCGGCGACGACGCCGCCGTCGCGAAACGCGACGCCCTCGGCGAGACGATGAGCGACGTCAACGACCTGTTGTGACTTTTTGGTTCGTTTATCGGGCGCGACACGCCCTACCGGCGAGACGATGAGCGACGTCAACGACCTGTTGTGACGGGCCGCTTTGGCTGTGACCGGACTCGCCACGCGCCCTGGACAACCGCCGTCCGCGGATGCTCGTTGCCCTGCTTGCTGATCGACAAGTCGGTTGAAATCGAATATCAGAGTTCAGATACCGCCGCGTTCTTGCGTTCAACGAGGCACCCTGTCCAGCACGTGGTCGGACGGCTGCTGGCGTGCTCTTCGGGATCCGCGCCGGCCCGGACGGCTCCGACGGCGTACGCGGCGGTGTCGCCACCTCGGTCAGCGGGTCACTCCTCGATGTCGAGTTCGAACTGCTCGTGTTCGGAGGCGGCGTTGAGGACGACGCTGGTGTTGGACTCCTTGATCTCGGGGTCGACGAGCAGTTCCTTGATGTGGCGGTTCATCCCGTCGGTGTCGGTGAACTTGCCGATGGCGATGATGTCGTAGTCGCCGGTGACCTCGTAGACCGAGACCATCTGTTCGTGCTCGCGCAGCGTCTCGGTCACCTCCGGCAGGGCGCTGCCCTCCACCTTGAGCTGGAGAACCGCGGTCACGTCGTAGCCCAGTTTGTCGTAGTTGACCCTGGGGGTGTACCCCTCGATGATCCCCTCCTCCTCGAGGTCCGAGAGGTGGTTCGAGACGGTCGTCACCGAGACGTCCAGGTCCTCGCCGAGGCTCCGGAGGCTGGCCCGGCCGTCGTCCAGAAGCGCGTTTACCAACTTGCGGTCGAGATTTTCGTACGTCATTATTCCCCGGAACGGCACCCACCCTTTATAATTTTACGAATATCCAATTCACGAGGATACCGCGTGAGATTTGCGTAAAGGGGCAGGGTTTTAATAACAGGGCAACACCGATGGAACGTCGACAAAGATGACAAGCGAAAACGCGAAGACGGACGGTGGTCTCTCGACAGCGGCACAGGGCGTCCTCGACGAGATAGACGAGAAGAACGTGGACTTCCTGCGTCTGCAGTTTACGGACATCCTCGGCACCGTAAAGAACGTCTCGGTCACGGCCGACCAGGCCGAGAAGGCGTTCACTGAGGGCATCTACTTCGACGGCTCGTCGATCGACGGGTTCGTCCGCATCCAGGAGTCGGACATGCGCCTGGTGCCCGACCCCTCGACGTTCGCCGTCCTGCCGTGGCGCGACAAGGACGACCTCTCCGGGGGCAGGAGCGCGCGGCTGATCTGTGACGTCTACGATACCTCGACGGATGCGCCGTTCACCGGCGACCCGCGCGGGATCCTCAAGGACGCCGTCGAACGCGCCGGCGACCTGGGCTATACGGTCAACGCCGGTCCCGAGCCCGAGTTCTTCCTGTTCGCGGAGGACGAGAGCGGGCGTGCGACGACGGACTTCTCGGACACGGGTGGGTACTTCGACCTCGCGCCCAAGGACCTGGCCTCGGACGTGCGCCGCGACATCATCTACGGGCTGGAGGACATGGGCCTGGACGTCGAGGCCTCCCACCACGAGGTCGCCCAGTCCCAGCACGAGATCGACTTCAAGTACGACGACGTCCTGACGACGGCGGACAACGTCGCGACGTTCCGCTCCGTGGTGCGGGCCATCGCCGCCCAGCACGACCTGCACGCGACGTTCATGCCCAAGCCCATTCCGCGCATCAACGGGTCGGGTATGCACACGCACCTCTCGCTTTTCAGCGAGGACGGCGAAAACGCGTTCCACGACGACGACGACGAGTTCGACCTCAGCGACACGGCCAAGTCCTTCCTCGCGGGCGTTCTCGAACACGCGCCGGCCGTCGCGGCCGTCGCCAACCCGACGGTCAACTCATACAAGCGCCTGGTGCCCGGCTATGAGGCGCCGGTCTACATCGCCTGGAGCGACGTCAACCGCTCGGCGCTGATCCGCAAGCCCGCGGCTCGCGTCCCCGCCGCCTCGCGCATCGAGGCGCGCTTCCCCGACCCGTCGTGTAACCCGTATCTCGCCTTTGCCGCGCTCGTCCACGCCGGTCTCGACGGCATCGAGAACGACCTGGACTGTCCCGACCCCATCCGGGAGAACATCTACGAGTTCGGCGAGGAGGAACGCGAGGAGTACGGCATCGGCACCCTCCCGACCAACCTCGGCGAGGCCGTCGACGCCCTCGAGGAGGACGAGGTCATCATGGACGCGCTGGGTCCGCACACCTCCGAGCAGTTCGTGAAGGCCAAGCGCGAGGAGTTCTCGGATTACCTCGTCGACGTCTCCCAGTGGGAACTCGACCGCTACCTCGAAACGTTCTGATACGGTCGGTTGTCAATCAGTTCCGGATGTCGTCGAACCGGTCGGCGAAACACCGGTACATCGGTACAACCGACCGCGTGACCTCGCCCACCGGACCGCGGTCGACCGTCACTGCGAGGCCGCGTTTTCCCTCTTTCCGAACAGTATCTTTATCAGCGTCTCCCGGCTCAGGTGCTGTACGATGCCCCGAGTGCGGGCGTACGGAGGTGACGACGCGTGAAGGTGATGTCCGTCAACGCCGGCTACCTGCTCGATTACGACGGGTCGCTCAGCGGCTACGCGCTGCGGCCCCACCGGGCGATGGTCGGCAGCGCCGAGGCCGAGCGCCGCGCGACCGAGCGCCTGGTCGACGCGATCGCCGACGAACACCCCGACGTCGTCGCCCTGGTGGAGGTCGACCAGGGGTCGGTCCGCACGTCCACGAACGGCCAGGTCGCCGCCGTCGCCGAGGCGCTGGCCGACCGCGGCCTGGTCTACCGGGCCCGGGCCGACACCAAGTACGGCGACGGCGTCGTCGCCGGCCTGCCCGTGCTGGAACACCTCTCGAACGGTGTGCTCGTCCGCGAGGACCTCGACGCGACCGTCGAGACCCACCACCTCGACCACGGGCCCAAGCGGCTCGTCACCGAGGTGCGGGTCGGCGACCGCTCGGTGTTCGGGGTCCACCTCGCGATGAGCGGCCGCGGCCGGCGCAAGCAGCTCGCGGAACTGGCCGACCTGGTCGCCGACCGCGAGCGGGTCGTCGTCTGTGGCGATTTCAACGCCTACGACGGCCTCGAGGAGGTCGAGGAGACGCTGGGCGCGGCGGGACTGGTCCTCCACGATCCCGGCGAGACCGTCCCGCCGCGCCCGCTTGACGGGATCGTCACCGAGACCCGGACGCTGGACCTCTTTCTCACCTCGCCGGAGATAGCGGTCACGCGGTGTGCCGTCATCCCGGTCCAGGTGTCGGACCACCGCCCCATCGTCTTGGAGTTCGAGGACTGACTACGCGTGGGAGAACCGTCCGCACAGCGGTCGGTTGCGTCCCGTTGAGTGTTCAATAGAGAGATTCTACCTACCGATACCATCAGTCGGTTGGTTTCTTCACATCGAGCGTCACTCGCCACGAGGGCGAATTCTCCTCGCGAAAGTGGCCGAAATGATACGTTCCGGAGGGTAAACAGCCCTCTGCGTCGGAACGGGTCCAGAGGTCGTACTCGTGTCGAAACGATTCTCCTGAAGCGAGCGCAGTGACATCTGCGTCATCATCGCCACCGAAATAGTCGCAGTCAGGCGGTTTCCAGCACGTTTCTGACCGTTTCTCTGTCTCATAGTCCGTGGACGCCAGCACCAGCCCCGTTGCCCCACCTCCCTCTGCCGAGTGACTTATGAGTGCCTCGGCTGAGTCTCGGCCAATCGACACCTCTGTTGTCTCCGACCTCGCGTTAGACTATGTCACACGACCGGTGACCGTGTTGTCTACCGTGACGGTTGATTCGAGCAGTTCAGCGGCCACGTCGATACCCGCCGTCCTCGTTTCGGCAACTGAAACAGCCCGAAGTGCCTCACCAGAGCCGGAGGCTATCGACAGGTAGCCAGCAACAGCCGTGAACCCTCCGGCGAGTCCAGCGAGATACTGTCGGCGGTGCATATCCCGACTATCCTATGTGTCATCAAAAAGCAAAGGGAGGCTAAAGCGATTCTTTGTGCGATGATGAAGGACGACGGCGACGAGATTCGCTCCCGGAGCTGGCATGACCAGTTCCGGGAGCTCACGTGCAAGTGCATCTTCGTGCAGTATCTTGTGAAACTGATGTTTTGATCACTGCGCAAATCGGGTGAGATTGAATCGTCCGCTCTCAGAATCTATTGCTAGAGCGTTGTTACCGGTGGAAAATTGAATATCATAATTCATATACTGGCGCAGTCTTGCGTTCAACGAGGCATATCGAGGTATTCGAGGAGTGCTGTTTCGTGCTCCCACCCGTGGAGTTCTTTCAGCACGAACACGCGAAAGAGGGTGTCCATCTCGTAGCGCGTCGAACACCCGTAGCGGTCGTGGTCCTCAAACCTGAAATACGCCAGCGGGAGTGAGCAGACGAATATCTCGACCGATTCGTGGCAATCGTGTTTGAACCAGGTCTGTGAAACTGTCCGGATATCGGATTCCAGCCCGGCAAGCGCGCTTTGTTCGTACAACGGCGTCGTCTCGTATACTGGCCAATTAGCGTGTGATCGGTTTGCGATGCGTTGGAAGACGCTCCGGCGAGATCCACGAGTTGCAGCCACTGTGAGACGCTGCACACGACACGTCCAAGAACTCGTTTAATTGTTCAGCGGGGGTATATTCAGTATCCGCACGGAGTGTTGGCGAAAGAAATCCTGAAACTCACCCTCTGATTTGACGTTCCCAAAGCTACTCATATTTCGGATTGTCATGTTATGACATGAACCGTCGTCAGTTCCTCGATGTCTGTGCTGGGGGAACAGCGATCGGGATCGGCGGATGCCTCGGCCGAGAGCCAGCGGGACGGAATCCAGCGGACGAAACTGAGACGACAGCGGCTGACAGCCGCTATGAACTCGTGTCTTTTGAGGCTTCATCGGAGCGGCTCAAGCCCGAACACCGCTATACGATTGATCCGGATAGTTTCGCCGATTCACTTGATGATGAGGACACCGCTATCAAGATCGGGAATCTGTCATCGGATGCGCGATCCGCCCTTCGAAACGTGCTATCGGCAGGACCAGGGCCGTCTGCTTCGTATTCGACAAATGAACTTCCCGAGGACACTCGAACTGCAATCGAAGAGTACGACTTCGTTGATTTCGGTGACGACACGGAGTACCAATACGTCGGGTTCAGTTTGTTCGAAGTCGATCTCGATAATCCTCCCCGGCTCACTGTCGAAGCTCGTCTCCTTGACGAGATAGCGACGAGCGGCGACCCTGCTGTTTTCGAACTCACGGCGATAAACGAAGGCAACGACCCAATCGCATGGCACACTGGTCCGCCACGACCGTTCGGGATGCAGAAGGCGGATGGCCTGCTCTTATGGACTGACGCCTACGAGGAGAGCGGTGCCATAATCGTCGAGGACGGCGAGATTGTCGGGGGCGGTGATCCCGGCCTGCAGACAGAACTTGGTCCAGGGAAGACAGCCGCCGAGGAATACGAAGTCCAATCTGACCGCGACGCGTTCGAATCGGGTGAGTTCACGCTCAACAGCGAGATTAACTATCGATTCGAAAACGGACGGGAAACCATCTCGTACGAGGTCAGTTGGGAAACCCGAGAGGTCGACACTGACCAGTAGTCCGTAAAGAAACAGACTCGCCAAACAGGTGTTTCACCAAATCTGTACTCGAACGAAACATCGGAGAGTCTATTGTAGTTCCTCGACGAGCGCAGCCACCGCTTGGTCAACAAGATCGCTATCAAGACGGCCCTGCCAGAAGTCAATATCCTCCTGGGTAATCGACTGGACGCCCCATGGAACGATCCGACTGTCATCTGGTGTCCCCCCACGAACCCAGCTCGTCTCTGGAATCTCGATCAGCCCATCTATCCAGGATTGCGACGTCAACGTGAGCGCGATATACTGCTCGCCGTGGAACGGACGGCCTTTGTGGTTCGAGAGAATAAGCCAGGGCCGAGCGTCTTCTTCGCCTTTGAACGGATCATCACCGTAGACGACGTCTCCCCGCTCGAAGATCGGTGTCTCTTCTTCAGTCACTGTTCGTCTTCGACGCTCGGGTGTGGTTCCTGCGGTGCGTGCTTGCGCCAGGATTCCTTGTCCTCCGCACCCAATTGCTCGTTGAACAGAGCCGTTGCTCGTTTGTACCCGCTGTATCCGTCGAGGCGATCAGTGTCGTCAGTTACTGCCCAGTACGTCGCCTTGTGTTCGACCAGATCGCGGTCCTTCAATCGCGAGAGCGCGGTGCTGACTGCGCCCTCGTCGATATCGACCTGAGAGGCGATCTCGCGGGCCTTGAACGCCCGATCCTCGTTGGCGGCGAGAAATCCGAGGACTTGATCAGGTACAGAGAGTTCTTCGAGCTCGTCCTCTCTCGTGTTCTCGAAGGTGTCTCGGTCGATAGACATCGTTGAATGGGGGTACGTCATCCACTGTAAAGAGTGTTAGGGGCGAAAGCCACGAAAACACTGAAGGAAAACCACCGTTGATCATGAAGCGGTTCGAGAACCGTATGCATTGAGGCGACCGGTCTCAACTTCCACGCAACCGGTGGAAGTCCCGACTTGGCAGTTTGGATTTCTACAAATCAACACTTCGCTGACATGATCGAAATAAAATAATTCTGATGGTTCTGTTAAACACTATATGACTAATATTTAAACCATCTGTGTTTCGAAATCGCGCGAATGAGAGCCTCTAACCGCAGAAAATTTAATATCAGCAATATTATTCGGCTGCAGTCTTGCGATCAACGAGGGAAGACAAGAAACTTATCACTCCACCACAACCATTGATCCAATGTCAAAAAAGCCGTCAATCAGGTATATCGGGGCGACGATTGGGTTGTTTATCTCGACGCTGGTCGGTACTTGGTTACCGTGGGTGCGAAAACTGCCCTCCGGATGTCTGGACGGAAGGCTATTCTATACCGATGAAGGAGTATTTGGAATTCATCCCGGATTCGAATTTGGTGACCCAATACTCATTTTTATACTGCTGTTCGCTGTTTGTGCCACACTGATAGGTCGAATAGTGAATTTGTCGCCAGACATCGTCCTCGTTCTTGCGGGGGGAGTCGTCCTTCTAATCGCTGGCAATTTCGGACATCATTATTGGATTGAGGAGACGTATGTCCCGCATGTGGGCTTTTATATTACGTTCGCCAGTGGTATCAGTCTCGTACTCCTTGGAGCCGACTCGTTGCTCGGTCGCCACATCACACCCCGTTTCAATACCACGATTGAATCTTGGTGTGACTAGTACCGAACAGCCGATTCGTCGGGGCTTTCACGAAAACAATGCCTTGCGAAGAGTCCTCTGACACGCCGGAACTGGCACTGATCGCGGTGATCGTGTACCGGGTTAGCCGCGGGCTCTCGTGTGGTCGATGCCGCACCGACTCGCGGCGGTCACGGTGAAACGGTGGATACATGGGCCGGCGGGTCGCTCCCCGGGACATGGACAGCGGGGGCGCCTCCCCGGATGCCGATGGCGGGGACGCCCGCCCGGACGCCGACGGGGGGGGCTGGCGGACGGCGGTGTGGACGGTCCCGAATCTCGTCTCGCTCTCACGACTCCCGCTCGTCGCAGGTATCGTCATCGCCCCGCAGTCGCCGCTCCGGTACGTCCTGTTCGCGCTGGTCGTCGTCTCTGACGGCGTCGACGGCTGGCTCGCCCGCCGCCTCGACCAGGAGACGGAACTCGGCGCGTTGCTCGACCCCGCGCTTGACAAACTGACCGCGCTGGTCCTCGTCGCGTTCCTCTTCCCGCGGATGGACCTGCCCATCGAATACCTGGTCCTGTTTTTCGCCAGGGACGCCTTCGTCGTCTCGCTCGGCCCCCTCGTCCCGCTGTACGGGTTCGACACGAGCAAAATCCGGGCGCGCCTGTACGGCAAGGTCGTGACGAACCTCCAGTTTTTCGCGATGGTCGGGATGCTGGTGCCCGCCGCGCTGGCCACCGAGGCACTGCTGTGGCTGCTGGCCGTCGCGTCGGCGCTGGCCATCGGCGACTACGTCGTCTTCGTCTCGCGCGAACTCAGCGACCGCGACTGGGTCCACGAGACGCGAGGCGCTGCTGTCTCGTATACTGCTGTCGCCGTCGCGTTCTCCCTCGTCATCGCCACACTCCTGCGGACCGAACTGGTTTCGTTTCTCGAAGCTATCGGGGCGTGAGCTTCCGTTCGGATCCACGAGCGGCGGACCGCACCGCTCAGTACGCGTTCAGGTCGGCGAACCGGTCGGGATAGCGGGGGTGGTCGGGGTTGGTCGGTTCCAGCCCCTTCAGGACGACGCGGTCGACCTTCTCCCAGGAGTTCTCCCAGCCCAGGTGGGCGAACTCGGCGCGGCACTTCAGCGTGTGGGCGGCGCCGCGCCGGCGGAACATCCGGCGGGGCGCGCCCGCCCGCAAGGCGGCGACGAGGTCGCCCGCGTCGTCGACCGGGCGTTCGAGTTCGATCCATGCCTCCCCGACCGTCCGCCGGAGGTGGGCGTAGGATGAGATGTAGGTCGGCAGTTCGAGTTCGCGGGCGACCGCCCGGGCGCGGGCGTTGTCCCACGGCCAGTGTTTCGGGTTGTACACCTCGACGGCGTCGACCCGGTCGGCGTAGGCCGCGACGTCCCCGCGGTCCATCGACAGCGTCAGGAACTCGGGGTGGGGCACCAGCACCGCCGCGTCCTGCCCGTCGAGTTCGTCCATCGTGACGTCAAGCGGCAGGAAGTCCGGCACCGGGTCGTCGGGGTCGACCGCGAGGACGTGCTTCCTGTTGGTCCAGGTGCCAGTGAAGTACTCGCGGGCGGGGACGACGAGCAACTCCTCGTCGGAAAAGCGGGCGGCCCGCTCGCGGACGGTATCGACGTGCTCGAAGTGGGGCGCGTAGACCAGCACGTCCAGCCCCGCGGCCTTCGCGCGCTCGACGACGTCGTCGTCGACGACCTTCACGTGGAGGTCGACGCGCGTCACTGCCGCCCCCGGTGGCATACTACGGAATACGCAACCCGGCGTTTAGGTGTTACGAGACCGACGCGGTCGCCGGCGTCCGGACGGCCCCCCCGAATTGCCGGCCGGCGGTGTCGGCGCTATCGGACGGAAGCAGTCGAGCGGCGGGCGGAGGGGAAACGGCGAGCGAGGGGGCGGGCGGCGGGACCCGTCACTCGGCGCGGTCGATGTCGAGTTCGTCCTCGATGCCGTCGAGCCAGTCCGAGTCGGCGATCTCCTCCATCTGCTCGCGGAAGTGCGACTTGCAGACCCCGACCTTGACGCCGTCTTTCTCGACCCCGATCTCGGCGGCGCGGTCGCAGTAGTGACACTGCATGTCCGACCGTAGCGGATCCGAGACATTGAAACCTGCGACTGCGGGCCGACGCGCGTCTGACGATTTCTCACCCGGTTCGGTGGGTGTCGGGTACAGAGGAACAAGGTACCACTTCAGTCGGACACCTGTCGGTTATTTTAGGTATGTGGGGTATGCAAAGTACAGAGCATAGGTATAACACCGGCCCATAGCATGCTACAAATCTGTACTGGAGTCGAATTCCTTGGTGTCTTCTACCCTAAATATTTCAGACACGCCGGCGAACGGTGACGCAATCAACCGATGAGGGTGCTGTCTTGGAATGTGCAAGGGGAGATTGGGATTAGCGACAAGCGGATGCAACAGCAACTCGACTTTCTCGAAACACACGCTCCAGACATTGATCTGTTTCTGTTTCAGGCAGTCGACTACGAACGGACGGACGACGATGGCTGGGGAGGCCAACTCGGAGCCCTCCAAGTCTATCTGACAAAACACGAGTATTCTATCGTCCACACGGCTGATTGGGCCGAAGAGCTATAGCAGTCATTAGAAATAATTACTCATCTTTGGAATCGATAGTTGGTCAAGAGCGGTATCGATCGCCGTCGTGAGTTCGTCTAACGAGTCGAAGAATCGGTTGCTCAGAGCGGCTTGGAGTTGTCGCCAACACTCTTCGACAGGGTTGAGTTCCGGCGAATACGCAGGGAACGTGACGAAGGCGAGGTCGTCACGGGCCGCCAGGTCCGTGACGGCTGACGCCTGGAAGTACGGCGCTCCGTCCAGCACGATGATTAGATCCTCTTCGAATTCTTCGCATAACGCGAGAATGAAATGTTTCGCGTGATCGGCGGTGATGTACTCAGTAAACCGTGAGAAAAAGCGTTCGCCGTCTTCGGTGATTGCGCCGAGTAGGCACGTCCAGTCACGTTGACCAGACAGTTCGACGCTCGGCCGCGTGCCGCGCGGAAACCACGCGGCACGCGGCTCGACCTGGACAGATTTCTTGGTCTGATCGATGCAGACTACTGTGGCGTCCATCTCCCGCCGCTTTTTTTGAGCTCGTCGTGGAATTCTTTTTCGTCGTCTTCGTCAGCTTCGGCGGCTGTTCGGCGCGGTTTTTGATAACTGAGTCCAGCTTCTTTCAACAACCGCCGACAACTCGGGATCGAATACTTGACGCCGTACGTTTCTTCGAGGTATTCTTGGGCAAGCGCCGGCGTCCACGCCGGCGCGTCGATCCCGACCTCTTCAGGAGGCTCGTTGACGGTTTGTTCGAACTCATCTTGATGTAATTCTGGGAGTTTTCTTTTTCTCCCGGATCGATGAGCATCAGAGACGGCTTGCTCAAGCGACTCGTCAGTGTCGAGTCGCTTGAGCCAGCTATAGATCGTTCGTCGTTGAACGTCGTACCACTCGGCTAGTTCAGTTTGCGAAACTCCGTTCTTGTACGCTATTGCCGCTAAAAGCCGTTGTGTCGGTTTCTTTCCGTCTACATTGTCGAGGGCTTCTTGCAGTTTCTCGACGGAGATCTTGTTGAGATGATCCACTAACGGTTGCAACGAGCTTTGGGTAAATAGTTTTACCGGATACTATAGCGGAATCATTCGTATCGGGCACCGCTGACGCGGTGCCCTTGTCCTCTTCGACTCCACAGCTACCGCTCAGCAGCATCCACAATCTCCTACGCAAGAGCGTTGTTGGTTAATTA